>URYW01000093.1 GCA_900552145.1 uncultured Collinsella sp. | reverse complement strand
CGAGCTCGCGCACACCGCCGGCAACCAGGGCGCGCACCTCGGAGATGATGCTCTCGGCATTGCGCGAATGATAGCGGCCGCGGATGTAGGGAATCATGCAGAAGCTGCAGAAGCGGTTGCAGCCATCGGAAATCTTGACGTAGGCGACAGCACCCTCGACGGTACGTTTGACCTGCGGGATATAGGCTGCAATCTCGCGCTCGACACCCAGCACGCCATCGATGACCGCCACGATGCCGTCCTCCTCGTCGGCCTTCACAAAGGCAGCGACCTCGGGCAGCTCGTCAGGTAGGTCATCGCCATAGCGCGACGGCACGCAGCCGCACATGACGATGGGGCAAGAACGAACGCCGTCCTGAACCTCGTTGGCGAGTTCGAGCGTGGTCTCGATGCTCTCGGACGTTGCGGAGGCGAGGAACGAGCAAGTATTGACGATGGCGATATCGGCATCCTGCGGGTCGAATGCCTCCTCGTAGCCCGCGGCGGTCAAAAGAGAACGCATGCGGTCAGTGTCAACCTCGTTCTTAGCGCACCCGAGGGTGATGTAGAGCACGGAGCCCAACGGTGTATCCATGTTGGAGAGCGGTCCTTTCGATTGATATTAGCGGTAGTTGGTGAACTGCAGCGGCTGGCCGTAGTCCTGGTCGCGCAGGAACTGGATCACGGACTGCAACGCGTCCTTCGAAGCAGAGGAAACACGCAGTTTGTCGGCCTCGATGGTCACCTTGACCTTGAGCTTTTGGTCCTTGATGTCCTTGTTGATCTTCTTGGCGGTCGCTTGGTCGATACCCTCGACGATATGGCCGAGCACGCGCACGGTGCCGCCCGATGCCGCCTGCGGAGCATCCCACGAGACGGCCTTGAGGTCGATGCCGCGCTTGATGAGCTTGGAGCTCAGCACGTCGACAATCTGCTTGGAGACAAAGTCGGCCGGGGCGTTGATCGTAAAGAGCTTGTCGCCCTTCGAAAGCTCGATCGTGGCGCCGGAATCCTTAAGGTCATAGCGCTGGGAAATCTCGCGCGTGGTCTGCTGAAAGGCGTTATCGACCTCTTGCATGTTGACCTCGGACACGACGTCGAAGCTGGAATCTTTAGCCATGATGTTTCCTTTCGCGTACGAGCGGCCTAGTAGCTATCGTACGAATTGTCGGTAGAATCGGTGGGTGTCTGACCGTCAGTTGCGGTATCGGCGCCATCCGTGGACTGGGCATCGGTACCGTCGGTGGTATCGGTACCATCGGTGGTGTCGGTACCATCAGAACTTTCACCATTCTCGGAATCAGACGTCTCCTTCTTGGGAACGGTGATCGTCACACGCGCCACGCCCGAGGTCTTGGTATCGTAACGAACCTTTTCACCGTTCTTGGTAACGGTGACATCGGAAGGCTTGGACGTGGTGATCTCGATCGAAGACTCGGGCGTGTACTCCTGCTCAAAGGGGCCAGTCGCCTGGGCGCCATAGACCGACTTGCCGTCAACCTTGACCTCAATCCACGCGGTCTTTCCCTTGGCAACGGAGACTTTGACCTTCGTGACCTCGTTCTCTTCCTTCTTGGCCGTCGTCTTGGTAGCGTCCGAATCAGTCGACTCATCCGTCGCCTCATCGGTGTCATCGTCCTCGTCGACCGTTTCGGTCTTCTTAGAAGACTTCTTGGTCGTCATCTTGGTAGCAGTGGGCGTCTCGGGCGTGTTCCCGGGCGCCGAAGATGCGCAGCCACGCAGAAGCACCACGATGAGCACAATCAACAGCAGCACAACGGCACCGATGCCGGCGTAGACGATACGCGGATCGAGCCCGTTGTTTTGAGGAGTACGTGATCCGCCGCGTCCACGACCGGAACTGCTGCGGCCGCCTCCCTGAGGCATACGACCGCGATTGCTATCGGAACGGCCGCGATAGCCGCCCTGGCCCTGAAGGCTGCGCTGACCCGAGCGGGGCGCAAGCTCACCGCGGCCTTGATAGCCACGCTGGCCCGAACGCGAAGCCGAAGAGCGCTGGCCATACGGCTGTGATTGAGAGCGAAGACGCGGCGTCACCTGCGTGGTATCGGCATCCGCATAGCCACCGCGAGAGCGTCCCATAGAGGCACCACGGTAACCGCGATCGGAATAGCCGCCGTCGCCGTAGCCGGCACGAGGGTCACGCGCCACGCCGCGGGCAGCGGGAAGTGCACGGTCCTCGGGCATCGGCGTACTGCGGAACCGGTCACGCTGTGAGCGAATCTCCTCGCCCGAACCCGTCTCGGTAATATAACCGGCCTGCTGAGGACGCTGTCCATAGCGGGTCGAACGACCGCCCTGAACCATCAGGAAGCGCCCGTTATCGACCGAGGAACGCGAATTGACGTAGCCGGCGGCGTCCTGAAAACGACCGCCCTGCTGGGACGTCTCGCGTTCGTATGCCATCAGGTCGTCAAAGTAGGCATTGACGACCTCGCGCGGATTGAGGCCCAAAAAGCGAGCATAGCTCGAAATCATGCCCTGCGCATAGCCGCGCGGCGGCATCGAGGCAAAGTTACCGGTCTCGAAAAACTCGATGATCTGCGGCCTGATTTTGATGGTGTTGGCGACCTGCTGAATGGAAAGGCCCATTCGGCGACGCTGCTCGAGCAGCATGTCACCAAAGCGTGCAGCCATCAGAATCCTCCAAACTCACGATCTTCACGTGCCATCTCGGCGTCGACAGATTCCAGCGCGGCAAGCCCCTCCTCGTCCAACAGGACCTCGCGCGGCTTGGAACCGTCGGGCGGGCCGACGACACCCTTTTCTTCCAGCATGTCCATAATACGCCCGGCACGCGCATAGCCAACCTTCAGACGACGTTGCAGGCCAGATGTGGAGCCAAGCTGCGATTCCACCACAATATGGGCGGCTTCCCAAATGAGCGGATCATCGTCTTGCGGCTCGGCTACTCCGGTGCGGACAATACCGCCGCCACCCGCCATGGACATGGAAGCGGGCGCCACGGCAGACAGAATCTCCTCGTGGTAGTCGGGCTCGCTCTGCGACTTGACGAACTCGACAATCTCGTTGATCTCATCATCCGAAACAAAGCATCCCTGAATACGGCGAGGCTTGCCCCAGTCGACCTTGGAGAACAGCATGTCGCCCAAACCGGTAAGCTTTTCGGCACCCATCTGGTCGATGATGACGCGCGAGTCGATACCCGTGGCGACGTTAAAGGCGATGCGGTTGGTGATGTTGGCCTTGATAAGGCCCGTCACCACGTTGGAGCTGGGGCGCTGCGTGGCCACGATAAGATGTATTCCGGCGGCACGGCCCAGCTGGGCGATACGCACAATCGACGCCTCGACGTCCTTGCCGGCAACCATCATCAGGTCCGAAAGCTCGTCAATAATGATGACCAGGTAGGGCATCTTTTGCGGCGGGTTGTCGTAATGCTCAAACTCGCCGGCGGCCTGCTTTTCGTTGTAGGTCGAGATCTTACGCACGTTAAGGCGCTCGAAGACCTTCAGGCGACGCTCCATCTCGGACACGGCCCATTGCAGAGCGCTCGCGGCCTGCTTGGGTTCGGTAACGACCGGTACATAAAGATGCGGCAGGCCGTTATAGCCCGCAAGCTCGACGCGCTTGGGGTCGACCATGATCAAGCGAACGTCCTCGGGAAGCGCGCGCATGAGCAGGGTCGTGATGATGGAGTTGATCATCACCGACTTACCGGAACCAGTGGTACCGGCGATCAGCAGGTGGGGCATCTTGGCAAGGTCGGCGACGACCGGCGTGCCCTCGGCATCGCGCCCGATTGCGAGCTCGAGCGGACCGCCCTTCACATAGGGCAGCACGTCGCCCAGGTTGACGTTCTGGCGCTTGCGATTGGGGATCTCGATGCCCACGAGCGAGGTGCCGGGGATCGGGGCAAAGATACGCACCGACTGGGCAGCGAGCGAAAGCGCGATATCGTCCTCGAGGCTCGAGATCTTGCTCACGCGCTCGCCCTCGCCAGGTTGCAGCTTAAAGGTCGTCACCGTGGGGCCGGCGATCCAGCCGACCACGCGGGCACTGCGGCCAAACTCAAGCAACGTGGACTGAAGCGACTCGGCAGTCTGTTCCAGCTCCTTGTCAGAAGACGCGGAGGACGCCGACTGCGGGTTGGCATGCAGGATTTCGAGTGGCGGAAGCTTAAGGCCATCCTCTTCTTCGCCCTCGTTATCTGCGGCGCCGCCGTCCGCTCCCCCATCCCTAGCCGCAGCCGATCCGACAGCACTCGAGGCAGGCGCATCGGCAACCTTGGGATGCTTCAAGAAGTCGGGAATCTGAGGTGCTGCCGAGACAGGATTCACGGCAAACGGCGGCTCGGACTCGTCAATCTTATCGGGGTCGTCTTCCATCGAAAGCTGGCCGGTTACCTGTTCGCGCTTGGCATGGCGACTCGGCAGCAAAGTTGTCTTTGCGGTCTCAATCGGCGCCTCGTCGTCCTCGTCATCGCCCTCAGTGAGCTCAATCTCGCTATCGGACCAAGACGGGTCGGGCTCACTCGTATTGAGCTTAGGCGCAGCCTTGCCCTTCTTGGCATGGCGGCGCGGCAGCAGCGTCGTCTTAGCGCGCTCAACCTCAACCGACTCGGACACGTCGACAAACGGATTCTCGTCCTCGTCGTCATCGTCCAAAACCGGGTCCACATCGTTGCCCATGACCGTGGTCACGGCAGCAGCGGAGCCCTTTTGACGAAGAATGCTCAGGTGCGGACGGGCAACGCCGGGCACCGACAGGGCTTCGTCGTCACCCCACGGGCTGGCGTTGACATCGGCACGCCGGCGCTCGGCAAAATCGGCCGCGCGGTCGCGAGCAGAGCGCAGCACGCCACCCACCGAAAAGCCGATGATGACCAAGCCCACGACGACAAGGCCCAACAGGACTACCATAGCGATAGGCTTACCCAGGGCATTCTGCAGCGCACTCGCAATAAACGCACCGATGTAGCCACCCGAGGCGGACAAATTTTGCGGCGTGAACATAAGGTCACACGAGACACTCGTACCCGGCACCATCAGCGAAAGAATGGAGACGACGGCGATAAAGACCACGGCTCCGCCCGCAACAGAGCGCACGTTGAGCGGCGAGTCCTCGCCTAAAAAGAGCGTGGCGGCAAACAGCAAAATAACGATCGGCAGCACGTAGGCGCCCAGACCAAAGCCCAGGTGGTAGAAACCGGCAACCGCAGCCGTAACGGGTGCAGTCGCCGGCGAAATCACGGCAATGAAGGACGCAATCGCCAAAACGGCGATGACCACGCCGGCGATATCGCGGTTGGCCGAGGGCTCGACCAGGGGCTCAAAATCGTCGAAGTCGGTCTCGTGGCCCTTATTGGCACGAAGATGGGAACCGGCACCCTTAGCAGATGCCGGTTGGTTGTTGGCTTTATTGCCTTTGGCGTTTTGTGCAGATCCGCGCGCCAAACTAAACCTCCATGACGACCGGGATGATCATCGGACGAGCGCGCGTACGACTCCAGATAAAGTTAGAGAGCGAGTCGCGCACGGCCTTGCGAATGGCATCGGAACCGCTGCTCGTAAAGCTGAACTTGCCCTTCTCAATCGTCTTCATAATAGACGCGGAGGCATCCTCGGAGAACTGGTCGTCGATGGCAAACGAGACGCCGCGGCCCGAGAACTCGATGGCCTCAATCTTCTTGTGCTTGAGCGAGACGATGGCGACGGCCGTGACCATACCGTCATTGGCGAGCTTCTGGCGATCGCGCAGGACGATGGGGTCGGTATCGCCGATACGCAGGCCGTCGACGTAGACGACGCCGGACTCGACGGGCGTACCACGCTTGACGATACCACCGCGCATCTCGAGCGTGTCGCCGTTATCGAGGATAAAGATGTGATCATCCTTGATGCCCATCTTGCGGGCCAGCTGAGCATGGGCGCGCAGATGCACGGCCTCACCGTGAACCGGCATAAAGTACGTGGGCTTGGCCATGGCCATCAGGAGCTTAAGCTCCTCCTGGCTGCCGTGGCCCGAGACGTGGACAAGAGCACGGTTCTTATCCCACACGTCGCAGCCGAGCTTGGCCAAGCTGTTGACGACCTGCTGAACGGCTTTCTCGTTGCCGGGAACGGGAGTTGCCGAGAGGATGACGGTATCGCCCTCGTGGATGGAAAGCGTCTTGTGCTCGCCGTTGGCCATACGGGACAGGGCCGACAGCGGCTCGCCCTGCGAACCGGTGCACATGACGACGATCTTGTCGTCGGGCAGGTTATCGATATCGAAGGCATCGATAATATCGGCGTCGTCGATGTTGAGGTAGCCCAGCTCGCGCGCCACGCGGGTGTTAGTGAGCATGGAGCGACCGGTCACAACGACCTTACGGCCGCACTTGCGGGCAGCATCGCAGATCTGCTGCAAACGATGAATGTGACTCGAGAACGACGCGACGAACACGCGC
>URYW01000092.1 GCA_900552145.1 uncultured Collinsella sp. | reverse complement strand
GCAGGTAGCACACGCTGGCCGGGTCAATGTAACCACATCGGTTGCCCTTCATCAGGCCGTCAAGCGGCGTGAGGCCCATCGTGGTATCGCGGCACACGCCGTCCTCAATGGCGGCAAGCGAAGCACCGTTGCCCAGATGGCACGAAAGCAGACGGTGGCAGCGCGAGCCCAGGATCTCCTTGGCCATCATCCACTCGTAGCGGTGGCTCGTACCGTGTGCGCCGTTCTTGCGCTCGGGGTACTCGCCGAACACGTCCTTGTGCAGCGCGTTGGAGTAGGCGACCTCGGGCATGGTCATGTGGAACGAGGTGTCGAAGACGGCCACGTTGGGCAGCTCAGGATACTTCTCGCGGCAATATTCGATTGCCGCGGCCTCGCCGTAATTGTGCAGCGGAGCGAGCGGGGCCACCTCAAGGATCTTAGCCATGACCTCATCGTCGACGACCGCGGAATCATCGAAGTGCCAGCCGCCCTGAACGATACGATGGCCAATGCCATCAATCGTAAAGTCGGTCTTCTCGAGCTCCTCGAGCACGCGAGCGATAGCAGAGCGATGATCGGGGAAAGGGACCTCCTCGGTCTGCTTGGCGCCACCGTTCTCGGAGTGGCCAAAGATGCCCATGTCCGAACCGATACGTTCGCAGTTGCCCTTGGCGAAAACCTCGCGGGTATCGGTATCCAAAAGCTGATATTTAAGGCTTGAGCTGCCGGCGTTGACAACAAGTACGTTCATGAGACTCCTTTGCAGTGCAATACGGTCGACGCAGACCCCTTAAGGCGGCCGCATGTTAATAAGAAGTTATCACAGCTTAATAAATAACTATCAGGCATATCGTCCAACGAGCGCAAAAGAGGGGCTGAACGGCACTTGGTCGTCCAGCCCCTCCCCTCTTGCAATTACTTGCCGTTGACGATGCGCTCGACGTCGGAAGCGATCATGAACTCCTCGTCCGTGGGGATGACAAAGATCTTGACCTTGGAATCCTTGGCAGACAGGCACCAAGCGCCGTCGCCACGCAGGGCGTTACGGGCATGGTCCATCTTGACGCCCATAAAGGCCAGACGGTCGGCAACGCCGGCGCGAACGGCCGGAGCGTGCTCACCGATGCCGGCGGTGAAGACCAGCGTGTCCATGCCGCACATGGAAGTGGCCATCTCGGCAGCCTTGGCGGCAATCTTGTAGACGAACATGTCGAAGGCGAGCTGCGCCTCGGGGTCGCCAGCGGCGGCGAGCTCCTCGACGTTGCGGCAGTCGTTGGTCTTGCCACCGGTCACAGCCAAAAGACCGGACTTCTTGTTCATCATCTCGTCGACCTCGTCGAAGGTGTAGCCACCCTCGCGCTGCAGGTAGCACACGGTAGCCGGGTCAATGGAGCCGCAGCGGGTGCCCATCATGACGCCGTCGAGCGGGGTGAGGCCCATGGTGGTATCCATGCACTTGCCGTCCTCGATGGCGCACAGGGAGGCACCAGAGCCGATGTGGCACACGACGACCTTGCGGGCCTCGCCGTTGGTCATCTCGGCGACCTTCTTGGAGATGTAGCGATAGCTGGTGCCGTGGGCGCCGTACTTACGGATGTGCAGCTTGTCGCAAACATCCTTGGGAAGGGCGTAGGTCTTGGCAACCTCGGGCATGTTGAAGTGAAAAGCGGTGTCGTAGACCGTAACGTTGGGCAGATCGGGATACTGCTCCAGGCAGTACTCGATAACGTTGGCCTCGGGGTTGTTGTGCAGCGGCGCCAGCGGGGCAACCTCGCGGATCTTGGCGAGGACGTCCTCGTCGACGAGGGAGGAATCACCAAAGTACCAGCCGCCCTGAACGATACGGTGACCAATACCCTCGATCTTGACGCCGTTGGCCTCGAGGTCCTTCAGGACGACCTCGATGGCGACCTTGTGGTCGGGGAACTCGATGTTCTCGGTCACCTTCTTGGAACCGTTGGCAGCGTGGGTGAAGGTACCGCCGGTAAAGCAGACGCGCTCGCAGGAGCCCTTTGCGGACACCTTGTGGGACTTGGTATCGATGACCTGATACTTAAGGGTCGAAGATCCTGCGTTGACGACCAGAACGTTCATGTGTCTCCCTACTAACAGGCGGTGTGGCGCCGCCAGGTTACATACGCTTCAATAATAAACCCAAACGCCCTCGCGCTCGGGTTTATTGGCGTTGATATATAAGTTATCGGTGCCTGAGCTTCCGTTTCATTGCACGGAAGAGGCGTCCTCAGATGAGGTTCTCGCCCAGGTTTTTGCCGCCGAGGACGTGCATGTGGAAGTGCATGACGGTCTGACCGGCGTTGACGCCCTTGTTGGAGATGACGCGGAAACCGTCCTCCAGACCCTTGGCCTTGGCGACCTCCTGGATGGCGTGGGCCATGGCGCCCATGGTCTCGGCGGGCACGTTATCGGCGATGTCACTGTAGTGCTTCTTGGGGCTCACGAGCGTGTGGACCGGCGCCTGGGGATTGAGGTCGTCGAACGCGATGACCTGGTCATCCTCGTAGACGACGGTCGAGGGGATCTCGTGGTTGGCAATTTTGCAGAAGATGCAATCACACATGGTTGGTTCCTTTCTCACAGACCAAGGTAATTATATTTGGTCGGGATGGTTAGAACGAAAGGTTGTCGTCGGTGTTGGCGGCTTCGCCGTCGGCGAGCACGTCGTTGCCGTCGACGTCCTTCAGGAGTACCGAGACCTTCTGCTCGGCATCGGACAGGCGGGTGCGCAGGCTCTTGAGGAGCTCGACGCCGCGGGTATAGCTCTCGAGCGACTCCTCGAGCTCCATGTCGCCCGACTCCAGGCTGCGGATGATGAGCTCCAGCTCCTGCGAGGCCTGCTTGTACGTAAGCTGCTCGACCGGGGTCTTCTCTGCCATATCTGTTTCCTTTCCTAAAGGTTTATCGCTATGAAACGCGGCCTACTCGACCGTATTGACCGTTGCTGCCACGTTGCCGTCTGCCATGCGCACGCGAATGGCGTCGCCAGGCTTAAAGGTCTTGGCGCTCGTAGCCACACCATCATCGCTGTACGCGATGGAATAGCCTCGGGCAAGCACCTTGAGCGGCGACAGGGCATCGAGCGACGCGGCAGCTCGGCCCAGGTCGGACGCGGGTTTGCTGAGCATCGTGCGCCCCTGATGCTCCAGACGGGAACTCGCAAGCGTGAGCGCATGGCGCTTGCCATCGAGTCCTGAGGTGCTTGCGATCAAGCGCTCGGGCAGACGCTCAAAGTTGGAGCGGAATGCCCCAACCGAACGCGTTATGGCGCCGGACAAACGATCGGCCGTCAGGGCAAGCTCAGACTCGCGACGCTCAACCATAAACGTTGGGTCGTTGAGGCACGGGCGGCACGCAGCCGCATCGAGCGCATCGCCCAAGCGAGCCGTATAGGTATTCCAGGCACGGCGACCGCGCTGATCGAGCATCTCCAGGTCGACCTGGGCCGACCCAATCATCGATGCCATCGCGGCACCCAGACGCTGATAGCGCGCCTCGAGCACATCGGCCAACTCCGTCATAGCCGGCGCCACCGATTCGGCCGCCGCCGTAGGCGTAGAGGCGCGACGGTCGCTCACCATGTCGCAAATCGAGGTATCGGGCTCATGGCCAATGCCGGTCACCACGGGCACGGGACAAGCCGCCACCGCGCGGGCAAGCTCCTCGTCATTAAAGGTCATGAGGTCCTCAAAGGAGCCGCCGCCGCGCACCAGCAAGATGCAGTCGGGCGCCGGCGTGACGGCGGCGGCACGGCGCAGGCCCTCGATAAGCTCGGCCGGCGCACCCTCGCCTTGAACCCTGGCGCCCACGCAAACGAGCTCGACGAGCGGGTTGCGACGACGCAATGTGCGCTTGACGTCGTCGATTACGGCACCCGAAAGCGAGGTAACGACCGCCACGCGTGAGCAGAACACCGGAATGCGACGTTTGCGCGCTTCGTCCATCAGCCCCTCGCGGCGTAGCTTTTCGGCCAGTTGCGCCACTTGTTGACGCAGCAGGCCCTCCCCCGCCAGCGAGAACGAGCGAGCGACAAAGCTCATGCGGCCCGTGGCCTTATAGAGATTGAAGCTGCCCTTAAAGCTCACCTGCATGCCGTCGCGCAGATCGAACGTGCGCTTGAGATAGGCGCCCTTCCAGATGATGCAGTCGACGGCCGCCGAGTCGTCCTTGATTTGGAAGTAGCAGTGGCCGCTTCGGGCATTGGGACCACGGAAGCCCGTGACCTCGCCCAGGACGCTCAGCTGCGGAATGGCATCGAGCGCACCGGCAGCGATCTCTACCGCCTGACTCACGCTGAGCTCCTTGCGCTCCTGCTCATCCGAACCGTCGAACTCGGCGGAAACGGCATTGCCGGTCAGATTCCAGCCTGCCACGCAGCCTCCTTTCGTCATCGTGCACATGGGCTCCGGCCCTGCACAAATTTAAGTCCAACACATAGTACAGCGCCGCGGGGACACGAATCCCCGCGGCGCCCAGCGATCCAATTTGTTATCGGTTGGAGTTTCTGTTGTAGCGAGCCATAAGATAGAGCAGCTGAATAATCGAGGTGAGCGCAGCGGCAACATAGGTAAGCGCGGCGGCCGTCAGTACCTTCTTGGCACCGTTGACCTGCTTGGAACTCATACCCGACTGCTCGATGTACGCCACGGCGCGTCGGCTGGCGTCAATCTCGACAGGCAGCGTAACGAGTTGGAACAGTACACTAAACGAGAAGAAGATCAACGCGAGGGATGTGAGCCCGGCAATGTTCATAAACAGGCCCAAGAGCAACACGATGGTCCAGGTGTTCTGGGTAAAGTTGACGACCGGCACGAGGGCGGTACGTACTTTCATCATGGCATAGCCGCTTTGACGCTGGGCGGCATGGCCCGCCTCGTGGCAGGCGACGGCAACGCTTGCGACCGAACCGCCCGAACGGTTGGCATCCGACAGATACAGGTTGTTATCCTGCGGGTTGTAATGGTCGGTGAGCTCACCGGCGACACCCTTGATACCCACGGCATTGCAACCGTTGGCGTCAAGCATGCGGCGAGCAACCGTGGCGCCCGTGTCGCCGTCCGAGCGAACCTTGGACCAGGTCTTGTACGTCGAATTGATATAGCTCTGCGCAGCAAGGCCAAGCACTGTACAAACAAGAACAACCAGCAGGTACAGCGGGTCGATACCAAAGCCGTAACCATAGTAATAGGGCATGCGAATTCCTCCGAATCGAGTTACACGTTGGAGGCATTTTACCCACTCAGCCGGCTAGGCTTCCCTATAACAGTTCAATCTTTCCGTCCTTCACGGTGAGTCCCATATTGCCGGAGAGCAGATCGTCCAGGCGCGAGCCCACAAGCTCAAAGCGCCAGCCTTCGCGCAGGGGGCTCTGCTCGGGGTGGTCAATATAGTCGGCCAGGTCATCGCGCGAGGCAATGACCGAGGTTGCCACGCCCGAGCGCTCGGCAACCAGGCGGATGAGCGCGTACATGAGCTCCGTCACGCTCTCCAGCTCCGGAGAGATCTGGCGATGCCCGCGCACCATGAGCGGCAGGCGATCGTGCGGGCAGCTTGCGCCGCGCTTGATGGCCATGAGCGCGCCGTCCACATCGCGCTCACCCAACTGATCGGTACCGCGAATGCTACGGAACTCCTCAACGCGCACGGGATTGCGCTTAACGAGCGCAAGCAGCGTGTCGTCGGACATGACCCACTTGCGCGGGATGTTACGGCGCTCGGCGCGGTCCTCGCGCCAGGCGGCGAGCTCGCGCGCGATGCCCAACTGGTAACGGCTGCACGAATTGATGCGTTTGACCTTGCGGAACGCCTCGTGGCGATCGGCGCGATAGTGCGACTCGTCAGCCAGCGGGCGCAGCTCGTCGAGCACCCAGTCCACACGGCCCAGCTCGCGCAGGCGGCTCATCATCTCGGTATAGGCGACGATCAGGTACTTGACGTCATCGATCGCATACTCGATCTGTTTATCGGTCAGCGGGCGGCGCGACCAGTCGGTCAGCGACTCGGTCTTGGGCAGCGATACACCGCAGAACGTCTGAACAAGCGCGCCATACGAAATCTGCTGGCGCTCGCCCAAAAAGGCGGCGGCCACCTGCGTGTCAAAAATCGGACGCGGCAGCACGCCTACGGTATGGAGCATGACCTCCATATCCTGCGAGCACGCGTGAAAGACCTTGGTCACGCTCTCGTCGGCCATAAGCTCGGCCAGCGGCGATAGGTCGTCGATTACCAGGGGATCGACCGCTACGCTCTCGGCAGGGGTGGCAATCTGAACCAAACACAGACGCGGATGGAACGTGCGCTCGCGCAAAAACTCGGTATCGACGGCAATCGCGTCGAACTCACGGGCGCGCTGGCAAAAGTCGAGTAGAGCCTGATGTGTGGAAATGTACATATCAACCCATCGAATAAGGTTAGGCCCGAAAAACACGGGTAGGATATCGGCATTGCCTTACAACTATACTCGGTTAGTCACAGAACGGGAACGTAAGTATGCGCTGCCTTATCATCCACAACCCGGCATCGGGCCCCAGCTCAGATGAAATCTTCGCATTCACGCACGCCCTTGCACAGGGCGGCGACGAGGTCGTGATGCGTTTTATCGGCGATGGCATGGAGCCCGAGGACGCCGTGGCAGACGTGCGCGAATTCGATCGCGTGGTTGTCTCGGGCGGCGACG
>URYW01000091.1 GCA_900552145.1 uncultured Collinsella sp. | reverse complement strand
CCCGTACCGCCGAGAACTCCGCTGTACCGCCCAGTAGGGATAGACGGGAATAATTGGGTCGTTTTCCCAGGTAGAGATACAAAAAGAAAGCCCTCGAACCAGAGGGTTCGAGGGCTGTTATTCCCACTATTTCGCTGGTGGCTTCGTCCTGCGGCGATGCCGAAACAGTATCAGGCTGTACTCGGCAGCACCAAAACGCGAGTTCAGAAGCCAGTTCCCGTTATTCCCACACGATCGTGGCCGGAGGTTTGCTCGTAATGTCGTACACCACGCGGTTGACGCCGGGGACCTCGGCGACGATGCGGCTCGACACGCGGGCCAGCACGTCGTAGGGCAGCTTGGCCCAGTCGGCGGTCATGGCATCGCTGGACTCGACGGCACGCAGGATGATCGGGCGCTGATAGGTGCGCTCGTCGCCCATAACGCCCACGGACTTAATGTCGGGCAGAACCGCAAAGTACTGCCAGCAGCTGTGCTCGGAGTTGCGCTCACCGGTCTGCTCAAACAGACGCTGATTGTAGGCGTCGAGCTCCTCGCGCACGATGGCGTCGGCGTTCTTGAGGATCTCGAGCTTCTCCTTGTCGACCGCGCCGATGATGCGGATGGCCAGACCCGGACCCGGGAAAGGCTGGCGGAACACGATGTGACCCGGCAGGCCCAGTGCCAGACCAAGCGCGCGGACCTCGTCCTTAAAGAAGTGATCGAGCGGCTCAATGAGATCGAAGTGCACACCCTCGGGGAACGGGATCAGGTTGTGATGGCTCTTGATGGTGGCCGTCTTGCCACCCGTCTTGCGAGCGCCGGACTCGATGATGTCGGGGTAGATGGTGCCCTGAGCCAGATACTTGACCGGCTTGCCATCGGTCTCGAGCTGCTGCGCCACGGCGAAGAACTCTTTCCAGAACTGGGTACCGATGATGCGGCGCTTCTCCTCGGGCTCGGTCACGCCGGCCAGAAGCTCGGCATAACGGTCCTCGGCGTGAACATGGATAAAGTCGACGTCAAACTGCTTGGTGAAGACCTCCTCCACCTGCTCGGGCTCACCCTTGCGCAGCAGACCGTGGTTGATGAACACGCAGGTCATCTGCTTGCCCACGGCGCGAGCGCCCAGCGCAGCCACGACGGAGGAGTCGACGCCACCGGACAGGGCCAGGATTACGCGATCGTCGCCGACCTTCTCGCGGAACTCGGCCGTCATGGTCTCGACCAGGTTGTCCATGCTCCAGTTGGGCTCCAGGCCGCAGATCTCAAACAGGAAGTTGCTCAGCAGCTGCTGACCGTACTCGGAGTGCTTGACCTCGGGGTGGAACTGCGTGGTGAAGATCTTGCGCTCGGGGCACTCCATGGCGGCAACCGGGCACACGTCGGTGCTGGCGGTAACGGTAAAGCCCTCGGGCACCTCGGACACGGCGTCGCGATGGCTCATCCACACGGTCTGCTCCATGGGCGTGGAGTTAAAGAGCTTGGCACCGGCCGTGCGCGTGATGGTGGCGCGGCCGTACTCGCCCACCTCGGAGTGGCCGACCTTGCCGCCGAGCGTCACTGCCGTGATCTGATGGCCGTAGCAGAAGCCCAGGACGGGAAGGCCCAGGTCAAAGATGGCAGGATCGATGGACGGAGCGTCCTCGGCATACACGGAAGCCGGGCCGCCGGAAAGGATGAGCGCAGAGGCGTTCATCTCGCGAATCTCGTCGGCCGAGATGTCGCAGGGAACGATCTCGGAATACACGTTGAGGTCGCGGACGCGACGGGCAATGAGCTGACCGTACTGCGCACCAAAGTCGAGTACGAGGACCTTTGCGGAAGCATTTTGATCCATGGAATCCCCCTCTTGTTGGCGGGGAGCCGGTGCCCGCCCGCGCGAATAAACGAAAATTGCTTTCATAGTGTACACGTTATATGGGGTTTCTCGTCCCTCGCAGCCATCAGCGCACGGCAAACGCACGACCTGGGCCCCTATTTGACGGCAATTGAAGTGTTACCAAACGTTGCAGATGATGTAATACGTTTGAACATTGGACGCCCTGTGCCACAATACTGCCGAACGACTCCGCCCTCGAGGCGGCAAATACGATAGGAATACCAGCATGAAGCGCATCCTTCTCATCGCCACGGGCGGCACCATCGCATCGACCGCGGCCGGCACCGGCCTCTCCCCCGCCCTGACCGGTGAGGAGCTCGCCCAGAGCGTCCCCGAGATTTCGGGCCTCTGCGAGCTCGACGTCGTGCAGCCCATGAACATCGCCCGCACCAATAAGCGCCCGAGCGACTGGATGCGCATCCGCGACGTCATCGTCGAAGGCTATGCCGACCACGACGGCTTTGTGATCCTACACGGCACGGACACTATGAGCTACACCGCAGCAGCGCTTTCCTATCTGATCCAGGACAGCCCCAAGCCCATCGTGCTCACCGGCTCGCAAAAGCCCATGGGCAACCCCTTTACCGACGCCAAGCTCAACCTGTACCAGAGCCTGCTCTATGCGCTCGACGAGCACTCACACGACGTCTCGATCGTGTTTGGCGGCGTTGCCATTGCCGGCACGCGCGCCCGCAAGCAGCGCACCATGAGCTTTAATGCGTTCATTAGCGTCAACTATCCGCGACCGCATTGTGCGCAATGGGCTCCACGGCACGCATCAGGGCGAAAACCCGGTGCGTTTCTACGACAGCATCGACCCGCGCGTATTTGTCCTTAAGCTCACGCCCGGCGTAAACCCGGGCATCCTCGACGCCCTTGCCGATAGCTACGACGCCGTGATTCTGGAGACCTTTGGCATTGGCGGTATCCCCGAGTTTGGTGAGTCGGGCGAGTCATTTCAGGAGGCAATTTTTCGCTGGGTCGATTCGGGCCGCACCGTCGTTATGACCACGCAGGTCCCCGAAGAGGGCCTCGATCTGGGCGTTTATGAGGTCGGCCGTGCCTACGCCGACCATCGGGGTATTTTGCGCGGCGACGACATGTCCACCGAGACGCTCGTGGCCAAAACCATGTGGGCACTCGGCCAGTCACGCGATGCCGCCGAGATCCAGCGCCTGTTCTACAGCCAAGTCAACCACGACCGCATCCCGATGGCGTAATTCAGTTGTCGACGAGTATCCCCTATTCGATACCCTCGAGAAGCTCTGACACCGTCATGCCGAGTGCGGGCGCGATCTTAAATAGAACCTTGAGCGTGAAGTTTGCCGTCCCATCTTCGATTCGGTCGAGGTAGGGTCGGCTGATTCCTGTCGCCACACAAAAATCAACCTTGGAGATACCAAGGTCTCTGCGTGTCTCTTCGACCCGCCTGCCAAGAATCTGTTTCGCACGTTCGTCCATGCAGCCGAGTTTGAAATGGAGCCGAACATAAACGTAAACTATAGTTTACGTTTTCCCGAATACACAGGAGTTTTCTATGTCGGGTTCTTCGGTCCGCATGTACCGAGCCACGCTTCGCACAAACAGCGCACCGCCCAAGCTCGTCGTCGTTGAAGCTGAATGCCTTTCGTCCGATGAGCGCACAGCATTTACATTGCTATCAAGTCGCGTCGCCGCCGTTCTGGTCCCCTGCCCGACGCAAGGCGAACTTGCCATCCAATGCCAAGCGCACAGCTGCTCGCTCAATCAGACTGCCGCAATCGCAACCAGCCAGCGTGGCCTGCCCCTTCTCCTGGAAACCGGCATCGCACTCGCCCTTCGCGGCGCCGGATACGAAAACGAGACCGCCGCCGACATGGTCTTTAAACCACGATCGAGCGGCGGCCTCGCAGCAGCCATCGAATATGCTTGCAGGCTCGTTGCCTAAAAGGACAAGCTAGAAACCAAAGCCAACGCCCGTTCCGGTAATCGCCGAGTACATAAAGTAAACGTTGATCACGTTGAGGAACACACCCGTGATGCAACCGTTGCGCAGGTAGCGTTCGCACACGATGCGCGCCATGGCGGCGGAGTCATCATTGTTTTTGGCTTGACGTCCCGCCGTAAAGTATGTCGCCACGCTCAGCAGCAGGTTGAGCACCGGTAGCGCCAGCAGCTCGTAGCTCTTGCCCCATCGCGTCACCTCGCCGGCTGCGTTAAACTTCGTTGCCACCTCGGGGCCAATGTTGGGGATTACAAACGCTGCGACCACCAGCGGAAGCACCGCAAGCACCAGCAGTGCGATGCCCATGTAGCCGGCTTTTTTGCCATATTTGAACATATGCGTCGTCCTTACACGTTAAAGCGGAAGTGCACGACGTCGCCATCGGCCATGACATAGTCCTTGCCCTCAATACGCAACTTGCCGGCGGCCTTGGCGCCCTGCTCGCCGCCGAGCTCGATGTAGTCGTCGTAGCCAATGACCTCGGCCTTAATAAAGCCGCGCTCAAAGTCGGTGTGGATGACGCCGGCAGCCTGCGGGGCAGTCGCGCCTTGGCGAACCGTCCAGGCCTTGACCTCCATCTCGCCAGCCGTAAAGAACGACTGCAGGCCGAGCAGCTTGTAGGCGGCCTGCGCGAGCACGTCCAGGCCGGGCTGTTCCAGGCCCAGGCTCTCCAGGTAGTCGGCCGCATCCTCGGGATCGAGCTCGGAAAGCTCAGCCTCGATCTTGGCGCAGATGGGCAGCGGCTTGACACCATCGATGGGCGCCAGATCGTCGTTGAGCATATCCTCGTCCACGTTGGCCACATACAGGATGGGCTTCATAGTGAGCAGGAACAGGCCCTTGGCGGCGGCACGCTCCTCGTCGGTCATCTCCATGGATGCGGCGCGCTTGCCCTCGTTGAGCCAGGCAAGCAGGCGCTTGGCCACCTCGAACTTGGGCATGAGCTCCTTGTCGCGCTTGGCCTCCTTCTCGAGCTTGGGCAGCTGCTTCTCGAGCGTGCCCATGTCGGCCAGGATAAGCTCGGTCATGATGGTGTCGGCATCGCCGGCAGGATCGACGAACTCGCCCGTGCGGCCCACCTCACGCATGACGTTGGGGTCCTTAAAGTAGCGCACGACCTCGCAGATGGCATCGGTCTCGCGGATGTTTGCCAAGAACTGGTTGCCCAGGCCCTCGCCCTCGTTGGCACCCTTCACCAGGCCCGCGATGTCGACAAACTCGACCGTAGCCGGCACAATGCGGCCCGGGTTGACGATGTCGGCAAGCTTTTGCAGGCGGCTATCGGGCACGTCGACGATACCCACGTTGGGGTCGATCGTGGCGAACGGGTAGTTGGCGGCAAGGCCGGTCTTTTTGGTAAGCGCGGTGAACAGCGTCGACTTGCCCACGTTGGGCAGGCCCACGATACCGATGGAAAGGGACACGACAGCTCCTTTTGGTACAGGTACTTCAAACTGTATAAGTATAGCGCCGCCGCAGCATCCGGGCGAATCCGGACACCGCGGCGGCGCAAATGAAGCAGAGATGCGTGAGAGTTCGAGACAGTAGTCCTTACTTAAGCTCAGGCCAGAAATCCTTGTTGGCCTCGATGAGCTCGTCCAGGATCTGCTTAGCAACGCTTGCCGAAGGAATGGTCTTGGAGAGCGTGAGCGCCTGCCAGAGCTTCTGGTAGCTGCCCTCGACCCAAGCCTGGACAACGAGCTTCTCGACGGAAACCTGCTGCTCCATCAGGCCCTTCTGGAACTGCGGAATCGGGCCCTGGCAGATCTTCTCAAAGCCGTTGGAACCGACGATGCAAGGCACCTCGACCATGGCCGTCGGGTCGAAGTTGGGCACAGCGCCATCGTTGGGGACGATCAGCAGGAAGCGCTCGAGCGTATTCTCGGCCAGTGCGCAGGCAAGGTCGACGATGTAGTTGGCATGTACATCCGGCTCAAAGCCGCCGTCCTTGGCAGTACCCTTGGCGATGATGTCGCGGCAAGCGCCAAAGACCTTCTTCTCGCGGCCGTCCATAACCTCATTGGCGCGAGTGTAGTTGGGGTCAGACGTCTCGACGACATAGTCCGGGTACAGGTAATACTTGAGGTAGGTATTGGGAATCGTCTCGGGATCGACAGCATAGACATCCTTGGCCTTGCCGAAGGTGTGAATCCAGCTCTCCTCGACGTGCTGCTCCTTACCGGCCTCGTGCTCAATGCCGTCCAAGTAGCCGTTCTTTGCCATGTGCTCCTTGATCTGCGGCATGAGGTCGTTACCCTCCTTGTCGTAGATCTTGCTCCACCAACCAAAGTGGTTGAGGCCGTAGTAGCTGTACTGCAGCTCGCGACGATCCTTGATGCCGCACATACGGCTCATCTTATCCATGAGGTCGATCGGCATGTCACAGATGTTGATGATGCGGCTGTTGGGACGCAGCACGCGGCAAGCCTCTGCGACGATAGCCGCGGGGTTGGAGTAGTTGAGCATCCAGGCGTTGGGGCTGTACTTCTCCATGTAGTCCAGGATCTCGATGACACCGCCGATGGAGCGCATACCGTAGGCGATGCCGCCGGCGCCGCAGGTCTCCTGACCAACGCAGCCGTACTTGAGGGGGATCTTCTCGTCGAGCTCGCGCATGGCGTACAGACCCACGCGGATGTGAGCAAGGACGAAGTCAGTGCCGGTAAAAGAGGTTTCGGGGTCGGTGGTGTAGTTGAACTCAACCTCGGGTGCGTTCTCGTGGAAGTAGATCTCGCACGCCTTGGCAACGATCTCCTGGCGCTCGGCGTTGTTGTCATAGAAGGTCACCTTGTTGACCGGGAAGCGGTCGCGCTCCTCGAGCAGCATCAGGGCAATGCCCGGGGTGAAGGTGGAGCCACCGCCGGCAATGGTCACGGCAT
>URYW01000090.1 GCA_900552145.1 uncultured Collinsella sp. | reverse complement strand
CGTGCACGTCGACTCCACCGCCCACACCATCGACGAGGTCGTCTCGATAATCGAGGACCTCATCAACCAAAGGAGGTAGCCCATGCGCCTGTTTAAGCAGACGCCCGAGGACTATTACAACGCCCCCTACGCCGAGTTCCCGGCGCTCATCCGCGGCACCGTCGTCGTGGTCATGGCAATCCTTTGGGCCTTCTCCACGCTCATGTGGCGCTGGAAGGTCGAGAATGCCGACCTGCTGTTTGAGCGCCAGGAAGGCCGCGGCAGCGTGGTCATCTGCAACCACACCTCGATGGCCGAGCTCTTGGCCGTGGAGACGGCGCTGTTCTTTGGGGGCCGCCGCATTCGTCCCATCTTTAAATCCGAGTTCGCCAAGAGCAAGATTGTGCGCTGGGCCTTTAGCCGCGTTGGCGGCATCCCCGTCGAGCGTGGTACTGCCGATATGAAGTGCCTACGTGCCGCCCAGCATGCGCTGCAGCGCGGTGAGGACGTTCTGATCTTCCCCGAGGGCACGCGCATCCGCTCGCGCGAGATCAAGCCCGAGGTCCACGGCGGCTTTGCGCTCATCGCTCAGATGGGCAAGGCACCTGTGAACCCGCTCGCCATCTGCGGCTGGTCCGACATCACGCCCGCGGGCAAAAAGATCATGCGACCCAAGAAGTGCTGGATCCGCGCCGGCAAGGCCGTCTCGCTTTCCGACGCACCGGCTGGGCTTAAGCGCACGGAGCGCCTGGAATGGTTTGAGGCCGAGGCCATGAACCGCGTCTACGCTATGCGAGACGAGCTGTGCGCCGAGCATCCGGGCAGGTTCTAGCCATGAGCGAGGATGTCATGAATACCGTCGAGGCCGTTGCCGGCAAGGCAGACGCCCCCACCATCGAGATCGCCGCCCACGCCGGCACCTGCTACGGTGTGCAGCGTGCGCTCGATATGGCCCTAGCGGCCGCCCCGCAGGCAGGGGAGTGCACTCAGGTCCATACCTTGGGTCCGCTCATCCATAACCCCATCGTGGTACGCGAGCTCGCCGAGGCAGGCGTTGGCTTGGCCGAAACCCTGGACGACGCCGCAACCGGCACCGTGATCATCCGCGCCCACGGTGTGGTGCCGCAGGGCATCGATGCCGCTCGTGAGCGCGGCCTCAACGTGGTTGACGCCACCTGTCCCTACGTGAAGAAGGTCCATGTTGCAGCGGAGCGCCTTGTGCGCGAAGGCTACCGCGTGATCGTCGTGGGCGAACCGGGCCATCCCGAGGTGGAGGGCATCCTGGGCCACGCCGGCAATGATGCGCAGGTCGTGAGCTGTGCCGCCGATGCCAACGCCTTGTCGCTCAAGGGCAAGGTGGGCCTGGTTGTGCAGACCACCCAGACCGCGCAGAACCTCGCCGAGGTCGTGGCCGCTATCACCCCACGCGTGCAGGAGCTGCGTGTGATCAACACCATCTGCTCCGCCACGAGTGAGCGTCAACAGGCAGCCGCATCACTTGCCAAACGCTGTGATTGCATGGTCGTCGTGGGTGGCAAGAACTCGGGCAACACCCGCCGCCTGGCGCAGATTTGCGCAGACGCCTGCGAGCGCACGTATCACATCGAGGAAGCTTCTGAGCTCCAGGCCGCGTGGTTTACCGACGCTCATCACATCGGCATCACCGCCGGAGCCTCCACCCCGCAAGAACACATCGAGCGCGCCGTCGAGCGCATCAAGGAGCTTTACCGCTAACCATGGACCAGACCGTACCCGCATACGCCGCCGAGGTGGCCGATTACGGGCGCAGCCGCGACCCCGAGCCGGGTGAGGGCGCGCTCATCAAGAACGTGCGTCCCGAATCGCCCGCATGGGATGTGGGTATCGAGCCGGGCATGCGCGTGCTCACGGTCAACGGCGAGGCACTGACCGACATGATCGTGTGGCTCAGGGAGGCCGACGACGACACCGTTGATTTGGAGGTATTCGACCCGCGCGACGGCACCGTCACCCCCGTCGAGCTCGACCGCTTTCCCGGCGAGGATTGGGGTTTGGAGTTCGATGGCCCCATCTTCGACGGCATGCGTACCTGTGTGAACGCCTGCGTGTTCTGCTTTATGACCATGCTGCCCAAGGGTGGCCGCTCCACGCTCTACATCCGCGACGATGACTATCGCCTGAGCTTTTTGCAGGGCAACTTCGTCACGCTCACGAACCTCACCGACGAGGACGTGCAAAACGTCATCCAACGCAACATGAGCCCCATGAACGTGTCGGTCCATGCCGTGAGCCCCGACGTCCGCCGTCGTATGATGGGCCGCAACGCCCAGCGCGGCATGGATGTACTCGAGGCCATCATGGCCGCCGGCATCGAGATTCACGCGCAGATCGTGTTGTGCCCCGGCATGAACGATGGCGAGGAGCTGGAAAAGACCCTGCGCTTTTGCGAGGAGCACGAGCAAATCACAAGCCTGGGCATTGTGCCGCTCGGTTTTACCAAGCATCAGAACCGCTTTAGCTGGTCATACAGCGACAAGCCCGAACTGGCGCGCGAGACCATTGCCATGATCCGTCCCTACCAGGATCGTGCCTACGAACGCTTTGGCCGCCACACCTTCCAGATGAGCGATGAGTTCTATCTGGACGCCGGCATCGATCCTCCCGAGGCAGACTTTTACGACGGGTACCCGCAGTACTACGACGGCATTGGCATGATCCGCTCGTATCTGGACGAGACCGACGACGTGCTGGCTACCGACGCCGAGCGTCTGGCCCGCGTCCGCGAGGCCGTCGCCGCCCGCAACCAGCGGCTTCTGTTTCTCTCGGGCGCCAGCGCACGCGACACGGTGGCCCGCTTTGTGGAGTCGCCCCAGGGACTCGCCGGCACTGTCACGGCCATCAAGAACCGCTATTTTGGCGGCAACGTGGACGTGACCGGCCTCATCGTCGCGTGTGACATTCTGGAGCAGCTGCCCCAAGATCTGTCGGGGGTTATGCTCTTTATGCCTAAGCTCATGTTCAACGCTGACGGCATGACGCTTGACGAGTATCATCGTGACGATTTACTCGCAAGCCTTACCAGTCGCGGCGCCGAGGTTCATGTGGTGTCGACCATGCCGCATGAGCTGCTCGATACCCTGGAGCGCATCCTTGGCATTGTGCCCGCAGACTCTAACACTTCCACTGACCCTACCCATTAAAGGAGAGCAGATGAAACCTATCGTCGCCGTCGTCGGACGCCCCAACGTGGGCAAGTCCACGCTCGTTAACCGCCTGGCCCAGACCTCGGACGCTATCGTCCACGAGTCCCGCGGCGTCACGCGCGACCGCTCGTACCACACGGCCGATTGGAACGGCCGCGAGTTCACCATCGTCGACACGGGCGGCATCGAGCCGCTCAAGAGCGATGACGTCTTCGCCACGTCCATTCGCGACCAGGCCCTCGCCGCCGCCGAGGAAGCCGCCGTCATCCTGTTTGTGGTCGACGGCCGCACCGGCGTCACCGAGGAGGACGAGTCGGTCGCTCGCATGCTCAAGCGCTGCGACAAGCCGGTCTTTCTGCTGGTGAACAAGCTCGACAACCCCGATCGCGAGAACGACAGCATCTGGGAGTTCTATTCCCTCGGCATCGGCGAGCCCACGCCGCTCTCGGCGCTGCACGGCCACGGCACCGGCGACCTGCTCGACGACATCGTGGCCCTGCTTCCTGAGGAGGAGGACGAGATCGCCGACGAGTTCCCCGATGCGCTGAACGTGGCTATCATCGGCCGCCCCAACGCCGGTAAGTCCTCGCTGTTCAACCGCATCCTGGGCGCCGACCGCTCCATCGTGCCCAACATTGCCGGCACCACGCGCGACGCCATCGACACGGTCGTCGAGCGCAACGGCAAGCACTACCGCATGGTCGACACTGCGGGTATCCGTAAGAAGAGCACCGTGTACGAGAACATCGAGTACTACTCGATGGTCCGCGGCCTGCGCGCCATCGACCGTGCCGACGTGGCGCTGCTCGTCGTCGACGCCTCCGTGGGCGTTACCGAGCAGGACCAGAAGGTCATGGGCCTTGCCATCGAGCGCGGCTGCGCCATCGTTGTGCTGCTAAACAAGTGGGACCTGCTCGACGACGATCGCAAGCGCGAGGCCTGCATGGAGACCATCGACCGCCGTCTGGGCGTCATGGCTCCCTGGGCCCAGTACCTGCGCATCTCTGCCCTCACTGGCCGCAGCGTCGAGAAGATTTGGGCGATGGTCGACGCCGCCGAAAAGACGCGCTCGCAAAAGATCAGCACCTCGCGCCTCAACACGTTCCTCACCGATCTGCGCGAGTTCGGTCATACCGTGGTGGACGGCAAGCGCCGCCTGCGCATGCACTACGTGACCCAGACGGGCGTCAACCCGCCGACGTTCACGTTCTTCGTCAACCACAGCGATCTGGTCAACGACACCTATCAGCGCTACATCGAGAACCGCATGCGCTCGACCTTCGACTTTGCCGGCACACCCATTCGACTCTTCTTTAGGAAGAAGGAGCAAAAGGATGCATAATCCGATTCTGCTGACCGCCATCTGCGCCGTGGTCTCGTTCTTTATCGGAGCAATTCCGTTTGGCCTGATCCTGGGCCGCGTGTTCAACCACACCGACATCCGCAAGGCGGGTTCCGGCAACATCGGCACCACCAACGCCCTGCGCGTGGCCGGCCCCAAGGTGGCCGCGCTCACGCTGCTGCTCGACTGCCTTAAGGGCGCCATCTGCGTCCTTATCGCGCGTCCGCTCATTGCCGACTTGGGCTATGGCTTCCCCGTGAGCATTATGGCCCCCGGTGCCGCCGGCGACTGGATGCTCGGCGTCATCTGCCTGGCAGCCGTGTGGGGCCATATCTTCTCGCCCTACCTCAACTTCCATGGCGGCAAGGGCATCGCAGCTGGTCTGGGCGTCATCCTCGCCTGGTACTGGCCCATCGGACTTTCGCTGCTGGGCATGTTTATCGTGGCCGTCGCCATCACCAAGTTTGTGTCGGTGGGCTCGCTTGCCGCGGCCATCGGTCTTCCCATCGCTGCCTGCGCGGTCTTTCCGTACAGCAGCCTCGGACTTAAGTTTTGCATGGCGCTGATCGGCATCACCGTGGTGTGGGCCCATCGTGCGAACATCAAAAAGCTCATGACGGATAAGGAGTCCAAGCTCTCGTTTACCAAGCGCGTCACCGAGCCCGACGATAAGTAGGAGAGAGTCATGAATGTTGCGCTGATTGGCTCCGGCTCCTGGGGAACCGCCGTCGCGGGCCTTGCCGCCGCGCGGGCCGAGCGCGTGACCATGTGGGCCCACAGCGAGCAGACGGCCTCCGGCATTAACGGCGAGTACCGCAACCCCCGCTACCTTGTGGGCTACAAGCTGCCCGGCAACGTCGTCGCCACGACGGACCTGGCGCAGGCGCTCGACGGTGCCGAGGCCATCATCTTTGCCGTTCCTTCGACGCACCTTCGCAGCGTGTGCCACCAGGCCGCTCCCTTTATCGCCGCCGATACCCCGGCGCTCTGCCTCACAAAGGGCATTGAGCCCGAGTCCGGCCTGCTCATGAGCGAGGTCATCGCCAGCGAGATCGGCAACGAGTCGCGCGTGGCGGCGCTCTCGGGCCCCAACCATGCTGAGGAAATCTGCCGCGGCGGACTTTCTGCCGCCGTCATCGCAAGCAAAGATCCGCAGATAGGGGAGACCTTTAGGGAACTGCTCCTGTCCACGGCTTTCCGCATCTATCTGTCGCAAGACATGACCGGTGTCGAGGTCTGCGGCGCCATGAAAAACGTCATCGCCATCGTGTGCGGCATCTCCGCCGGCTCGGGCGCGGGCGACAACACGCTTGCCCTCATCATGACGCGCGGCCTAGCCGAGATCAGCCGTTTAGTGCACGCCCGCGGCGGCCAGGCCATGACCTGCATGGGTCTTGCCGGCATGGGCGACCTCATTGCCACCTGCACGTCCGAGCATTCGCGCAACCGCACCTTTGGCTACGAGTTTGCCCACGGCGTGTCGCTCGACGAGTACCAGGCGCGCACACATATGGTGGTCGAGGGCGCCGTCGCGGCCCGCAGCGGCAGCGAACTTGCCCGTTCACTGGGTGTAGACATTCCGCTCACCTTTGCCGTGGAGCAAACGCTCTACAACGGTGTTACTTTGGATAGGGCGCTCGAGATTCTTACCGACCGCGTACCCTCCCAAGAGTTCTACGGACTCACCGACTAGCGCAGAAAGGCTACTACCATGGGTTCCATTAAAATCGCTCCGTCCGTCCTCTCGGCCGACATGGCCAACCTCAAGGGCGAACTCGACAAGATCGCCGGTGCCGACTTTGTGCACTTCGACGTCATGGACGGCCACTTTACCGGCAACCTGACCTTTGGCGTCGACATCCTTAAGGCCGTCAAGCGCTCCACCGATGTACCGGTCGACGCGCACCTGATGGTGTCGAACCCCGACGAGACGGTCGATTGGTACGCCGACGCCGGTGCCGACATGATCACCGTGCACTACGAGGCTTCCACGCACCTGCACCGCACGCTCACCCATCTGCAGCAGCGTGGAGTTAAGGCCGGCGTGGTGCTCAACCCCGCCACCCCCGTGTGCGTGCTCGAGAGCATCATCGATGTCGTCGATATGGTGCTGCTCATGAGCGTGAACCCGGGCTTTGGCGGTCAGAGCTTTATCCCGGGCACCATCGCAAAGCTCCACGAGCTCAAAGCCATGTGCGAGCGCCACGGCGTGTCGCCCATGATCGAGGTCGACGGCGGCATTTCTTCCAAGAACATTGCCGAGGTCGTCAAGGCCGGCGCCAACGTGCTCGTGGCCGGTTCTGCCGTATTTAAGTCCGAAGATCCCGCTGCCGAGGTTGCGCTACT
>URYW01000089.1 GCA_900552145.1 uncultured Collinsella sp. | reverse complement strand
ATCCATGCTGGTGGGCGTGCAGATGTTCCGCAAAACGCAGGACCGCATTGTGCTGCACATTTAAGGAGGGGAGAAAATGGAACCAATTATTAAAGTGGACAATGTTTCCATGTGCTTCAACCTCTCCACCGAAAAGCACGAGAGCCTGAAAGAGTATCTTCTGGCCATGGTGCAGGGGCGGCTGCAGTACGATGAATTTTATGCCCTGAAAGACGTCAGCCTGGACATCATGCCCGGCGATTTTTACGGCCTGGTGGGCCTGAACGGCTCGGGCAAATCCACCCTGCTCAAGACCATTGCGGGCGTGTACAAGCCCAGCAAGGGCAAAGTGACGGTCAACGGCACCATTGCCCCCCTCATTGAGCTGGGCGCGGGCTTTGATATGGACCTGACTGCCCGCGAGAACATCTATCTGAACGGCGCCCTGCTTGGCTATACCAAGGAGTTCATCGATGCCAACTTTGACGGCATTATCGAATTCGCTGAGCTGCAGAACTTTGTCGATATGCCGCTTAAGAACTTCTCCTCGGGCATGGTGGCGCGTATCGCCTTTGCAATCGCGACGATTACCGAGCCCGATATTCTTATCGTTGACGAGACGCTGTCCGTCGGTGATGTGTTCTTCCAGCAGAAGTGTGAGGCTCGCATTCAGCACTTTATCCAGAGCGGTGACGTGACGGTTCTGTTCGTTTCGCACTCCATGGAGCAGGTTGAGCGCATCTGCCAGCGTGCCGTTTGGATTGAGAAGGGTGACCTTCGCATGGACGGCCCGGTCGATGAGGTCTGCAAGGCGTATCGCGAGCAGTTCAACTAGGTTATAATTACTTGCGCCCGACAGGCTTGCGCTTGCTTGGGCGTGTGGTTATTTGCTCCATTAGCTCAGTTGGATAGAGCAGGGGACTTCTAATCCCAAGGTCGACGGTTCGAATCCGCCATGGAGCACCATCGTTTATTAAGCCCGGACCGCTTGGTGGTCTGGGCTTTTTTCATCTTGTGTGCTGCTGTTTTGAAGGGTTTGTCATGGGAAGCAAAAGGCTCGACTGGATCGATATTGCAAAGGGGATTGCAATTATTCTGGTCATTGTGGGGCACACCGTCCCAAATCCTTCTCCTTTGCGACACGCGATCTTCTCGTTTCACATGCCGGTGTTCTTTATTCTTGCCGGATATACGTTTAGGCCAAAGCCGTGGCGTGAACTGTTGAGTGGTTCAGTGTCGCGTTTGCTGGTGCCGTATGTGGTGCTTGCATTGGCTTGGCAGGTGCCGACGTTCTTGATGAGCGGCGCTCCGTTGACGAGCGGTACGCTGGTTGCGGGGCTTAACACGCTTGTGTTTGCCTCGGGCGTTGATGTGCCTAGGCTTGGCGTTACCGCCGTTGGCATGGCATGGTTTCTGGCGGCGCTGTTTATGTCGCGCCTGCTGTTTAATGCGCTCACGCGGCTGTTTGATCGCCGCGGGATTGGGGTTGTTTGGCAGGGGGTTGTCTGTGCCGCGATAGCCTTTTGCGGTTTGAGCGTGTCTCGATTTATGGGTGTTTACCTGCCGCTCGATCTGGATCTGAGCTGCTATATCGTGCTGCTGATGTGGGTTGGCTATACGGCGCGCCAAAGGAGGCTGGAGCCGATCGTGAGCAAGCCTCTGCTGTTTATTGGAGCCGGTGTCGCTTGGCTTGTCCTTGCCGCGCTGAGTGGGCTTGAGCTTTCGAGCCGCCGTGTGGATGGGTTTGTGGTTGCGACAGTTGCTGCTGTTGCGGGTAGCTACTGCGTATGCTGGGTTTCCATGGCGCTGAAGAAGTTGAAAGATGCGCCCGTGTTGGGGGCGTTGGAACGGGGTCTTGTGTTCTGCGGACAGGCAAGCCTTGCCGTCTTTGCCGTTCATGCGGTTGACTGGTTTATTCCGTGGCAGACCATGCCTCTGCTTATGACGCTGCCAGCATCGTGGCTCTTCGCGTCAATCGTTCGCTGCGGATGCGATATCGGTCTGGCATATGTGATTAAGAAGGCATAATGACAGCGGGAGGCGGTTTTTTCGAGAGCCGCCTCCCGCTATTTTGAAAGGGTTTTTAGGCGCGATTTCGTGCTGGGCTTTGACTCGATTGCTTGATTTTACGTCTGATCTCGCACTTTTCCACCTGATTAACTTAGATAAAACTGGGGTTCGAACCAGTTCTCGAATGAGTAGGAATCACTTTTTTCCGTCCATTTGTCGTCGTCAATGAAGAATCTGAAATCATCGTCCCCGCAGATATCTTCGGGCCATTCATCCCAACCTAAATCTCTTGGATAGCCGTTTGCATCGAGATCGGTCTCATCGGCATCCCAGTTGGAAACGAGTTCGAATGACGCGTCTCGGATCAGCCTTACAAGTAGTTCTTGAGCAACGGTGTGAGCCATTAAGTCATGTCCGTGTTTTGCTCTCAGGCGATATCTAATCAGATCTGCTCGCAGCCTGAACAGGAAGTCATAGTCATACTTCATCAGGTATTGAGATGGAAGCAAGTTAATTATCCAGCTATCGGGGAGTTGTCCAACATGAGTCCCTTTTGGAAGATGAGAAAGGTCCTCAAGATCTTGATTAATATAGTCAAGCAGAATATCGGTGCCAAAGGCGAAGGACGCTGCACCTTTATAACCGTATTCGTCTTTTAAGAATTGGGACCAGGCGGCATGAGATGAATCGATCGCCAGCGATTCCTTTGTTGTGTCCTCATTAACAGTCTCTGCTGCAGAATCATCGGGGAAGTTTTTCCATTTCAGGACTTTGCATACAGCTGTTGCCTTGTCGCTTCGAATGGATTGGCCGCTCTCGTACTTACCCCATGTTTTTGCCCCGATACCGGCTCTGGAGGCTGCCTCTTCGATGCTTAGGCCCAGTTCTGCTCTCCTTGTTTTGATTTGGTTTGCTAAATCTTCGCTAACTTGAATTGTCTTAGGTGGCATCCTTGTTCCCTTCCAACCGGAACGTATAGGATACATTCCATACTAATATTAAATGCCTGTTTGTAAAGCAGGTATGTTGCCAGCTTGCGCTTGATGGGGTTTTATCTACTAAAATATCGGACGCCTGCAGGCATTTGCTGCGGGCGTCCGATATTCGAACAAGGGTCTATTTGTATGATTTAGCGTGGGGCTGGCTATTTCATCCTCAAGCACTCCGGTAAGACTTTCGATACGGCATCCATCGCCTGCGGCCTCAGGTACTGCTCATTGAGCTTTGCCTTTCTGTAGGCGTAGCGAGTGTCTGTCGAGTACTTGATCAATACGTCGGTGAAGAATCGCTCCCAACTTAGGTACTTGCGGCTTTCGATATAGCTCGAAGGATCCTTGAGGATTTTTGGAATGTCGTTACTGGGAATGAGGCCAGATTGCAGAAGTGTCCACTCGAATGATTCCGGGAGGAACAAGCGAACGTTCTTGTAAACGCGCTGTCCGAGCACCTTTGCGATGTAGGGACCAAACGCTGCGCCGTCTCCAATGGCAAGAACGTTTTGCTCGGGGCATTCGTGAATTGTCCGCTTTAGATTTGCTACGCCGGTGGCGGTATAGCAGGGGATCCTGAGCCGGTTGCAAAGAGCGTCGTAGAATTGATAGCCAGATTTGCTATCCTCGACAACTACGGCGTCGGGTACCTCGAATCCAACATTTAGATCCTGATACAGCATACTTGCCGTGTGGTCATATAGCGGCTTGGTCACCGAGTAGAAGCGCCTGTCGCTCTTGCGGCCATTGATTGTTTTACTTGTCGTGTTGACTAGCTTCAGGATCTCGTCGACGCTGTAGGGGAGTTCGTTGGCGTCGCGACGAGATATCAGAACAAAATAGTTGGACGAACCGTTGACGGCTTTAGCAAAGTCTTTCGAGTAGATAAACTCGTTGCCCTCATCTAGAAAGACAATTGAATCTTCGATGATCGACAGCTCGCGCTCCCAGCGTCTGCCGGAAAGCGTTTCGCAAGGCACGTCGCAGCTGAGTGTTACGCCGCTTTCCGGTCCTCGGTCTTTGTAGTCGCGAATCATCGAGATGAGGGTCGTTTTGCCCGTGCCGCTGTTGCCGCGTATAAAGGAAATATTGCGCTTAAACGTGAGTGTGTATTTGACCTTTGCACGCTCAACGATGACGCTATGCGTCCCCTTCATTATTCATCAACATCCAAAAAGTCATTTGTGGCGCCGACAAACTCCTGCATGTTTCTGACGATACGGTCGTCGTTTTCAATGCGGACTTCAAAACGCTTCCAAGGGAACTTCATGATGTGGTAAAGGGTTACCAGCACATCTTGCTCTTTGCCAATTTTGAGCAGCCAGCGGGCACAGTTGTCTCCGCAGGTGGATGCGTTGAACACCATATTTGGGAGATTGCGAACCAGTAACAGCGTCTTGACGCCGCCGGACAGTTCGAGTGGGGTGATCGAGCCCAGCTGCTTGCTTACGATGTTGTGGGGGCCGATGAGCTCTGATCCGTCCACGCTTTTAATGATCTGTGCGGCCATAGGGTCTTCGAACCATGAGTCCAAGTATGAGTTCCTAAAATAGGTTTCGGTATCGTAGATGGAACCGGGGTAATCTCCCAGATGGATGCTTAACATGCGCGTCTCCAGACGTTTTGTGACTGCAACGATTATATGCTAGTAATAAAGCGCCGCCAGTAGCGAGGTTGCTGCTGGCGGCACTGGCATTATTATCGTTTGAATCGCGCTGATGGATTTGCTCGTGAGGCTACTTTTCGAGACGCTCCCTCAGCAGCTCCAGCGCGTGGGCGTAGCCCTGCAGGCCCTCGCCGGTGATGGTGGCGAAGCAGGCCAGGCGGGCGTAGCTCACCTGGCGGAAGTCCTCGCGCGTCTCGACGGCGCTGATGTGGACCTCAACGGCGGGGATGGCGACGGCCTTGAGTGCGTCGAGGATCGCCACGCTCGTATGCGTGTAGGCGGCCGGGTTGATGACGATGCCGTCGACCTTGCCGTAAGCCTCCTGGATCTTGTCGACGATGCTTCCCTCGTGGTTGGACTGGAAGACCTCGACCTCGTCAAAGCCCTGCGCGGCGCCTGCCTCCTGGCAGATCTGGACCAGGCGGTCGTAGCTATCGCTGCCGTAGATGCCTGGTTCACGAATGCCGAGCATGTTCAGATTGGGGCCGTTGATGACAAGTGCTTTCATGGTTGCTTCCTTAGTGGTTGGGCGGGCGGTCTTGTGGTCTTCAACGTTTGCCCAGATAAAACCTGCCAAAATAAACCTGTCCCTTTTTGGCAGGTTTTAGAGCGTGTCGAGGACGGCGCGGGCGGTGTTGGCGGCACAGTCGCGTGAGTCGATGATGTAGTCGGCCCAGGCGCGGTAGCGCGGCATGCGCTGCTCGGCGAGCTTATCGATGCCATCGCGGGCGGTGATGGGGCGACCCTTGTGGGCGAGTTCGTCGAGCTTACGGTTGAGCATCACGATCTGGCTGTTCTGGTGCAACAGCGGGTAGTTCTCGTCTCGCGTGACCACGCCGCCGCCCGTGGAAAGCACCAGGCCGCTGCGCTTGGAGATGTCGGCCAGCGCCGCTGTCTCCTGCTCGCGGAAGGCCACCTCGCCGCGCTCGACGATAAAGTCGGCGCAGGGCATACCCAGGCGCTCCTCGAGGGCGCGATCGAGATCGATGTGCTCGCGGCCCGTGAGCTGGGCAATCTGCTCGCCCACGCGGGTCTTGCCCGAGCCCGGCATGCCGATGAGCGCGATGTTCTGCTCGCGGCGGGACAGGCGCTCCGTTACGTCCAGGATGCGCTCACGCGGGGTGGCTTGGCCGGTATAGCGCTCGACGGCCTGTGCCGCCTGTGCCACGAGCATCAGCAGACCGCCGATGCAGGGGATACCGCGGCGCTCGGCCTCGAGCATGAGTCCCGTGCGGGCGGGGTTGTAGACAATGTCGATAACGCCCTCGAGCGCATCGAGCCCTTCGAGCGTGCAGGGCGCGTCGGGGCAATGGGGGAACATCCCAGCGGGCGTGCAGTTGACGAGCAGGGCGGCGTCGGACTGCTGCGCGATGTTGTCGTAGTTGACCTCGCTCGTGCGACCCACGGGCACAACGATGGCGCCCAGGTCTCCCAGCACCATACTGGCCGTAGTACCCGCGCCGCCGGTGGCGCCGAGCGCGAGGGCCTTTTTGCCGGCAGCCTCAACGCCCACCTCCTCGGCCAGGCACTGAAAACCAAAGGAGTCGGTGTTGTCGCCGCGCAGGCGGCCGTCGGGTAGGCGCGTGATGGTGTTGACGTTGCCCATGCGCTCGGCCAGGGGACTCAGCTCGTCCAGGTATTCCATGACGGCGCGCTTGTATGGGATGGTCACGTTGGTGCCCTCCCATTCGTTGCTCGTCATAAAGGCCGCGAGGTCTTCGGGCTCGCGCTCAAAACGCACGTATTCGAGTCCAGCGAGCTCTTTGTAGATGGTCGGGGTGTAGCTGTGGCCCAGCACGCGGCCCAGCACGCCGTAGGGACGGGTTGCGGCGGTATCGGTCATCTAGAGCACCTCCGTGTAGCTGCCAAAGTAGGTGAAGCTCTCGCACACGTCGTCGATCGAGTCGAGCAGGTCGTCGAGGGCCTTGCTGCCAAAGGGGCAGTCCAGGTCAAAGTAGAACATAAACTCAAAGTCGCGGCCGGGGATGGGGCGGCTCTCGAGCTTGATCAGGTTGATGTTGAGCGCGTAGAAGCGCTCGAGCACGCGATAGAGGGCACCCGGCTCGTTGGCCGTGGTGATCATGAGCGAGGTGCGGTTGGCACCGGGATAGACGCGCGGTTCGCGACTGATGACAACGAAGCGCGTGTAGTTGTTGTCCGAGTCCTGGATGTTGGGCTCCAGCACCTCCAAGCCGTAGAGCGCCGCACAGCTGCGCGAGGCGATGGCGGCGACGTCGGTGCGCTCGGAGTTGGCGACCATCTCGGCCGACATGGCGGTGTTGGGGTACTTGGTGGCGTGCAGGCCGTGGGCCTCGATAAAGCCGACGCACTGGGCGATGGCCTGGCCATGGCTGTAGACCTCGCGTACGTCGGTGAGCGTGGTGCCGGGTTTGACCAGTAAGTTGTGATCGATCTTGAGGCGCAGTGAGCGCACGATGTGGAAGTCGTACTGTGCGAGCAA
>URYW01000088.1 GCA_900552145.1 uncultured Collinsella sp. | reverse complement strand
TCAGGGGCGCCGCAGTCTTTTCGTAGTAGTCGCACACGCTCGCGAGGATGAGCTCGGCATACACCGCAGCCTGGTCGTCTTCATCGACCGTAGCCTGGTCGCCAAAGGTAATAGTCATGCCAACGTGGGTCTCATCGACATCGAATTTGATGGTGATGTCATCGCAGTCGACCGCGGTGCAACCAAAGATGAAAGCCTCCTCGGCAGCCATGCGGATGTCCTCAATGCGATCGACAGACATAGAGCACAGGGCACCAACGTTGGCTGCCGTCATGCGCACAAGGCGAGCGAGACGCGGGTCACCGGCAACGGTCAGCGTGATAGTGCAGGTTGCTTCGCTACTCATCGCAGGACTCCTCAGAGGTCTCGGCGGGCGTATAGGTGTAATACTGAGCCGGCTTGGATACAGACTTCTGACCATCATCGTCGCCCGCGGCGGCCTCGTCCTCGCCAATTAGGACGCGCTCGGTAGGCTGCTCGGCCTCCGCAGCGGCAGCGGCGAGCTTGCGATCGGCGTCGGCTGCAGGAGCCTTCACCTTATTGAAGAGCTTCTGCACAGCACCGGCGGCAGAATCAGTCACGCTCGACACGGCGCTGCTGGCCTCGGCCACACTGCCCGTGACCTCGGAAATGTCGCGAACGACGGCCTCAACCTCAACAAGGTTGGACGTCAAGGCATCGACCGCGGTCTTGCTCGACTTAAGCAGCGGCTCCATCTGGGCAAGCGCCGGCGTAAGCTCATCGACAGCGCCATCGAGCTTTGCCACCACAGGCTGAGCCTCGGCGATGGTGTTGTTGAGGTCGTTCACGGTCTTATCGAGCGAGTCGACAACGGTGCGGGTCTTGCGCAGGGTAAGCGCGAGCTCAACGATAGCCCACACGCCGGCAACGGCGAGCAACAGCAAGGCGATTTGAATGGGACTCATACAAGCCTCCCAAAGGAATCGAAATACAGACGGTTCCCATGGTACCCCAAAGGGGACCGAACATGCCAAGAGCAGCAACGTGGAACAAAATTATCAGCAGCTACTTCGGTGCATTCCCGCTGCGGTCGCGTTCGCTTTGCTCTACGCGCCATTCTTCCCAACCGCGGCCAGCAGGCTGCCAGAACGCGCCGCGCTCCAGTCCCTCGGGCAAATAGCGCTGATCGACCCAGCCTTCGGGATAATCATGTGGATACTTATACACACCGTAATCATCGCTGCCCGGGCGATGGCGATCGCGCAGATAACTAGGCACCTCGCGAAGCCCACTAGAATGGATATCGGCCAGCGCCGCATCGATCGAAGCCTCACACGCATTGGACTTAGGCGCCAAACAAACATAGAGCGCAGCCTGCGCGAGGTTAATACGGCACTCGGGATAGCCAATAACCTCGGCAGATTTAAACGCAGCATGCGCTATAAGAAGCGCCTGCGGGTCAGCGTTGCCAACGTCCTCAGAGGCATGAATCATAATGCGACGGGCGATAAACTTAGGATCCTCCCCTGCATCGATCATGCGCGCAAGCCAGTAGACCGTGGCATCGGGGTCGCTACCGCGCATGGACTTGATGAACGCACTGATGATGTCGTAGTGCATGTCACCGTTTTTGTCATACGTAAAGCCGCGACGCGGGTTGGCAATCTTTACGTCATCCACGGTGATGGGATAGCGCTCCCCCGCCGACGGCGCTGGCGTTCCCTCGGTATCGGGACGCGTGACGGCAATCTCGCTCGCCAGCTCAAGTGTCGTCAGGGCCGAGCGTGCATCACCCGCGGCCAGCGTACAAATGGTCTTGACCGTATCCTCATCGGCCGAGAACTTACCGTTCAGGCCATGCGGAGCCTCGAGCGCACGCTCGATCAGCGTGGCTATGTCCTCGTCCTTAAGGTGTTCAAGTTCCACCACACGACCACGCGAGAGCAACGCCGAGTTGACCTCGAAGTACGGGTTCTCCGTCGTGGCACCAATCATAATGACGGTACGGTTCTCAACCGCATGCAGCAATGCATCCTGCTGTGACTTCGAAAAGCGATGAATCTCGTCGATAAACAGGATGGTGCGACGGTCGTACGTATTCAGACGCGTCTTTGCCTCGTCGATCACGCGACGCAGGTCCTTCACGGTACCCGTGACGGCGCTGACCTCGACAAACTCACTCTTGGTATGGTTGGCGATAATGTGGGCCAGCGTCGTCTTGCCCGTACCGGCCGGCCCGTACAGTATCACGCTCGAAAGCACATCGTGCTCGATCGCGGCACGCAACCATGAGCCCTTACCGACGGCCTTTTGCTGGCCCACATACTCGTCGAGCGAATTGGGGCGCATGCGCACCGCAAGCGGCGCATTCTGAAAGGAACGCTCGCGCGTCGAAGCAGAAAAAAGGTCGTCCATAGCCATCCCGTGCATCAATCAAAAAAGTTATCCACTAACAGTATACCTAATAGATACGAACTACCGTTCGTTAATATAGGTACGGTGCGGAAACTTCAATCCCGGAAACAGCTTGCTCGTGAGCTCGCAGAAATAACCGTCCGTCATGCTCGCAATGTAATCCACGACCGCCTGGTCCTTATCATTCTGCCAGGCATAGGCGCGATCGTAGTAGGAAAGCTGCTGCTCGATGCGCGAAATATGGTGCTTAAAGATGTACGAGGACTCGTCACCACTGTTTAGATCCCGCAGGCAACGGTCGTAGAGCTTTTCGAACGCCTCACGCAGCTCCACCTCGGAATCGCCTTCGATACCACCCTTGCTATAGATCTTCTCGTAGTTCTCGCGCTTGGCTCGGCGGATTTCCTCAAACAGGTCCTCGCTCATCTCGATGCGCGGCTTACCATAGCTGTGCTCAACGATATCGATGGAAGCGTGCGTGAGGATCCAACTGTTGTAGGCACCGCCCCGGCCATCATCAAAAGCGTCGGGCGAAAGCAGGCCAGCCGCGATCGCATCCTGGCGGTCGCGACCGACGTAGGCAAGAATATCCGAGATGCGAACGACGCAGCCTTCGAGCGTCATAGGACGCAGATGCTCAATTGCGCTATAGCCCGTGGCAATGCAATCCTCAACCGTCTGGTCAAACTGGTCAAAAGAACTCATGTCCGAGAGCTCAAACACACGCTGCTCGTACTCGCCGTTATGGCATAGCACGCCGTCAAGCGTCTGGAGCGACACGTTGCGGCCATACAGCGTGTCGAGCACTCGGACCGACTGCACGTTATGGAAAAAATAACGCCCCGTACGCTCATGATAGATATCGTTGAGGAAGCGCTCGCCGGCATGGCCGAAAGGCGTGTGTCCCAAGTCGTGACCCAGGCCAATCGCCTCGATCAAATCGCAATTGAGCCCCAAGGCGCGACCGATATCGCGCGCAATGCGGGAGACAAGCTGCACGTGCAAACCGCGGCGTGACAGATCGTCATTGCTACGGAAGCTAAAGACCTGCGTTTTACCTGCATAACGGGTGTACGACGGAAGATGAAGTATCTTTTCGGTATCGCGCATAAATGCCGGACGCATGAGCGTGCCTTTGTCGGCAGCGCGATCAATACGACGAATGACCTGATCGTCGTTGCAACGATACGGGTTGACGACACCCGAGGCGCGGTCGGCGGCAATACGCTCGACCAGATCGGGCGACAACGCCGCGGGAATGCGATCCATGCGCGCCTTGATGGCGGCTGTTTCTTGATTAATTGCCATGGCATGCTCCTTAAAAAGGGCGCGCAAACGGTTACACCGTACTACCCACGCACTCGATTATGGCAAAAATCGGCACCAAAAACGGGAGCAATGGCAGGGAGCGCGATTTTGTGAAGAGGCAGGAGAGGGCAAGGACCAGGAGCGCGACGGCAAATGCCACGATGCCGCCCAGAGGGTCAAGCGTGCAAAGCGCGAAGAGCGCCTTGACGTCCCCCATGCCAATGCCGGGGGCGTGGCGAAGGCGCCGCCAGAGCGACTCAGTGAGCACAAGGGCAAGGTAGACGATGACCGCAAGACCGGCGTGGTCAAGCGCCGTGGTAACGCCCTTGTCGAGCCAGACGCCTGCCAACGCCGCCACCGCACACACGCCGGCAAGCTCATTGGGAAACCGTCGCTCACGGGCATCAACCAAAGCACCGGCAAAGATGCAAATCCAAAATGGGATGTAGGGCATCGTGCACCTCCTTGGGCAGCTACTCGAAAGCAAAAACCACCACAAAAGTGCCAGTCCCCTTTGTGGTGGTATTGGTGGTGGTTATTTGGCGCCTTGCATGACCTCGTCGAGGGTAACGTTGACGGCGTGCTGCGTCGGGACCCAGTCGACCTTTAGGAACAGGGCCGCCACCGTGATGGGAATATAGCTGAACATAAAGATCGGGAAGGTAAATAGGTTGGTCACCAAACGCCACTTTTGCGCGCAGTGAATATGCTTGTACTCGAAGATGGTGGTGAGTAGCGCCAGGATAAAGAAGGTCTGGTACATCATCGCGAAGGTCATAATGAGCGAGGCGGCACAAGCCTGCATCTCGACCTCGGTGGCCAAGAAGCCATGCGAAAGTCCGCCCACGATGAGGAAGGTCGCGTTGGCGAGCATGGAGATCAGGGACAGCAGCATGCCCGGAGCGATGGTCATAAACATGTCGTAGGCAGCAAAGCGATGATAGCGGAACGTCGACTTGACCAGGTGCTTACCGTAGGTAAAGAACACCTGGTAGAAGCCCTTGGTCCAACGCATGCGCTGTTTCCAGGACGCCTTAAACGTCACGGGCTGTTCGTCAAAGAACTCCGCCGGCGCATAGCCAATGCGAATGCCGTGAATGGCGCAGAACGTGGTGAACTGGATATCCTCGGTCAGCGTATGGAACTGCCAGCCGTGCATGCCCTCGATAACGCTGGCGGAGATGAGATAGCCCGAACCCGAGACAGCGCAGGACGTCTTGCAGATATTACGCGCGTTGTTGAGGAAGCGCGCCTCGCGCAGGTACCAAGTGGCATTAGCTGCCGAGATCCACGAGCTGCCGAAGTTCTTGGAATTGCGATAGCTCGTGACCACATGGAAGCCCTGGTCAAAGGCATCGTTCATCTTAGACACGTAATCGCGGGAGATAACGTTGTCGGCATCGAAGATAAAGTAACCCTCAAACGTGTCGGGATACTCGTTGAGAATGCGATCGAAACCAAAGTCCATGACCCAGCTCTTGCCCTTACGGGCCAGGTCATTGCGCTCATAAACAATAGCACCGGCCTCGCGCGCAAGCTGCGCCGTGTTGTCGGTGCAGGCATCGGCGACCACGAAGACCTCGATGAGCTCGGACGGATAATCCTGGTCCTTGATGGAGCGTACGAGGTTGGCGATCACGGCTTCCTCGTTATGCGCCGCGATAAAGAAGGCATAGCGGTGGAGTTTTTTGGCCTTGGGAGGCGCGACCTCGCCACGAAGAGCACCGATGACAAAGAAGACCACCTGGTACAGAAAGCAGACCGTGAGCAGCGTGACGACAATCTGGTTGAAAATCACGATGGGTGTGTTGGTTTGTAAAAAGGCGAGCATGCAGGCTCCCAGGAACGCATTACGTAAACAATCGTATATCTTACCGCAGGCTTACCGAGTTCAAGAAACCACCTAATACCGGCTAGGCTTCGAGAAGGCCAAGCTGCGGGACGATGTCGTCGCCGGCGGCGGTGCGGCCAATCGAGCGCGGGGCCAGGTCGTCAAGAACCGCAGCGAGATCCCACGGCAGCTCATCGCGGCACTCAATACGCTCCCCCGTCACGGGATGGTCGAATGCGACGCGCCAGGAATGAAGGAATTGCCTGGTCAGACCCTGATCGGCGCGTGCATCGCACTTGCCGTAGAGTGGATCGCCCACGCAGGCGTGGTTGATATGGCGCATATGCACACGAATCTGATGTGTGCGGCCCGTAAACAGATGGCACTCGACGAGCGTATAGCCGTCGTCAAAACGCGTGGAATCGAAGCGCTCGAGGACCTTAAAGGTCGTAATGGCCTGGCGCGCGAAAGGGTCGTCCGAAACCGCCATCTTGACACGGTCGCGCGTAGAACGCGCAATGCCGGTGTTAATGGTGCCCTCATCCATAGCGATATGACCGTGAACGAGCGTGATATAACGACGATCGAGCGTACGCGTGCGGATGAGATTTTGGAGCGCGCGCTGGGTGTCGTCGTCCTTTGCCGCAAGCATGAGACCCGAGGTATCGCGATCCAAACGATGCACGATGCCGGGGCGGTCCTCGCCCTGCACGGTGCCCAGATGGTCGATACCGCAGTGATAGACCAGGGCATTCGCGAGCGTACCGCTCTCATGACCATGTGCAGGATGGCACACCAGGCCGCGCTGCTTGGAGAGCACGATAAGGTAGTCGTCCTCATAGCGAATGTCGAGCGGGATGGCCTCGGGAATCACATCGGTGGGATCGTGCAGCTCGGGCAAATCGACCGAAATACGATCGCCGGCGCGCACGGCATACTTTTTGGACAGGCAGGTCTCGCCATTGACGGCAACGGCGCCTCCCTCGATCAGATGCGCGCAGGCAGAGCGCGTGGGGCAGCCGTCGTTGGCGCCCAGATAGGCATCAAGGCGCTGACCAGCGGCATCGTCGGCAACAAGAATATGGATGTCGGCCATTAGCGCTCATTCCTTTCGCGAATCTTGCGGGCACGCTCCCCACGCTGCTGGGCCTTGCGCTTGGCACGGGCCTCGTCACGGGCGTTGAGCTCGGCGGTCGCATCGACCTCGCGGGCCGCAGGGCTCAAGAACATGTAGCCGAAGAGGGCGAGCACGACGCCCAAGGTAATGCCAATATCGGCCACATTGAAGACGGGGAAGTCGATGAAGGTGGTGGCAATAAAATCGGTCACGAAGCCAAAGGCCAAACGATCGATAGCGTTGCCGATAGCACCGCCCGCAACCATCGCCATGCCCACAACCTCAAGATGGGCGAGCCGGGGCGCACGAACGAGGTACACGGCAATAGCGATAATGACCGCCAACGCCAGCACGGCAAACGCGATGCCATGCCCCTCACCCATACTAAAGGCAGCGCCGATATTGCGGACAAACATAAAGTCGATCACACCGGGGATGACAGTCACATGCAGCGCATCGCCCACGGCCCGAACCGCAAGCTTGGTCAGCTGGTCAACAAGCAGCACGGCCAC
>URYW01000087.1 GCA_900552145.1 uncultured Collinsella sp. | reverse complement strand
GTCCCCAATGACTAGGTGAATAGCAAAAGCCCCGCAGTCGGAGCGGACTGCGGGGCTCATGAAGAGAGGCTAGTTTGTGGGCGCTTTGCCTGGCGCCCACGAGAGAGACAATGGAGTAGAGGCTACTCGTGAATGCGGGTACCGGAGAGGCCAGCCATGGTCTCGGCGGCCTTGTCCAGGGCGCCGATGATGCAGGTGCGGCCCTTGCGGGAACGGGCGAACTTGATGGCAGCGCGGACCTTGGGCTCCATGGAACCCTTGCCGAACTGGCCCTCGTCGGCCAGGCGCTCGGCCTCGTCGGCGGTGAGGTCCTCGAGCTCCTCCTGGTTGGGCTTGCCGAAGTTGATGGCGACATGCTCGACGGCGGTCAACAGGAACAGGACGTCGGCGTCGCAATCCTCGGCCAGCAGCTCGCCGCCCAGGTCCTTGTCGATGACGGCGGGAACGCCCTTGTAGCAACCCTTGTTCTCGTAGTCGCGGACGACGGGGATGCCGCCGCCACCGCAGGCGATGACGATGAACTCGTTGTCGAGCAGGTTGAGGATGGAGTCAGCCTCGACGATCTTCTTGGGATCGGGGGAGGCGACGACGCGACGCCAGCCGCGGCCGGAATCCTCGACGAAGACCTTGGAGGGATCCTCGGCCATGAACTCCTTGGCCTGCTCCTCGGTGTAGAAGGGGCCGATCGGCTTGGTCGGGTTCTTGAACGCGGGGTCGTCGGGATCGCACTCGATCTGGGTGACGACGGTTGCGGCGTGCCAGCGCTTATAGCGCTTGTGCATCTCGCGGCCGATGCCCTGCTGCAGGTGATAGCCGATGTAGCCCTGGGACATGGCGCCGCACTCGGGCAGCGGCATCTCGGGGGTGCCGATGGCGTCGTGGGCGGCGGCGAAGGCGTTCTGGATCATGCCGACCTGCGGGCCGTTGCCGTGGGTGATGATGATCTCGTTGCCCTGCTCGATGAGACCGAGGAGGGCGTGGGCGGTGTTGCTCACGGCCTCGATCTGCTCGACGGGGTTGTTGCCGAGGGCGTTGCCGCCGAGGGCGACGACAATACGATCGGGCTTACCGTAGGGTTTGGACATGCGTGCCTCCTTATCGAAGAGTAGCGTACATCACAGCTTTAATGGTATGCATGCGGTTCTCTGCCTCTTGGAAGACGCGAGACTTATCGGACTCGAAGACCTCGTCGGTGACCTCCATCTCGGTTACGCCGAACTTCTCCGCGATTTCCGCTCCGATGGTGGTCTTGGTATCGTGGAAGCTCGGGAGACAATGCATGAAGATAGCGTTGGGGTTTGCCTTCGCCATGACCTCCGAGGTTACGCGGTACGGGGAGAGCAGCTTGATACGGCTCTTCCAGAGCTCCTCAGCCTGGCCCATGCCAACCCAGACATCGGTGTAAATAACATCGGCATCCTTTACGCCTTCATCGATGTTGTCAGTAAGCTGAATGGTGCAGCCATTTTCCTCGGCGATCTTCTGGCAAGTCTCAAGCAGCTCGGGATCAAAGTGGGTAGCGCCCTCAACATCGCCCTTCGGCCCACAAGAGCAGAAGTTGATGCCGAGCTTAGCGCAGATCACCATGAGGGAATCGCTTACATTGCCCTGCTCCTTGCCGAGATAGGTCAGCTTGAGGCCACGCGTGTCACCGAATTCCTCGCGCATCGTAAGGATATCCGCCAAAGCCTGGGTCGGGTGATACTCATTGGTGAGACCATTCCACACGGGAACGCCGGCTTTATCGGCAAGCTCCTCAACAATGGACTGGTCAGAGCCACGATACTCGATACCGTCGTACATGCGACCAAGCACGCGGGCGGTATCCTCAATGGACTCCTTTTAGCCCATCTGCGACGAACCGGGAGCAAGGTAGGTTACACCTAAGCCGAGATCCATACCGCCCACCTCAAAAGCGCAGCGCGTACGCGTCGAAGTCTTTTCAAACAGCAGAACGATGTTCTTGCCCTCAAGATAACGATGGGGAGCGCCCATGCGCTTGAGATTCTTAAAGTCCCTCGAAAGCTCGAGCATATACTCGATCTCCTCGGTAGTGAAATCGAGCAGGGTCAGAAAACTACGACCAGAAAGATTCAGTGCCATGATAGGTTCCTTTCATTATTTACCTAATTGATGAGTGCGCGGCGCGCGAAGAACGCGCATCCGCGCATCTCGGGCCAGAACGGTATTAAATCTCTTCGCGCCAGAACGGCATGGTCATGCAGCGCGGGCCACCACGACCACGAGACAGCTCTTCGGAAGGAGCAACCAACAGCTCAACGCCCGCCTTATAAAGCGCATCATTAGTAACAACGTTGCGCTCATAGACGCACACCTTACCCGGCGCAACAGCAAGCGTGTTGGAACCATCGTTCCACTGCTCACGGGATGCCTCGATCGGATCGCCGGCGCCACATTCGATCATCGTGATATGGTCGATACCGGTTGCCATTTCAAGAATCTGCTGAATCGTCCCCTCGATCTCCTCGATACAGACCTCGCCATCCGAATCGCCCTTGGTGAGTCGATAGGCACGAAGCGTCTCGTAGATACCGGGGTAGACGGTAAACTTATCGTAATCAACCTGAGTACAAACCGTATCAAGATGCATATAGGCATAGCCGTGGGGGATCTTGATGGCAAATACCTGCTCGATCTCGGACTCGCCCTTGCCCCAGAACAGATTCTTGGCAAGCTGGTCGATGGCCGCGGTCTGGGTACGCTCGGAAATACCGATTGCAAGCGTGGTGGCGTTAATGTTCAGAACGTCGCCGCCTTCGATATGCCAATCGCTATTGTGGTCGTACCAAAGCGGAGCCCCAGCATAATCAGGATGGTGGCGCATGATGGTCTCATAGAATACGACCTCACGGTTGCGCTGATGCCAGTACATGCGGTTCATCATCGCACCCTTGCCGACCACAGCGATCGGATCACGCGAGAAGTAGGAAGCGGGCATCGGGAACAAGACCATTTCGTCGGGCTTCAGCTCGTCGCTATCCATGGCCGCAAGGGAACCGCCCACATGCGGAATCTCGAGATCGCGTACGTAAAGGCCGCCCATAGCGGTAAGGACAAACTCTTTGTTGTCCTTGATGGAGTCGAGCTTCTCCACGACTGCCTGACGAAGCGCCAGGTTCTCGATCTTGGCCTCGGGAATGAACTTGCTCATAAACTCGGCACGAGAACCCTCAACCTGATCGAAAGTCTCGGCAAGCAAGTCCTCCATATAGACGACCTCAGCGCCAGCACCGCGAAGAAGATCAGTAAACTCGTCATGCTCTCGCTGGGCATACTCGAGATAAAACGCGTCATGAATCCAGGCGCGCTCAAAATCCTCCGCCTTCATGTTTACCAGGTCCAAGCCCGGTCGGTGCACGCATACCTTCTTGAGGGCACCAATTTCGCTATGAACGTTCAGACCTTTGCTCATCATCGTTCCTTTCTGGATTAGAGCTCAATTGTTATTGCAATGGCTTACAAAGTTGTCGTTTCGTTTGCTAGACAATCGGAAGCAGACCGGATACCGCGGTAAATACGAGACAGACCGCACTGACCACAAGGAAGAACTTCCAGGAAACTCGCCACCACTGGCCAAGAGAGATCTTGCAAACACCAAGACCGGCGACAAGCATTGCGCTGGTGGGGGAAATCAGCGACATCGCTGCAGATCCCATCGAAAGGCCAGTAACCGCAGCTTCTGGATTTAGCCCCATGAGCTCAACCAGAGGCCCAAAGATGGGGATGGTGAGCGCCGCGATGCCCGAAGAGCTGGGAACCAGAATCGAAAGCAAGTTGTCAACGACATACAAAATGCTGGTAAAGAGAACAGGGGGGATTCCGGCAAGGCCAGTCGCAAGAGCGTTTAGGACCGTATCGATAATCAAGCCATCGTTGGCGATAACCAAAATGCCTCGAGCAAGACCGACCACGACCGCAGAGAAAACAAAGTCGCCCAAACCCTTAACAAACTCTGTAGCAATCTCCTTCTCGCTCATGCCCGATACGATGCCAGACAGGAGCGCCATAGCCATAAAGACTGCAGAGATCTCGTTCATATACCAGCCCTGGGTGACAAGACCCCAGACAATGGCGACGATTCCAAGCACGAATACGATGATTACGGCCTTCTGGCGCCCGGTGAAATCGGCTTCGAGCAGCTCGTCATTTGATGCATGCTCTTTGCGCTTCTCGATATCATCAGCGTAAGCAATCGAGGACTCGGGGTTCTTCTTCACCCTTCGAGCGTACAACACGACCCAGGCAATAGCGATGGCGGTCAGCACAACAAGGGCAACAACGCGAAGCCAGAGCTGGGGATTACCCTGGATATTCAGAATTCCCTGAGCAATCAAAACATTGAAGGGGTTGACCGTCGATGCGATATAGCCAATACGGGCGCCAACGAACACGATCATAAAGGCCGTAATGGAGTCATACCCCATAGCCATAACAATCGGCAGCAAGATGGCAAAAAATGGAAGGGTCTCCTCCGCCATGCCGAACGTGCTACCGCCCAGCGCAAAAACCGCCATCAAAATCGGAATAATCAGGATGTCTTTACTCTTGAACTTCTTAACGATGCGCGCCACGCCGTTGGTGATAGCTCCAGTGGCAGTAATGACCTGAAAGGATCCGCCGACAATCAGAATAAAGGCAACGACCTCAACTGCCTGCTGAATTCCCACCGCAGGAGCCTCGAGCACATCGAACAGGCCTTGCTTCAGGTCAACCTCAGCGCCGTCTTCGTCCGCATAAACCTTTTCAACGGACTCATATGTTCCAGCAACAGTGACCTCGCGTCCGTTGAGCTCCTGCCTCTCAAACGAGCCGGAGGGAACGATCCACGTAAGAGCTGCGGTCAACACCATGAGAATGAAGATAATGGTGTAGACGTGCGGAATTCGTAGCCCACGTTTCTTTTGCACTTCGGCCATTATGCCTCCTTTAGTTTGCAGGTTTTCGATACGAGCTTTTCGCCGGCAACCTTATTATTCGGTTTTCACGCCAGTTGACATTAGATATTTATGCGAATGGATAGTATTAAAAGGCAGACGGGCTTTAGTTGATATATAAGCTCAATTATCGAACTAAATTGATATTTTTTATCAATTGGTGACTTTCAATCAAGAGCTTAAGCCGTCCACCGATACCCACAACATACTCACTTAAACTTCTCCCAGCAGAACGATAATTGACATCAGTCATCATCCGAATTAAAGCGAGCGTTCTAATGCCAATTCATGTCACCAGCGAAATCGGTAAGCTTAAACAGGCCCTTTTATATCGACCCGGTATCGAAACCCAAAACTATCCCGAAGGCCATTTTGGCCAAGTTTTTAGCCTAAGACCATCGAGCAGCCTATTTGACTTGGATAGAGCCCTAGCTGAGTGTGATGCCTATACCTCAGTGCTCGAGCATGAAGGCGTAGAGGTTCTGTATCTCGACCAACTTCTTATAGAAGCGCTTGACTCGTGCCCCGAAGCTCGAGCATCTTTTGTCGATTCCTTTGTCGATGAATGCGGCGCGATTGGCGCCGAGTTGCAGCAAGCAGTCCGCGAGCATCTTGAACACACCCGATCGGCGCAGGAGCTCGTCTCGGCATCGATTGGCGGCATCCGCCACGGGCAAGTTACATACTGCTTCGACGGCGGGGACAGACTCGCCGAATTAACCGGCGAGGCCTATGCCCCTGACGAGCTGCTCGTTAGCCCATTAAACACCATGTGGTTCGTGCGCGACCCGGTAAGCACCATCGGCTCCGGCATCTCCTTCAACCACATGTATTGGCCCGAGCGCAATCGCGAAGTAGCGCTCTACCAAACGATTTTTAAATACCATCCCAATTTCAAGGACACGCCCTCGTTTTATCGTCACGATTCGACCTTCCATATTGAAGGGGGCGATATCATCAATCTTGATGCTCATAATGTCGCAGTCGGCATCTCTCAGAGATCCGAATCTGCAGCCATCGATATGCTCGCTCGTACCCTCCTGTGGAATCCCGACTCGAGCATCGACGCCGTATGGGCAATTGAGGTACCCGAGCGGAGCCTGTGTATCCATCTTGATACGTACCTAAGCCGGGGCGACTACGATACTTTTGTTGTCGACCCCCAGCTACTCGCGGAATCTCACTCTTATCAGATTACGCGAAATCGAGCAGAGAATCTCTGCCAGATTCACGCCGTCGAAAAAGGAGTCAAGGAGGCGCTGGCCGCCGCGCTCGGCATACCCGAGCTTCGTTTTATTCCCTGCGGTGGATCTAATCCCAATTTGGCAGAAAAAGAGTGCACGAATAACGCAGCCAGTGTGCTGTGCCTCCGACCGGGCAAAGTCTGTGTCTATGAAGAGAATCAAGCGACGAACGCTGCTCTTGAACAGGCCGGAATCGATCTTGTTCCCATTTCCATACACGAGCTGACAAACGGCTTTGGCGGGCCCAACTGTTTGTGCTTGCCACTTAGGCGTGATGAATAACATGGCCCAAGGGGATAACATTAAATGCCTTAGAACCCGCGAAGGCTTGACGCAGCAGCAATTTGCCGACATGCTCGGCGTTACCAAAGAAACAGTATGTCGTTGGGAACGTGGACACACCGCCGTCAAGGTGTCGACTCTCGATAAGCTGACCGAGCTTTTTGATGTAACGTTTGATGAGCTCGCCGCAAGTAATAGCGGCCTTGCCTCTGCCGGCTTAAGCTCGCGGCCTGAAAAAAGCCCGACCGTGGCCCAAAACGAAGAATGCGGGATCTATAAAATCGTACGCTGCAACGGTGGCTTTAGCCTTAAGAAAAGTGGGCATACCTTCGTTCCAGGACCCGTTCTCGAAAGGCACCCGGGAGGCTTTCTAGTTCAGATGAACAACAGCAGCATGTCACGCTGCTATCCGCAAAGCTGCGTTCTGCTGGTCGATCCTGTCGCTAAACCGTGGAACGGATGCACCGTCGTTGCCATGGTAGACGCATCGGCCATAGTTATTCGGCGATATGAAATTCGAGGGAACACGATTGCGCTGTCAACGTATTCCTATTTGACAGAAGAACCCAACATCACTCTGGACAGGCATCGTCTTCGCGTCTTAGGTGTCGTCGTTTGGTTTCAGGCAACTCACGATCTGACGTACTAGCCTCTTAGTCGTAAATCCCCAGGTGTCGTACCTGCTCGCGGCAAGAGTGTCCCTTTTGACTAGTCGTTTAAGAACGTCCCCAATGACTAGGTGAATAGCAAAAGCCCCGCAGTCGGAGCGGACTGCGGGGCTCATGAAGAGAGGCTAGTTTG
>URYW01000086.1 GCA_900552145.1 uncultured Collinsella sp. | reverse complement strand
AATTTCCCGATAGTTCGCAAGTCCCGCCCAGCTGCTCTGCGAGGGCGTCCAGTTCATGAACGAACGCACGATCGCCGCCGCGGCGGGATACACGCAGAACAAAAACACGACCAAAAAGGGCAGTAGCACCCATAGATAAGCGACGTTCTGGGATTTTTTTATTTTTCCTGCTGAACGCATATTAACTTACTCCGAAAAAGTCCAGCCGTACCTGGCGATAATGTCGTTGACGCAGACGTCTATCTTAGCGTTCAGCGCAGAGATGACGGCCTGCGCGTCGCCCGTCTTAACCCCGTCGGAATCTTCGTAAAAATCGCCCATCGCCAGCTGATAATAGTTGTTGAAATCCGTCCCCAGCTGATCGGGAATGAAACACGCGCTCCACATAACGGCGTTCTCGTCCGCGCTGTCCTCGATATACTTCTTGAGCACCGCATCCGAAAGACCCGTATAGCCGAGCGCCAGCGGCATGGAAAAGTCGATGCCGCCCGCCTTTTCGACCTTTTGGTTCAGCAGGTTGCGGCCGTTCTTGGAACCGCGCGCCTTACCCAGTTGCACGATCATACCGTCCTCGACAGCCACCACGGGCTTTACGTTGAGCAGCGTACCCACAGCGCCGGCCGCAGCAGACAGACGACCGCCGCGCACCAGATACTCCAGCGTCTCGAGCAGGCCGATGACGACCACGCGGTCACGGACGGCCTCGACGGCCGCCGCGATCTGAGCCGCACTGCGGCCCTCGTCCACCAGGCACAGGGCATACTCGACCAGGACACGCTCGCCCAGAGTGACGGAATTGCTATCCACCACGTACACGTCGCCGCCCGGCGCCTCGGCAAGTGCGGTACGGGCACTCTGATTGGTGCCCGAAAGCTTAGCGCACACGGTAATAATCACAGCTTCATCGCCGGCCTCACGCGCCTCGGCAATAGCCTGCGAAAACGCGTACGGGTTGACCTGGCCGGTCTTGGGCAGCTCATCGCGCTCCACGAGCATCTCGTAAAAGCGCTGGTGATCGATGTCGACGCCATCCATGTACACATCGGTGCCAAAGGTGACGGACAGCGGCAGAACACGCAGAGCGGGGTGCTCAGCCGGCGACATATCGCTCGCGGAATCGGTAATAATACGAATGGACATAGCGAATCCTTTCTTGCGCAGGTCCCGCGCAGGGAATTTTGACAGCAATGCCCCGGCACGGCATACGCGCTCAGACGGGACTATGCAGTTGTTAATTGGAAGCAAATGCCTTGGCGGCCTTAGATCTCGCGCAGGGTGTTGAGAATCGTACGTAGCGACGCGTACATCTGCTCACGCTGCTCCACGCCCATGGCCTTACCGGTGGTGTCGAGCACTTCGCGAATGATGCGATCGGCCTCGCTCATGCTCTCGCCGCCCAGAGCGGTCAGGCGCACCGGAGCACGATACTTAACGGCGGCATCGCCCGAATCGTCGACCTCGACGTAGCCGCCCTCCTCCAGATGCGCGAGCGTACGCGAGACGGCGGCGCGGGTCACGCCTGCCATGCGAGCCAGGTCAGCGCCAGTCAGGCCGTCCTTGCTGCGCTCAAGATAGTACAGACACATAACGTCGGAGCCCTTGAGGCCCAGCCTTGCGCCCTCGGATGTCTTAATGCGCTGGATCTCCTTGTAGAGCCCGCTGATCAGTCCGACAAAGTCCTCGAAACGTGTCTCGTCGCTCTGCTGCATGGGAGACGACCGCCTTTCGCTTGCATAATGCTAACGGGTAAACATCTTAGCCGTACTTAACGGCCGTCAGCCCTGCACGCCCTATTTGTTTACCTATCAACATAAAAACCACCACAAAGTTCACAGGCACCTTTGTGGTGGTTTGGGCCGAGCTACAGTTCCACGCGCGGGTTGTCGCGGGTCACAAGCGTCTTAACGACAACCGTCGCCCCCAGATAACGCTCGAGCAACTCGGCGAGACGCTCAACGGCAGCCTGGCATTCCCCCATACGCTCGGGCTCCACGCACTCAATCGCCAGGAATGCATCGGCCGAATCGTCGGACAGCGCCGTGCGAACGCCGTCGCGCCAGTTCCAGCATCGGCATACGGCGCCCGCATCATCGATGTAGGCAAGCTCGCCGGGCAGCGTCGGATCGTCCGCCTCCTCGCCAAGCGGCAAGAACGCATCGCCACCGTCGGTCACCTTCAAGCGAAGGTCTCCCTCGATCGCATGCAAATCCTCGCCTCCCACAGGCAGCGCGTAGGTCAGCGACACCGTGTTATAGATGTCCACCGCGGGCGTAATGTGGCCCACCGGCTTGCCTTTGAGCACGCGTTTGAGCAAGTTCTCGATTGAGCAACGCGCGCCCTTTTTGGTCTTGAACAGACGATAGGCCTCGCGCCATGCCTTGACCGGAGCGTTCTCGCTGATAGTATCGCTGGTCAGATGACGCTCCGCGTCGATATTGGCACGATCGAGCAACGCAGCGATCGCGTCCACGTCCTCCTGGGATATCTGGGCCGCGGGCTTCATGCCCTTTACGACCACCACACCGACCGCTGCCTGCGGAAACAGCTCCCAAAACGAATTCTCGGCAACAAAGCTCTTCATACGTGCTCCCTTCATTGTGCGCGCCCGAGTGAGGGCACCTAAACAAAAAGCGCCCTCACAGCGGCCACCTTCAAAGTCCTACGGTGCCGCCACAAGAGCGCTTACGCTGTCCCCATCCGGAGAAGGGGACGATATGTCAGGCGTATTGTAACCCGAGTCATCCGCGCGAGCAAAACCACCACAAAGGTGCCCCCTTTATGATGGTTTTGAGTCTGAGGCGACGCTAGTGGCGGAGCCCCAGCAGGCCGCGGCCGCGATGACGGGCCTCGGCGGACACCTGGGCGTGCGGACCGGCGGCTTTGACGGACTCGGGCAGGTGCGAGTACTTCTTCTCGAAGTTCTCCTCGAACATCACCGCCAGGTTGTGCGTGGCCTCGTCGTAGCGCGCGGTGCTCTGCCAGTATTGGCGCGGCACCAGGATGCCATCGGGCACGCCGTGGCACGTCGTGGGAATGTCGACGTTAAAGATGTCGTCGTGCAAGAACTCGCTGTCCTCGATGGTACCGTCGAGGGCGCGGGCCACCAGGGCGCGCGTGTAGGCAAGCTCGATGCGATGGCCCACACCATAACCGCCGCCAATCCAGCCGGTGTTGACCAGGTACACGCGTGTGCGGCCGTCGGCAATGCGCTCGCCAAGCATCTTGGCGTAAACCATGGGGTCGAGCGGCATAAACGGCTCGCCGAACAGCGAAGAGAACGTGGGCGTGGGCTCGGTGACGCCGACCTCGGTGCCGGGAATCTTAGCCGTAAAGCCCGTCACAAAGTGGTACATGGCGGCATCAGCCGTCAGGCGTGAGATGGGCGGCAGCACGCCAAAAGCGTCGCAAGTCAGGAACAGCACGACACTCGGAGTGGTGCCCATGCCCTTAGTCCACGCGTTAGGAATGTGCTCCACGGGATAGGCCACGCGCGTGTTGTGCGTGATCGAGATGTCGTCGTAGTTGGGCTTGCGGCTCTCGTCGAGCACCACGTTTTCGCAAATGGCGCCAAAACGGACGGCGTTGAAGATCTCGGGCTCGTGGAAGGCGTCCAGGCCCTCGCATTTTGCGTAGCAGCCACCCTCGATGTTGAAGATGCCCATGTCGGACCAGCCGTGCTCGTCGTCGCCGATCAGCAGGCGCGTGGGGTTGGCAGAAAGCGTGGTCTTGCCCGTGCCGGACAGGCCAAAGAACACGGCAGTCTCGTGCGTGACGGGATCCATGCTGGCCGAGCAGTGCATGGGCAGCACGTCATCCTCGACGGGCAGCAGATAGTTCATGACGCTAAAGATCGACTTTTTAATCTCGCCGGAGTAGCCGGTGCCGGCGACCAGAATCACGCGTTCCTGGAAGTTGATGACCACGGCGGCGCTGGAGTTGAGGCCCTTGATGGCAGGATCGCACTGGTAACCGGGCGCTGCGAGCACGCAGAAGTCGGGCTCGCCGGTGCGCGCGATTTCGCGGGCGAGCGGACGGGCGAGCATTTGCTTAATGAAGAGTGCCTGGCTGGCACGCTCGCAGGCAACAAGCAGGCGACGCGTGTGGTTGCGGTCAGCGCCCGCCATGCCGCGCGTGACGAACACGTCGCGCTCGTTGAGATAGTCGACGATGCCGGCCTTGATGGCCTCATAGCTCTCGACGGACAGTGGGCGGTTGACCGCACCCCAGGCGATCTTGTCGTGAACATCGGGGGTGTCAACGATAAAACGATCGTTGGGCGAACGACCAGTGCGCTCCCCCGTCTCGATCACGAGCGCGCCATTAGAAGCCATACGGCCCTCTTTGCGACGAATAGCGTGCTCGACAAGCTCTGCCGCCGGCAGGTCCACCAGCAGACGGGGTTGATTCTCGGCGGGATCTTCAACGAGCGTAATACCAAAGTTGGACAGAACTTCTGCAGGGGTAACACCAGGCATGGGGCCTCCTTTAAAAACGCGACACGTGGACGCGACGCGCACTTTACTCACGTAAAGCCGTTGTACCCGATATGCAAAAACGTTTTTGCGGCAAGGGCGGCAAGCCCGCCCAACGGTCAAAAATCGCAGGCAAGCGGCCTAGTCATTGGGGACGTTTTTAAACGCCTAGTCATTGGGAACACTCTTGAACAGGCAACATTCAAGGAGCGCCCCCGGATGCCGGCACTTAGGGACGTTCCCAAAGTGCCGGCACATAAGGAACGTCCCTAAGTGCCGACTACCGAATGGCGCCGCCGAAATTATCGAACAATCTGTTCAAAAACACGAGCGGACACCGCGGTGTCTATACTAGAGCGCAGCAATAGAAAGGACCCCGCTTTGAGCATCACGCCCCTCGATAGCATTCGCCGCGCCATCGCCCGCCGTAACGGCATCTCCAACCCCGCTGCATCGAAAGACGGCGCCGCGAAGGCCCAGGGCGGCCGCATCGAGAACGGCCTCTTCCCTGCCTCCCACACGGCCGAAGAGCTCGCACGCATCCAGGAGCTGAGTCAGCGCAACGCCGGCGGGCCCGATAGCAGCCAAGCCACACGTCGCCGGCGCGAACGCGATCGGGAGCCCGGCCCCGTCCGCCGCATGGTCAACGCTTGGTGGAACCGTCTGCTCGGCGCCGTCTACGGCGGCGGGTTCTCCACGCAAGAGGCTGAATACGAAGAGCACGCCACCAGCCGCGACTATCTTTGGAACACCCTCGGCACCGCCGTGTGGGGTCTGGCGTTTCCGTTGCTCACCATCGTGTCTACGCAGCTCGTGGGCGCCGAAGAAGCCGGCAAGTTCTCCATCGCCTTTGTCACCGGCACGCTCATCATGATCGCGTGCAACTACGGCGTGCGCAATTTCCAGGTCTCGGACATCGACGAAAAGACGTCCTTCGCCTCCTACCAGCTCAATCGTTGGATCTGCGGAGCGCTCGCCCTAGGCTGCGGCCTCATGTATAGCAGCGCCCGCGGCTATGACGCGCAGATGGCGACGATCGGCCTGGGCGTCTACCTGTATAAGGTCATCGACGGCGTCGCCGACGTGTACGAAGGCCGCCTGCAGCAGGCCGACAAGCTCTACTTGGCTGGAATGAGTCAAACGCTACGCTCCGTCGGCGTCATCGCGGTCTTCAGCGTGGCGCTGTTCCTCACGCGTAGCATGCCCATCGCGGCCATGGCCATGGGCATCGCCGCGATCGCCTCGCTCGTGCTGGTCACCGCGCCGCTCGCCCTGCTCGAGACCGAAAAATCGCGCCGCGTAAGCCTGCGCGAGGTCGGCCACCTGTTTGTCCAGTGCGCCCCACTCTTTGGCGCGCTATTCCTGTTCAATCTTATCGAGAGCATGCCCAAGTTTGTGATGGAAGGAACACTAGCCTACAAATACCAGCTGTACTTTAATGCCCTGTTTTTTCCAGCTCAGGCTATTCTGTTGAGCATTGGATTTGTCTATAAACCGCAGCTCCTGCGCTTGTCGAGCATTTGGGCTAATCCTCGCAAGCGTCGTCGCTTTGACCTGATTATTGTTGCCGTTATGGCGCTGATCGTGGTCATCACCGGCGTGTGCGCCGCATTTATGGCAGGTCCCGGTATTCCCCTCATGAGCTTTATGTACGGTCTCAGCTTTGAGCGCTACCGTACGCTGGCGCTGCTGATGGTCGTCGCCGGCGGCGTCACCGCGGCCATCGATTTTATCTACGCCATCATCACGGTATTGCGCCACGCTGGCGACGTCACCAAGATCTACCTGATCTGCTTCGCCGTAAGCGTGGTGCTGCCGGTGATCCTGATCAACCTGCTGGGTCTGATGGGCGCTGTGGTGAGCTACCTAGCCATCATGGCCCTACTCCTGGTGCTGCTGATTATCGAGTACCGCCGCATCCGCCAACGCATAGAGAGGGACCGGAATCCGTACGGCGCCTAATTAGCTGCCCCGGTCACCGGAATTTGCGATGGAATCGCCCCGGCTGGGGTCTCGTTGCGGACAATATTCATCACGCAAAACTAAGTGAGTAGACTTTTACCGAATCTCCGACCACACCAACAGAGCACAAGTCTGTGACCTGCGGTTTTATTGAGGCAAATATGTTGGGTGCTCGGCATTTCCAAAAAAGTCTACTCACTTAGCCAGCGGGCAGCCAAATGATTATTTAATCCCCGTCCCAGAGAAATCAATTAGCGGGCAGAAGGGCAAAAGTAGTCAAAAAAGCCCCATCCCAAATTAGCTACCCCTTGCACCGATTATTCGCCCGGGTTGATGTTCGCGTAGAACTCCGCCCCGTCGTCCAGGCGCAGGATGCCCACGCGACCGAACTCGGAGCCGGTGGCGGCAGCGCAGTCGATGTCGATGCGATCGGGCACACCGGCGGCATCCTCGCCGCCCAGGCGCACGATCTGCCCGCGGCCCGACTCCTCATCGAGCCCCGCAAGACCACCGACCTCGCAATAACGCCCGAGCGACACCGTTGGCGTGTGACCGCTCACCACGACCGGACCCTTGCCCTCGGCAGAAAGCAGCCCGGTCGGCACATCCCAATAGCCGTGACGAATCCACAGCAGGTCATCGGACGACTGCACTGCGAGCATCTGCTGCAGCAGCTCGCGATCAGCACCCACCGCTCCGACGCCATCGGCACAATCGACACCATGCTCAAGCAAAAACGCACGCGCCGCCTCGGTCTGAATGCCGGCGTGCACCAGCAGGTACGGCCGCTCGGCAGTCTCGACCACCGCGTAGAGCGGCAGCGCGGCCATCCATCGCACGAGCTCCTCGTATGCCTCAAATTCCATGTCGTTGAGCTGCTCGCGCGTCGTCCAGCCACCGTTGATATCCCAGGTCTCGGCATCGGGCGGATCCTGGCCAATGGTGGCAGCGAGCATGGTCTGCTCGTGGTTGGGCTTGCGCGCGCGGGC
>URYW01000085.1 GCA_900552145.1 uncultured Collinsella sp. | reverse complement strand
TGGCAACCTTTTTGAGCTCTTCGTCGCTCATTGTGCCTTCCTTTCATCCTCTTTAGACAAGATGCGCACGGCACGGAAAGGTAGTCCCAACACAGCCGCAATGCACGTACGTCATTCATTATGCTGGAAACTGATGGCTTTACCAGAGTTTTTATCATTATTTGAACAATTTAGCAGGCAGAACCGCTGATGAAACGGTTTATCAATGTGAACGTCTTTTGGATGGAACGCAGTCGGCCCTACGCGCTAATGTCCTTGAAGCCCTCGCCGAAGGTTTCCGTAACGTCGGCGACCGTCACAATGGCGCGAGGATCGCGCTCACGCACAATGGTCTTGAGCGTGTTGAGCTCGCGGCGGCTCACAATGACCATGATCACCGGCTTCTCGGCGCCCGAGTACATACCGGTCGCCTTAAACTTGGTGCAGCCGCGACCCAAGCCATACATGATGTCGGCCGCGATATCGGGAAACTTGTCCGAGATGATGAGCACCATACGGCGCCTGTTGCCACCATCGACCACGGCATCGATCACGTAGCCGCTAATGACCATCGAAAGACCCGCATACAGCGCGTTTTCGACCGAAAAGACCGGGGCCGACAGCGCGCACACGGCAACATCGATCGCCATGACGGTCGAGCCAACCGGCAGCGATGTATTGCGCGAGATAATCTGACCGATGGTGTCGGAACCACCAGTGTTAGCACCGGCGCGCAGCACCATGCCGTAGCCGATGCCCGTGATAATGCCACCCCACATAGCGGGCAGCATCAGATCGGCATGTGCCAGCGGCGCCACAAACGGAGCGAACAGGTCGGTGAAAAAGCCCAGCAGCACAAAACCCGTCGCCGTCTGCACCACGTAGAACATGCCACCCTCGCGCATAACGACCAGCAGCAGCAAGGCATTCATCACAATGGTTTGAATACCGACAGGCAGCGAGACGCCATGAGACGCACCGACCGCCTGGATAATCGTGGCGAGACCCGTAACGCCGCCGGCGGCAAGACCGTTGGGAATCAAAATCAGGTCCGTCGCGATAGCGGCCAGAGCACAGCCCAGCATAATCTTGGGCAGATCGTGAAAGAAGTTCAGCGAAAGAATGCGTTTGATGTCCAGACGATATGCCATGCTGCCTCCCTCAAAAAAGCGCACCCCGTCGGATGCGCTTTGAACTTCTTGCTGTATTCGATTCTACCGATTCACCGAGCAAATACCACCCCTGCGAAGTGTTTGCATCGACCCGGAGCCAACCATGTGCCTAGGCGCCCGAGCTTTCCGCATCGGCGTTGCCGGTTGCCCAGCGATGATAGCCGATCACAAACGGGTCCAGGTCGCCATCGTCAAGAACGGCCTCGACATTGCTGGTCTCCACGCCCGTGCGTAGGTCCTTGACCATCTGGTACGGGTAGAGCACGTAGCTGCGAATCTGGTTGCCAAAACCAATCGTGGTCTTGGGTCCGCGGATCTCATCCAGGGCCTCGGCGCGCTTCTCGAGCTCAATCTCGTACAGGCGAGCCTTGAGGATCTGCATGCACGCGGCCTTGTTCTGGATCTGGCTGCGCTCGTTTTGGCAGGTGACCACAATGCCGCTGGGGAAATGCGTCACGCGCACGGCGGAGTCGGTGGTGTTGACGCCCTGACCGCCCGGGCCGCTCGCGTGGTACACGTCCACGCGGATGTCGTCAGGACTGATCTCGATGTCGATATCATCGGGTAGCGCGGGGATGACCTCGACGCCGGCAAACGTGGTCTGGCGGCGCTTCTTGTCGTCGGTGGGGCTAATGCGAACCAAGCGGTGGACGCCGGCCTCGGCGCGCAGCATGCCAAATGCGTCCTTGCCCTCGACGGTAAAGGTCGCGCGGTCGATGCCGATAACCTCGGCCGCGGGACAGTCGTTGATGGTGACCTTCCAGCCGCGACGCTGGCAGTACTTCATGTACATCTTAAAGAGCATGAAGGTCCAGTCCTGGGCCTCCAGACCACCCTGTCCGGGCTTGATGGTCACGATGGCATCGCCGTGATCGAACTCACCGGTAAACCAGCTCGAAAGCTCAAGCTCATCGATGGCACGGGCCAGGCGCTCAGCCGTGGCTGCGGCCTCCTCGCGAAGGGCGGCGGCGTCGGGGTCATCCCCCATCTCCTCGGCAAGCTCCAGCGCGGCGCGGGCATCGGAAAGCTCGCCGCGCGCGGTGTCCACGGCAGCGATATCTTCCTTGGTGCGCGCAATCTCCTCCATGGTGGCACGGGCGGCGTCGGCGTCATCCCAAAAGCCAGGGGCAACACTTTTGGCCTCGAGCTCGGACACGCGGGTACGCTTCTCGTCCAAATGGAGATACGACTCGACCTCACCGAGCCGGTCCGCAAACGCGTCCAGCTCGGCGGGCGTTACCTCTAAAGCCTCAGCCATTAACGATTCCTGCCGTGGCAGTACTTAAACTTCTTGCCGCTACCGCAGGGGCACGGGTCGTTGCGGCCCACGTTGACGTACGGATCGTCGCTCTCGGACTTGCGATAGGTGGTCACCTTGCCACCGTTGTTGACGGCAGCCGGACCACCCTGGACAGCCGTGCGGGCCTGCACCTGCGCCTGCTTGCGCAGCACCGAGCCGCCGTTGTCACCATCGACCTCGGCAGGACCGGAGAAGTGCGCACCCTCGAGCGCGGGCTCCTCCTTGTGCTCCACGGCACGCGGGGCAGCCTTGATCTCGATGCGCAGAACCGTACGCAGGTAATCCTCGTACATGGTGTCGACGAGTATCTGGAACGCGCCGTAGGCCTCGGTCTTGTACTCAACCAGCGGGTCGCGCTGGCCAAAGCCGCGCAGGCCGATGCCGGTCTTGAGGTAGTCCATCTCCTGCAGGTAGTTCATCCAGCGGGTATCGATGACGCGCAGCATGACCTGGGTGTTGAGCTCGCGCATCAGGTCCTCGCCCAAGCGCTCGGCCTTCATGTTGTAGCACTTCTCTACGTAAGCCAGGACATCGGCAGCCAGGGCCTCATAATCCTCGTCGGGGAACTTCGGCGTATCGATGTGGCCGGTGAGCTCCACAACCCACTTGCGCAGGCCCTCCAGGTCGCGCTCGCCATCGTGGCTGTCCTTGGTGCAGAACTCCTGCACGCAACGGTAGACGGTATCGTGCATGACCTCGGTGATGTGGGCGGTCAGGTCCTTGCCGTCAAGAATCTTATTGCGCTCGGCGTAGATGACCTGGCGCTGCTTGTTCATGACGTCGTCGTACTCAAGGACGCTCTTACGCATGGAGAAGTTGATGCTCTCGACCTTGTGCTGGGCGCTCTCGACGGCCTTGGAGATGATCTTGTGCTGGATGGGCATGTCGTCGCCCATGTCGGCCGTGACCATCATCTTGGAGACGCGGTCCATCTTGTCGCCGCCGAACAGGCGCATGAGGTCGTCCTCGAGCGACAGGTAGAACTGGGTCTCGCCCGGATCGCCCTGACGGCCGGAACGGCCGCGCAGCTGGTTGTCGATACGACGGGACTCGTGGCGCTCGGTGCCGATAACGGTCAGGCCACCGGCGGCAAGCACGCGCTCGCGCTCGGCCTTGCAAGTCTCCTTGGCCTCGGCGTTAAACTGCTCGAGCTGCTCGGGCGTCACGTCCTCCATGGTCAGGCCCTCGTACTCCAGGCGCTCGCGCACCAACTCGTCGGGGTTGCCGCCCAGCAGGATGTCGGTACCACGACCGGCCATGTTGGTGGCGATGGTCACGGCGCCGTAGCGTCCGGCCTGGGCCACGATGTGGGCCTCGCGTTCATGGTGCTTGGCGTTGAGGACCTCGTGCGCGATGCCACGCTTGGTAAGGGCGGCGGACAGCTTCTCGGAGCTCTCGATGGAGACGGTGCCTACCAGGACCGGTTGGCCCTTGGCATGACGACGCTCAACGTCGTCGGCAACGGCGTTGTACTTGGCCTGAATGGTGCGGTACACCAGGTCCTCGTGGTCCACGCGCTGCACTGGCTTGTTGGAGGGGATGACCTCGACAGGCAGCTTGTAGATCTCGCGGAACTCGGCATCCTCGGTAAGTGCCGTGCCGGTCATGCCGGAGAGCTTGTCATACAGACGGAAGTAGTTCTGCAGGGTGATGGTGGCCAGGGTCTGGTTCTCCTCGCGTACGAGCACGCCCTCTTTAGCCTCGATGGCCTGGTGCAGTCCCTCAGAATAGCGGCGGCCCTCCATGATGCGGCCGGTGAACTCGTCGACGATCTTGACCTCGCCGTTGGTGACCACGTACTGCTTATCGCGGTGGAACATGTACTGGGCCTTCAGCGCTTGCTGCAGGTGGTTGACCAGCTGGCCGGAGAGATCGGCATAGATGTCATCGATACCCAGGCGGCGCTCGATTTTCTTAAGGCCGCGCTCGGTGGCGGCAATGGTGTGCTTGGCCTCGTCCATGACATAGTCGCCCGTGGGCTCCACGTCCTCGGTGGCGGTGAGCATGTCGTGCGACACGTCCTCGCCGCGCTCAAGGCCACGCACGGCACGCGCGAAGTCCTTGTAGGTACTGGCGGACTTGGTGCCAGCGCCCGAGATAATGAGCGGCGTCCTGGCCTCATCGATCAGGATGGAGTCAACCTCGTCGACGATGGCGTAGTTGTGGCCGCGCTGCACGCGCTGCTCGGGACGGGTAACCATGTTGTCGCGCAGGTAATCAAAGCCGAACTCGGAGTTGGTACCGTAGGTGACGTCGGCCTGGTAGGCCGGGCGCTTGAGCTCGAGCGGCATATTGTTCTGGAGCAGACCGACGGTCATGCCCAGGTACTTATAGATGCGGCCCATCCACTCGGAGTCGCGCTTGGCAAGGTAATCATTGACAGTAACGACGTGCACGCCTTTGCCGGCAATAGCGTTGAGATAGCCGGCCAACGTGGAGACGAGGGTCTTACCTTCGCCAGTCTTCATCTCGGCAATGTGGCCCTCGTGCAGTGCCATAGCGCCAATGAGCTGCACGTCAAAGTGGCGCATACCCATGGTGCGCTTGGAAGCCTCACGCACGGTGGCAAAGGCCTCGGGAAGCATGTCGTCGAGCGACTCACCGTTGGCGTAACGCTCGCGGAACTTATCGGTCTGGGCGCGGAGTTCCTCCTCGGTCATCTTCTCAAACTGGGGCTCAAGACCGTTGATCTGGTCGACGATCTTGTAGTAGCGCTTAAGGTCCTTATCGGATCCAAAGGACAGCAGCTTTGACATGAATCCCATGTGGTTTTCCTTTTTTGGCCATCGCCCACGCCGTGCAGCTGCGGGCGAGTTAAACACAGATGATTGTACTTTAGCCAAACAAGGTGCGGCCTATACGGTCGAGCTCGACCGCCACGTAATAACTACGACCAACCTGCCACAATGGGACAAGTTAATTTTGGCAGGTCTATCTGGGCAAACGCTGCCTCTCTGCCATGTGGTGCCATGGGGACAGGTTAGTTTGCACTAATCAAAAAGAAAAGGGCCGCGCACCCAAACGGATGCACGGCCCTTATGCCATGAATGCGAGTGATTCCGCGGCGAACTATTTACTCAGCAGCCTCGGTGGTCTCGACCTCGGCAGCGGCCTCCTCGACGGGAGCCTCTGCGGGAGCCTCGGCGGCCTGCTTGGCAGCCTCCTCGGCAAACTTAGCGGCACGCTTAGCCTTCTCGGCAGCCTTAGCCTCAGCGGCGGCCTTGCGAGCGGCCTCGGCCTCAGCAGCCTTGGCGGCCTTGGCAGCCTTGGCCTCCTCGGCCTTCTTGAGCTGGGCGGCAGCGGCGCCACCGAACTTGTCGGCGAAGCGCTGGACGCGTCCACCGGTGTCGACGAACTTCTGCTGGCCGGTGTAGAACGGGTGGCACTCGTTGCTAAGCTCGACCTTCATCTCGGACACGGTAGCGTGCGTCTTGAAGGTGTTGCCGCAGGAGCACGTCACCGTGCACTCGACATACTGGGGATGGATACCCTGCTTCATGGTAGGACTCCTTATTGGTCAGGCGCTGGTTACCGATCAGCGCATAAGGCGTCTTGGTTTCCGACCAAGACAACAAACTTGGCTATGGTACCACGGCGCCACGTGTCCCACAAAAGGTTCACGGTCTTTTCGGCACAACACGAGCAGGACCTTAAATATCAACTTCATCCGAACACTCCCCCACATTCATCTCTCGTATGTATCGAGGTATTCCTGCTTGAGCGTCTGCGAGGACGACTTGATCTTTTCCACGAGCGTGCCGGCCTCGATGAAGTAGAACGAGCTGGTGAGGTCTGCCAGGTCGTCGAGCAGATGGCTTGAAATGAGCACGCTTCGTCCCCGCGCCACCTCGTTGCGCATCGCGTCGCAGGAGGTTTTCCACTTTCCCGGGTCGAGGCCGTTCAGCGGTTCATCGAGGATGAGGTACGGGCAATCGGTCGATATCGCCATGGCAAGCTTTACCTGCTGCTTCATTCCTGTCGAGAGTTTACGGGTCGGCTTGTCGAGATATGGGGAGATTCCGAGGGAGCTGCAGAGCGAGTCGATGTCGGCGGCCGATTTCCACGCCTCCCTAACGAAAGCAAGGTGCTCGATGGCCGATAGCGTGGGGTAGAGATCCGCGCCGCCTGAAGAGCTCAGGTAGACAAGTTCCGCGAATTCGGCCGATTGACGTTGGCGGATCCCGTCTGCCGCCAGGCTTCCCGAGCGGATACGGGTGGGAAATTGGCCCGATAGCGCTTCCAGAAGGGCGGTTTTCCCCGAACCGTTGGGAGCAACGAGGCCCTCCGCCGTTCCCGGGCTCAGGAAAACAGCAAGCACTCGGACTACGAGGAGAGGTTCTTCCTGATAGGGATGAACTAAAGCAAAGGAAAAATGACCCACGGATTACCGACAAATGGTCCCATGAATTACCTTCAAAACGAACCACGCGCTGGTAGAACGTTGCAAATTTCAACGTTCTGGAATCGTGGGTGCTGACGGTTTGCCATTGCGAGAGGCATGGCGGCTCGACCATCAGGATAATCTCGGCGAGAAATCGACGAGGACAGAGGGACGGCAGTATTGGAGCTATCGAAATGAATGGCAAGGACGAGATTATGGAGATGCCCGCCGAGGTCGATTTCTCCAACAGCGTTCCGAATCCCTACATCGGGAAGGCGCGCCGCCGCGTCACCATGAACATCGACGGCTAGAACATCGACTACTTCAAGGCGGAGTCCGCCCGTACAGCGGTGCCGTATCAAGTCATCATCAGCATGTACCTGGCCGAGTGCCGCGGGCGGAGGAGGCGTCTGACGTTCGCGAAGTGCAGTGGTGAGCATTCCCGCTTGGGCCGTAAAAGGAAGAGGGGGCTGGCAAGGCCAGTCCCCTCTTCTCTCATGACGCTCGATTTGCATTTACAACACGATGAAAGCCGGGCCGCTGGTTACCTTGTCAAATTCGAGCACCGACGTTCCGGTGTTCAAATAAAGGCTTCCTTGGTTTCCGTCTGCGGAGGCGTAAGCCAGGTGGACAAATCCGTAATCAACTACTGATTGGTCGGCCAACATGTAGATGTAAGGATCGCCGGTTGACACAAATGCACCGTCGG
>URYW01000084.1 GCA_900552145.1 uncultured Collinsella sp. | reverse complement strand
CAATCTGATGGGCGTCGGCAGTCCCGACTGTCTGATAGAGGGCGTGATGCGCGGCATCGACATGTTCGACTGCGTGCTGCCGACGCGCACCGGCCGCATGGGCACAGCGTACTCGAGCGAGGGTCGCCTCAACTTCCGCAACGCGCGTTTTGCGCACGACGACGGCCCCATCGATCCCACCTGCACCTGCCCGGTGTGCACGGGCGGCTACAGCCGCGCGCTCATTCGCCACATGGTCACGCAGAAGGAGATGCTCGGCGGCATTCTGCTGTCGATGCACAACATCTACTACCTGCTCAACCTTATGCAGCGTGCCCGCCAGGCCATTATCGAGGGCCGTTACGGTGCATTCGTGAGCGACTGGATGAACAGTCCTGCTGCGGTGGATTACTAAGGGCGACAGGCACGCTTGCAGAGCGTGGGCAACGGCAAAGGTTGAGCGGCAGCTGCTCGTCACATTCGCTGACGCCGGCTGCGCGACCGCTGACCGATGCCTTGCAAGCGCTTGATGCAACGTGGGTACCATACCGAATAGTTGATGTTCGGGCGGGTGTTTGGCGCATGGCGTCGACCCCGCCCGCTTTTCTTTTTCTCGATAGGAGTACCCATGATTAAGAATGAGAACGTCGAGGGCGAGCCGGCCTACGACGAGACGTACCGACGCGGCCCCGTGGTCATGCGCGGCCCCATGATTCCTAAGGACAATACGTACGCCAACCTGCTGGCGCCCGAGGAGTCGACCGACTGGCTGCATGCCGATCCGTGGCGCGTACTGCGCATCCAGGCCGAGTTTGTCGATGGCTTTGGCGCACTTGCCGAGTTAGGGCCTGCGGTGACCATCTTCGGTAGTGCCCGTACGCCCAAGACCGATCCGCTCTACAAGGCGGCGCGCACGGTCGGCCGTAAGATTGCCCAGCGCGGCGTGGCGGTTATCACCGGTGGCGGCCCCGGCATCATGGAAGCGGCCAACAGGGGAGCGGCGAGCGTCAACGGCAAGTCAGTTGGTTTGGGTATCGAGCTGCCGCACGAGCAGGGGCTCAACAAATACGTGAACCTGGGTATGGACTTCCGCTACTTCTTTGTGCGCAAGACCATGTTCGTTAAGTACAGCTCGGGCGCCATCGTGTTTCCCGGTGGTTTTGGTACGCTCGACGAGATGTTCGAGGTGCTCACGCTGGTGCAGACGCACAAGGTCAAGCGCATGCCGCTCGTTTTGGTGGGTAGCGAGTACTGGCAGGGCCTGCTCGATTGGCTCAACGGTCCGGTGATGGACGCCGGTATGATCAGCCCGCTCGATCCCGAACTCGTGCACATCACCGACGACCTCAACGAAGCCGTCGACATCGCCCTGAGCGGGCTGATGTAGATCAATCGTGCCCACGCGACATGAATACGCATGGCAATCTGATGTTATCTAACATCAGATTGCCATTTAAATTGGGTATACTGGTGTAAAAGACGAGGGCGAGGAGGTCGCAAATGTCTACAGCAACAGTTAAGCCTACGACGGTTCGCCTCGAAGAGGGGCTCAAGGAGCAGGCGACTGAGTTCTTGGATTCGGTCGGCCTCAGCCTCAATTCCTATCTCAATCTTGCCGTTCGGCAGCTGGTAAATCAGCGAAAGATTCCTTTTGAGATTGTAGGAAGGACGGAGATGCCCAACGAGGCGACGAGGCGTGCCATGGTGATCGCCGAGGCTCATGAGTTGGGGATTTTGCTGGACGATAGCCCGTCATTCAATAACGCTGATGAGCTTATGTCATTCCTCGATGAGGAATAGCGATGTTCGAGATTAAAGTCGAGGCTCAATTTAAGGCGGACTACAAACGGACGATGCGCATGCATCCGCAGCTAAAAAGTGAGTTTAAAGCGGCGGTTGCAGAGCTTGTGGCTCATGGGTCACTTCCGGCGGAGTATGGCGCCCACGAGCTCTCAAACCCGGGCGGAAACTACAACGGCCACATCGATTTCCACCTATCCGATGGCTTGGTCGATGTGGTCGTTCTTTATCTTCCCCATAAGACTAACCCAGTGATTAGGCTGGTGAGAATGGGCTCGCATGAGGAAACTGTTTCAGGGTCCGCTGGGCTGATCGCCGATTTCCAAGTTGCGGTGGAATAGGGACTGATTTGCGGTCGATTGGCCAAAAACAGTCCCTATTTCACCGCAACTGATAGGCGCGCCCCGTTCGCTGCTGCGGCCCCCGGTTCTCCTCATTGCTGGATTTCGCTCAAAAACTCAGCGGCGACTTCGTTGCTTTTGAAACGGATGCTGCGGTCTTCTTTCTTGGGGAATGCCAGCAGCGGGATAGTCCCGTACCAGACAGTTTCCTCGTCAATCACGGCCGCGCACAGCCGCCCTTTGGCCTTGACGGAATAGTCGACGTTCATCTCGGCAAAAATCGCTTTCGCGTCATCGCGCGGAGGTGAGGCAACATAAACCTCAAGGGTAATCCCACGGGCGGCTGCGCCTGCGAGTGTGGTGGTGAGTTTCGTGAGGCATGCGGCGGATGCGTAGGATGCGGCTATGAAGGCACTCTTTGTGGCACCGGTGATGTCTTTAATTAATGCCTCAATAGCGTTTGCCGGCTCTATGAGAATGTTGTAATCGGGTTGCTCGCTGTCCTCTACTGAATAAATTTCGTACCCCAACTTGGCGTACGTCTTGAGTCTTTTCTGGTACATGCGGGCGAGCATGGGTATCGACAGGTCAATGTAGTCGAATATCTCAACCTGTTGCTTGCCCTCGTGGCTTCTATGCAGTCTGCCCACCTGCTGCGTTACGCTGCCGTCCCAAGATATCGGCGTGGCAATGAAAAGGGTGTCAAGGTAGGACAGATCGAAGCCCTCGCTCAGAAGGCTTTCGGTGGCGACGATGATTCGATGTTCATGCTCAAAGCCGGGAAGACTGTTCAGTATCGCTTTTCTTTCTTTGGCGCCGATTTCTCCGGTTAAGAGTATGGGCTCGTGTCTGCGATCATTAAGCAACCTGAACAGTTCCTCAGCATGCTTTTTCCTTTTGGATAGTATGAGCGGATGTCGACCGTTTGACGCTGCTTCGAGGGCGTCATCGACAATCAATTCGTTTCTTGCCGCATGTGCACACAGCATATCGAGAATCTGATTGAAGCTTGCATCCGGCTCGTAGGCGGATAGCCGAATGCCGGTAAATCTCGGTCGAACGATGCGCTGGATGCCCTGCTGAATTGCCTGTGTTTTTGGATCGATGACATAGCGAAGCGGGCCGCAGAGCATCGAGAGCGCCCGCGTGAGTCCGTCGGAGCGCTCGGGTGTCGCGGAGAGGCCATATATATATTTGGCTGGAGCGGACTTGAGGACGAGCTCGAGCTGTGGCGCGGCAGCATGGTGGCATTCGTCGCAGATAATGAGGCCGTAATTACGAACAAGGTTCTTAACTATCGGCTCCCCGGTTTGGGAGTCTTTGCCAGATAGCGACTGAAAGGAAGCGACGTCGATAAGGTCGCTGACGGCGGTTTTGCCCCCTCCGATTTGTCCAATAAGGGGAGGTTGCTTTTTGCTGATTCGTCCTTTTGGCGTTCGGACCGGCTCTCTGGTGTCCGTAATGTCGAGAAATCGTTCGAGCTGCGATTTCCATTGGGCTATGAGCGCGGTCTTTGGAACAATGACGAGCGCCGGAAGACCAACGGCGGCAATAAGATAAGCTCCGATGACAGTTTTACCGAAGCCCGTTGGCGCAGACATGATTCCGTCTTCGTATTCAAGCATCTGGTCGGCGGCAATTTGCTGTTCGGGATGAAGGGTCCCTTTGAATGCCATCTCAATTGGATTGCCCGTGCTACGTTCGTCTGAATAATGGGCAGTAACGTGGGCTTCTTGAATCAGCTGCTCAAGTTGGGCTCTGCAGCCTCTGGGAATCGCGACGCGGCCATCTCTAAGTTCGCTGAGGTCTATGAGTCGCGGTTTGCCGAATACTGATTGATGCATAGATTGCGCACGGAAGAACTCCGGGTTGGCAAATGTCGCAAGCCTGCGGATTTCCATTTGAGCTGCCGGGCTCAGAGACTTTTCGGGGATGTAGAGCATATCGGCTTGTGTGACGAGCAGGTTCGAGGGGAAGTCTCGTGGCGTGAGCGGGAGCCGCTTTCGTGGCTTTTGGACATTGCGCCTGGTTTTGTTTGTCGCTGCAGCTGTTGCTATTCCAAGCGGTTTGTTTTTGGTGTCCTCGATCAGACGATCCACCGTCGCACGCGAGATTAGTTGGATTTGCGAAAGGTAAAGCCATTGGTCGGGAAAGGGCTCGAATCGTTCGTCAACAAATACGCTGTTTCCTTCCCGCTGCGCTTTTCCCTGAAAGGGCAGCGCAATGAGATTTCCAAAGCCGCCTTCAGGAATGGTGGACTGCGCGGGTATCATTCGGTCAAAGGCTTCGAAGGTGATTGTCTTGTTGAGTGCCGCTGCTTCGGCGATAAGGCAGCTACCGAAATCTCGTGCTGTCTTTGCGTTTATAGGTTCTAGGAAGAAAAACCAGATATGCGCGCCGTTGCCTGACCTTGATCGCTCGACCGCAGCGTTAATTCCATGGTTTTTTACGACAAGCCTGATAGCGTTTGTCGCTTCTTTCCAATCGGCTTTGTCAAAATCAATGACAAGGACATTTGTGTTGCAGTCTTTGTCGAGAACATATTGACCTATGACGTCCCGGAGCCTGTCGTCGCTGCCTTTGAAATGGGCGATAATGGCGGCATCGTTCAGCTCAAGGAATGTGCGGCTGCGACATTCAGCGCATTTAATTCTGTGATGGTTTGCTTTGGGGCAAATGCCTGGCTTCCACTCATTTGCGCAGGCGGGTGTATAGCCGATGCCCCCGTCTTTTCTGCGATACCCGTGAGCGTGCACATCTTTGCGGCCGGTAAAAAGATTGCGAAAGAGCTCGAGTTTGTCGCGCGCTGGGCTCGCGCTGGTAACGATGCCCTCGGTCTGTGCACGTTCGCCGAAAGATTTGCCGGCTTTGTCCCATTCTTCGAGTGTTGCGTAACGGATGTCTGGACCGTTGCTACAGATTACGATCTGCTTACGCGGATCTGAAGCGTGGACAACCGTTTTATTGAGTTTGAATAAGGCGTTCCCGAAAAGGGCGTATTGATGCACGGCGTTGCTCATTTGAATGCCATTCTTGTCAGCGTTCATTGGGATGAGGGTACGTCATTTCAGCTTTATGAGATACGCGACTTCGATTTTGGTTCGGTAATAGTGGGGTACCGATCCGTGAGTGGCAATTAGCCGGTGCCAAAACGTGCGGCGGCTGTTGTTAAAGGTGTTTTGGCGGCTATGGGGCGTGTTGGCGGCGTGGGGAGGGGTCCTCGAATGACTCCGTGGTCAAATAACGTCAAATATGAGTACTGTTGTTAATGTAGTCTCATAACATTTGGTAAGAATAGAATACCAATTCCACATTATTCTATATATCTAACCCACTAAACACGGAATTTTGAGCCTTGGCAAGACGTGGAATTGATCGAAATGATCAATTCCGGCGAGATTTTGCTGCTACTAATTTGGTGGCGGTACTCATATTTGCCATTTTTTGTCCAGTGGGTACCGCGAGGGGCCTGTTCGACTGGCTCAACGGCCCGGTGATGGATGCCGGCATGATCAGCCCACTCGATCCAGACCTTGTCCACATCACCGACGACCTCAACGAAGCCGTCGACATCGCCCTGAGCGGGCTGATGTAGGGTAGGTAAAATGGGGCTAAAAGACTGGTCTGAAACGTTTGATACCAGTCTTTTTAGCCCCGTCCCAAATGAACTGCTTCTAAGTTGCGGTGGAATAGGGATTGATTTGCGGCTGATAAGCCAAAAACAGTCCCTATTTCACCGCAAGTGGTATGGGTAGCCCTAATTGGCAGGTTGGTATCGGGGGCAGTAGCTGATGGCGATGGCGTCGATGCCTACATGGGTGGCGATGGTGCAGCCGATGGGGCCGGTGCCGGCGTCTACGTAGTCTTGGCCCGCGAGCGCTTGGTTGACGAGCTCCTGCTCCTCGGCGGCGCCGGTCGTGAGCACGCGCACGCTGGAGCCCGGGTGCTCGGCCAAAAATGCGAGGCAATCGGCCATGGTGTTGGCGACGATGCGCTTGGCGCCGCGGCCCTTTTTGATGGCCTTGATCTCGCCCGATTTCCACTCCGGCGAAACGGCCAGGCGAATGTTGAGCATCTGCGTGAGCTGGCCGGCGAGCTTGGGCGCGCGGCCGTTCTTAACGAGGTTCTCGAGCGTGCGGGGAATCAGCAGCAGGTGGGCGTCGGGCAGCGTCGCGCGGATCTGCGCCTCGGTCTCGTCCAGGCTGCGGCCGTCCTCGCGCATGGCCAGCGCGTACTCCACCAGCAGGCCCTCGGCGCCCGAGCCGGTGCGCGAATCGATGCAGCGCACGTCGAGTTCGTGCGTTTCGGCCGTCAAACTGGCGTTGGCATAGCAGGCGGACCACTCGCTGCACAGCGAGATAAAGATGGCGCTATCGTGGCCGTCGGCGCGCACGCGGTCAAAGAGTGCCTTGAACTCGCCGGCGCTCGGCTGCGAGGTGTGTGGCAGCTGCTCGGAGCCGGCCATGCGGGCGACGTACTCCTGGGCGGTAATCTGCACCTGGTCGAGCAGGTCCTCGCCCTCGATAATCACATGCAGCGGAATGACGTAGATGCCAAGCTCTTGAGCACGGGCGGGGGAGATGTCCGACGTGGAGTCGGTTATGATGGCAAAAGACATAATTGCACCTTTCGTTGGGGCGCGACGGCGCCGCCTTCTGAGAGCAAAGTGCGACAAGTATAGTAGAGTCGTTCCACATTGCTAGGTTCAATTGTTGAATAGTCAACAGTTTGAAGTGTCAGTGTGGAATTCATCAACTGGGGAAGAGGGATACCGATGGAGGCGCTGGAGATATGCAAGCGGCCGGTTGTGCTGTTCGATTTTGACGGCACGGTGGCCGATACGGGTCGGGCGGTGATGACCTCGACGCGCAAGACGTTGGCCGCGCGCGGGTTTTCGGAGGCGCAGATGGGTGACCTGCGCCGCATGATCGGGCCGCCCCTGTGGAAGAGCTTTCACGACTTTTATGGCTTCTCCCGCGAGGAGTCGCTTGTGGTGGCTGACGAGTACCGTGCCTTTTTTGATGAGCTGGGACCGGAAGAGTATCCCGTGTTCGACGGAATCCCCGAGCTGCTCGATGGCCTTGTCGCGCAGGGGCATCGCTTGGCCGTGGCAACGTCACGCATGGAGGCGAAGTGTATCGACATGGTGGGAGAGCTGGGACTTTCTCAGTTTGAGGCGGTGGTTGGCATGAATCCACCGCAGGGGCGCGAGACCAAGGCCGATTCGGTTCGCGATGCCCTGGCGGAGCTCGGTGCAACGGCGGACGATGCCGTGATGATCGGCGATCGCTTTAACGACATCGAGGGCGCGCACGCGATGAGCGTGCCGTGCATTGGTATCTATTCGGGCGCGGCGGCGCCGGGCGAGCACGAGGCGGCGGGTGCCGATGCAGTGGTGCACTCGGTGGCCGAGCTTGCTAAACTTTTCGCTATCTAATAGACGTAATGTGAGGGGCGGGCGTACCCGTCGCTA
>URYW01000083.1 GCA_900552145.1 uncultured Collinsella sp. | reverse complement strand
TATGGGCAACGCGACGGACGTTCGTGCCCACCCACATGCGAATGGAAGCAAGTCGGCCAGACCGGACTTTCGAGGCAGCCGAATCGGCGCCCCCGGGCATTCCGTACTCCGCCTGAGCTTCACCCGTGGCATCGACAGCCTGAACGCCCGTAGCCTGGCCCTCCACCACACGCGCGGTGGACTCGCTCAGCAACGACGTCTCCACCGCATTTTGCTCCGTCAGCACCCAGATGCCCGCCAGCGTTGCAGCGAACAGAACGATCGCGGTCCATCCGATTATTTGTTTTACGCGTGCCAAGGGCCAACCTCCTTTTTTGAATATCAGCGAGTGTAGCCCCAAATGGCATCGTCACCGTATCAAAATTTGAATCGCAACAGGAAGCGACAAAGCGACGCAAACCCCTACCCCGCCTCGCGCATCCAGCGATCGAACGTCCCCACGCATACGCCCAGGCACTTTGCTGCCTGGCTGCGGGTAATATCGCCCGCCTCATAGCTATCGCGCACCAGCTCAAACTGAGGAGGGCACGGCTTGCGAGGTCGACCGAAACGAACCCCTCGCGCCCGCGCCGCTGCAATTCCCTCCGCCTGGCGCCGATGGATATTCTCGCGCTCCACCTGCGCCACGTAGCTCAGCAGTTGCAGCACAATATCGGCAATCAGAGCGTTGGTCACATCCGGCGCGCCGCTGGCCCTGGCGCGCGTGTCAAGCAATGGCATGTCCAACACCACAATGGCAACCCCGAGCTCCTTGGTAATGCGTCGCCATTCCTCAAGAATCTCGGAGTAATTACGGCCAAGTCGGTCGATAGAAAGCACCACCAGCACGTCCCCGTCTCCCAGGACGTGCAGCAGCTCGCGATAATGCGGTCGATCGAAGTCCTTGCCGCTCGCATGGTCGGCATAAATATTCGCTGAGCCCACGCCATAGGCGCCCAGCGCATCCAGCTGCCGATTAAGATTCTGATCGCGCGAACTCACCCGCGCATAACCGTACACCGTCGCCATCTCATCCCCGCTTTCTTGTAAACCTGCCAAAAAGGGACAGGTTTATTTTGGTAGGTTTTACCTCTCAAATAGCAGGTAAGCGGGCGGCCGAGCAGACGGCAAGGTAGCCACGATTCAAATGCGAAGGGCGGTCCCGAAAGGCCGCCCTCCGCTCCCCCACCATGAGTCGGGATTTGGCTAATGGATAAGCTTAAAGTCCAAGTGCCCACGCGTGGTATTGACGCGCGAAACCTCGATAATTACGCGCTGCCCCAGCTCGTAACGGGTGCCCGTGTCGGCACCTGTGAGCGTTAGCGCGTCCTCGTCGAACTCGAACCACTCGTTGCCCAGGCTCTTGATCGAAACCAAGCCTTCGACCTGCGTCAGGTCCAAGCGCACAAAGAGGCCCATGCTGCTAACCCACGAGACGGTTCCGGCATAGCGCTCGCCCAGACGGTCCTCATAGTACTGGGCAATCTTGATCTTTTGCGTCGCATGGCTGGCGGCATCTGCCGCGCGCTCGGCATCGCTGCATGCGCGGCAGATCTGCGGCAGAATGCGCGGCAGCGATTCGCGCCCCTTGCCGATCAGCCGCGGCGTACGGACCAAGGCGTCCTTGCCGCCGAGCTGCTCATAGGCCAACTGCAGTTTGAGCACGCGGTGCACCACCAGATCGGGGTAGCGACGGATGGGACTCGTAAAGTGACAGTAGCACGGCGCGGCGAGCGCAAAGTGGCCCTCGTTGCACGGCTTGTACAGCGCGCGCTGCATGCTGCGCAGAAGCAGCGTATTAACGAGCGGTGCGCTGGCCGTACCGGCGGCAGCATCAACTGCAGCCTGCAGCTCATCGGGGCTCCCCAGGGCAATACCGGCAGCACGGCGATCGTCGATGATGCCTAGCTGCGCCAGTGCAACGGCGGCACCGTGCAGGCTATCGGGGCTCGGATCCTCATGCACGCGATAGCAGGCCTCGATATCACGGTCTGCCAGCCACTCTGCAACGCACTCGTTGGCGAGCAGCATGGCTTCCTCGATAAGCGACGTGGCACACGAACGCTCACGCGCCACAATCTGCACGGGTACTCCGTCCTCATCCAACAGAGCACGAATCTCGGCCGTGTCAAAATCGACTGAGCCGCGGGCGCGACGAATACGACGGCGAAGTTCGGCGAGTTCGTTGGCGGCGACAAGGAAATCGCCGAGGTCGACGTTGTAGCCGCGGGCGACCTCCTCGCACGCAAGACCGCGCTCACGCGCTTCCTCGCGCGAGGCCTCGGCAGCCGCAACATCCTCAGCCGCGCCCTCCAGCACCGAATACTCAACCGCACCGGCACGCACCAGCAGCGCCTCGGCGCCGTCATAGTCCATACGCACACGCGAGCGAATCACGCTGGGGTACGGATCGTAATGCCGCACGCGACCCTGCGCATCGAGCTCGATATCGACGGTAAACGCAAGACGGTCCTCGTCAGGGCGAAGCGAGCACAGGTCACAGGACAGGCGTTCGGGCAGCATGGGAAGCACGCGATCGGCCAGATACACCGATGTCGTGCGATGGCGAGCCTCAAGATCGATATGCCCGTCCCAAGCCACATAGTGTGAAACGTCGGCGATATGCACACCCAGCTTGTAGCCACCCTCGGGCGTACGCTCCAGCGAAATGGCATCGTCAAAGTCGCGCGCGTCGACCGGGTCGATCGTGATGACAAAGCGGTCGCGCAGATCGCGGCGGAGCGGGTCCTTAAGCGCCGCAGACACATCGAGCGAAAGCCCCTCGGCCTCGGCCAGCGCGGCCTCGGGATAGCTATCGGTATAGCCGTAGCGCGCCATCACATATTGAACGCCCAAATCGGGTGCGTCATCTCCGCCAATGCGGCGCTCGATCGTCACAGTGCCCGATTCCAGGCGCGTCGGGTAGGTCAAAATGCGCGCGACAACAGCATCACCCGGGTGGACACCCAGACGATCCGCCGAGGTATCCTCGGGCAAAATGAAGAAGTCGGCCTTCAGGCGCGAATCAAGCGGCTCAATCACACCAAGCGGACCGGCGGTCTGGTACGTACCCACCACGCTTATGGCTGCGCGCTCAACCACGCCTTCGATCACGGCGCGCCGCTCACCGTGCGGGCTGTTCTTAATGCTCACGGCAACGGTATCGCCATCCATAATCTCGCGCTTGCCACGGCCCATGACCTTGTAGTCGCCATTCTCGGTTATGACATAGGCACTGTGCTCATGGAGCTGCACGCGCCCGGTCAGGCTCGGACGGCGTTCGCTGCGCACCGGCCCGCGCCTATTGCGAGCTCCACGCTTATGCTTGTTATTGCGCCCCATGGCGCCTCCTAACTATCGATTGCGAACTCCAAAGAGTCTACCCAAATGATTCGCTTTCCTGCCGTCCCCTAGGAATCAAAAAAACGGGCCGTCCCATAAGAGACGACCCGTTGGAAGGGATGAATTCCAGGCGTGCCTACACGCGCAGGTAGCGGCGCATGGCTATGGCAGAACCAAAGAGACCGATAATCACGCCGACCAGAATCAGCGCAGCATAGGTCACCAGGTAATACTGCATCGGCAGGGCAAACGACATCCAGCCGATGCTCTCCTGCAGACGCGGAATCATCAGATTGCGCAGCAGCTCCAGAACGCCGATGGAAAGCAGCGAGCCCAAAATGGCCTGCAGCACGCCCTCGGTGATAAACGGGCCGCGAATGAAGCCGTTGCTGGCGCCGACCAGACGCATAATCGCAATCTCACGACGACGCGCGGTGATGGACAGGCGAATCGTGTTGTTGATGAAGATGAATGCGATAAAGGTCAGCAGGCCAACGAGCACCACAGCGGCGATGCGGATGTAGTTGGTCACCTGGAACAGGCGGCTCACTTCCTCCTGGCCATACAGTACGCTCGCGTTGACGTCGCCGTCATCCGCGATCTTCTGGAAGTCGGCGTTCTTCTTGAGCTTCTTTGCCGTGCTCTCGACCTGAGACGGATCGTCCATCTCAATCGCGAACGAAGCCGGCAGCGGGTTCTGGCCGTCGAGCGCGCTCATGGTGGCATCGGCGTTACCCGACATCTTGCTCGTATACTCGGCCAGCGCGTCGTCCTTGTCCTTATAGGTCACGGACTTGACGTTATTCCACGTCTTAAGCTCGGCCTCAAAAGCCTGAACATCAGCCTGATCGGCGTCATCACTAATGAACGCGTTGATGACAACCTGATCCTCGACGGTGCCGATCACGGAGTTCAGCATCGCGGAGCCCATGATGAACAGGCCGATGATAAACAGCGAAAGGAAGATCGTGATGACGGCGCCGAGCGAGGTAGTCCAGTTACGGAAGAAGTGGCTGATTGCCTCTTTGAAGGAGTAGCCCACGTTAGTTGGTGCCATAGTTGCCGTAACCTCCCCTCTCCTGGTCGCGGATAACGTGGCCGCCCTCGAGGGCGATCACGCGACGGTGCATGCTATCGACCATCTCGCGGTCGTGCGTGGCGACGATCACGGTGGTGCCGGTGCGGTTAATACGCTCGAGCAGCTTCATGATGCCCAGCGAGATCGCCGGGTCGAGGTTACCCGTGGGCTCGTCGCAGATCAGCAGCGGCGGACGGTTGACCATAGCGCGGGCAACGGCAACGCGCTGCTGCTCGCCACCGGAAAGCTGGTCGGGCAGCGAGTCCATCTGATCGGCCAGACCGACCAGACGCAGCACCTCGGGCACCTGGCTGCGAATGACGCCCTTGGGCTTGCCGATGCACTGCAGGGCAAACGCCACGTTTTCGTAGGCGGTTTTTTGCGGCAGAAGCTTAAAGTCCTGGAACACGGCGCCAATCTGGCGGCGCAGGAACGGAACCTTGCGGTTCTTGATCTTCATGAGGTCCTGACCGGCAACCAGGATGCGACCGCTCGTCGGCTTGACGTCGCGGTTGAGCGTAGACAGCTGCGTGGTCTTACCAGAGCCGGAGTGACCGACCAGGAAGACGATCTCGCCCGGATAGATCTCGATGTTGATGTCGTCGAGTGCAGGCTTGTTGGGCTGTGCCGGATAGATCTTGGTGACATGCTCCATAAGAATGACGGGCTCGACACCGGCCTGCTTGGCCATCTTCTTGCGGCTGGCCTGCGGATCGATGGGCGCAAACACCGACGTAAAATCGGGGTTGTTGAGCGCGTTATCGAGGCTTGCGACCTCGGCTGCTTGATCGCTCTCGACCACCGGGGCAGCAGGCTGCGTGGGGTCGGGAATTGCGGCAAAGAGACCCGACTGCGCAGGCTGAGGAGCCGGCGTCGCAGGGGCCATGGGGTCGGGAATGCCGGCCATGGTAGGCTGCGGCGTGGCGGCACCAGCCTGAGGCTGCTCCACGCGAGCGGTCACGGCCTGAACAGGCTCAAAACCCGCCGTGCCGGAAAGCGCGACATCGCTGGTGGGATTGTAGGCAAAGGGATCGGATGCCGGCTGTGCCTGATCTGCCGGCTGAGCGGGGGCCTGAGCAACAGGCTGGCCCTCTGAATCCGGAGTGGCGAAACGACTGCCCTGGACGCCTGCCTGCGTCTTGGGGGCATCATCGCCCGCACCGGAGGTACGGAAGTGGTTACCCACTGGTGCTCCTTATCGTCGTGCGTTTAAACTACATGAGCGCTTAGTATTTTAGCAGCATTAGCTTTGCTGCACATAAGAAGCATGGCCGTGTTTGGGTCCCTCCGGCCGGACACAGGGTTACTTTCCAAATCGTCCTCGGACATGTCGGAGCCTCCGCTGCGCACTACGTGCGGCGGGGGCTCCTCCGTCCTGCGGAAAGATTTGGAGAGTAACCCTGTGCCCGGCCTGCGGCTACTAAGGGGCCGCCGCATTTATCTTGGGGTGCTGCATATACAAAGTTAGAAGGGTCTGAATTGCACTTTGCTGTACTGGGCTCTCTTCCCGGAGAATGCCTCGCTTGGTGCGGCTCAGATTTAGCTGAAATATAAAACAGGGCCGCCCTCTTTGAGGACGCCCCTGTCTGCATTTGAATGCGATTGGCTTGTTGCCGATTGAGCGATGGCTGCTCTAGGCCAAGAACTCCTTGGTGGTTGCCCCGATGTTGGCGGCGTCCAGGCCGTACTTGTGCAGGAGCTCGGCGCCCGGGCCGGACTCACCGAAGGTGTCGTTGACGCCGATCTTCTTGAGCGGCGTCGGGCACTGCTCGCACAGGACGTCGGCAACGGCGCTGCCCAGGCCGCCGATCACGGAGTGCTCCTCGACGGTCACGACGTGGCCGGTCTTGGTGGCGCTCTTGACGATCAGGTCGGCATCGATGGGCTTGATGGTGTGCATGTTGATGACCTCGGCGTCGATGCCCTCGGCAGCGAGCTGCTCGGCGGCCTCGAGAGCCTCGCCGACCATCAGGCCGCAGGCAATGATGGTCACATCGGCGCCCTCGCGCATGACAATGCCCTTGCCCAACTCGAACTTGTAGGTCTCGGGGTCGTTGATAACCGGCGAGGCCAAACGAGCGAAGCGCATGTACACCGGACCGTCGCACTCGTAGGCGGCGCGCGTCACGGCGCGGGCCTCGACGTCGTCGGCAGGAACGATCACAGTCATGCCGGGGATGACGCGCATGAGGGCGATATCCTCGCAGCACTGGTGCGTGGCACCGTCCTCGCCCACCGAAATACCGGCGTGCGTGGCACCGATCTTAACGTTGAGGTGCGGGTAGCCGATGGAGTTGCGGACCTGCTCAAAGGCGCGGCCGGCGGCAAACATGGCAAAGCTGCTCGCGAAGGCAACGCGACCGGTGGTCGCGATACCGGCGGCGACACCCATCAGGTTGCTCTCGGCGATGCCCACATCGAAGAAGCGGTCGGGGCAAGCGGCCTTAAACTTACCGGTCTGCGTGGCGGCGGCCAGGTCGGCGTCGAGGACCACAAAGTCATCGTGCTCGTTGGCGAGCTCGACGAGGGCCTCGCCGTAGCTTACGCGCGTGGCGATTTTCTTGACGTCTGCCATCCTAGAGCTCCTCTCCGGCGGCCGTGAGCTCTGCCATGGCCTGCTCAAACTGTTCATCGTTGGGGGCCTTACCGTGCCAACCCACCTGGTTCTCCATAAAGGAAACGCCCTTGCCCTTCATGGTCTCGGCGATAATGGCGGTCGGCTGGCCCTTGGTAGCGCGAGCCTCGGCAAAGGCGGCGCGGATCTGGTCGAAATCGTTGCCGTCGGCAAGCTCCACCACGTGGAACTTAAAGGCACGGAACTTGTCGGCGAGCGGCATGGGGTCGTTGACCTCCTCGACGGGACCGTCGATCTGAAGGCCGTTGTGGTCGACGATCACGCAGAGGTTGTCGAGCTGCTGGTTGCCGGCAAACATGGCGGCCTCCCAGACCTGGCCCTCCTCGCTCTCGCCATCGCCCAACAGGGCGTAGGTGCGATAGTCGTCGCCCCAGTGCTTGGCAGCAACGGCCATACCCACGGCGGCGGAGATGCCCTGGCCGAGCGAGCCGGTGGACATGTCGACGCCCGGGGTGTCGTTCATGTTGGGATGACCCTGCAGGTGGCTACCGATATGGCGCAGCGTCTCGAGGTCCTCCTTGGGGAAGAACCCGCGCTCGGCAAGCACGGCGTACAGGCCCGGAGCGCAGTGGCCCTTGGAAAGCACAAAGCGATCGCGGTCGGCCTTGCGGGGGTCGGCCGGGTCGACGTTCATTTCCTCAAAGTACAGATAGGTCATGATGTCGGCAGCGCCGAGCGAACCGCCCGGATGGCCGGACTT
>URYW01000082.1 GCA_900552145.1 uncultured Collinsella sp. | reverse complement strand
TTTATGTCGTTTGAAGAGGACACTCAGGAGATACGAGACTGGGTACGCCACGTGCAGGAATTGGGACCGCGCGTAGCGGTTGCCACGCTTGGCGAGAAGGGAAGCATTGCCTATGACGGTGAGCGCTTCTATGAGTGCGGGATTGTACCGGCGGAGAAGGTCGTTAATACCGTGGGTGCCGGCGACTCGTATATTGCCGGGTTTACCAAGGGCGTGATCGATGGCCTTGATATTCCGGCGTGTATGAAGGCGGGCGCTGAGCTGTCGTCCCGAGTGATTGGTTCGTTTGAGCCGTACTAGGGTCAAATGCCTGGAAAGGAGTACGAAATGGTTATCGACATGTTGGTTCAGCCCATGCTCTACGGCGAGATCTGTACGCCGGGTGATGAGCCTGATGGATTCGGTTTTTGGTCACGAGAATTTGGTATGGGGCATATGGGTCCCATGGATTGGGACGAGCTTCAAGTTGAGATGGACGTCTGCGATGTGCAGAAGAGCTTGCTCATGCCGCTCGATGTAACCACGGCATGCGGAGGGCATTTTGGCACCAATGACCAGATTGCCATGCTGGTTGCCGCGCATCCCGATCGTCTGTGGGGATTTGCGAGCGTAGATCCGCGGGTGAGCAGTGCCGCAGGCGAATTGGAGCGCGCCTTTACCGAGCTGGGGGCAAAGGGGCTTTGTCTGCATCCGGCAAAGCAGGGTTTTGACCCCGATGATGCTGTGGCTGAGCCGCTTTACGAGCTGTGCGAGCGCTATAACAAGCCGGTGGTTTTCCATGCCGGTATGTCTTGGGAGCCGGGCGCAGAGCTCTCGCGCAGTAACCCGCTTGCATTTGAGCACACAATCGCAACGCATCCAAATGTGCGTTTTAGTTTGACCCACTTTGGCTGGCCCTGGGTGCGCGAGACCGTGGCGATGCTGCTCAAGTATCCCAACTGCTACACGGACACCTCTATCACTTACATCGATTCGCCCGAGGAGATGATGCAGCGTCTTTTCACGGTCGATATGGGGCCGCTGTGGTATGAGCGCGCGCTATCGCATCAAGTGATGTTCGCCAGCAATACGCCGCGTTTCCGTGCGTTCAAACTCAAGCGGGCGCTCGATACCGTGTCCATGCGCGATGATGCGCGAGAAAGGCTCTACTGGGGTAATGCCCTGCGTTTTCTTGAAGGGGATGAGTAAACATGGTGACGCTCGAAACATTGAGCTATCTATCGACTGCTCCGGACCAGTTCATCGATATTACCGAAGACGTGCACGCTGCCATCGAACGCAGCGCGGTGACCAATGGCTTGGCAGCGATTATTTTGTCGCATACGACCTGTGGAATCGTGGTAAACGAGGGGCTGCCCTGCGTGGAGACGGATCTTATGGAAACGCTTGATCGCATCGCCCCACTCGATGCCCCCTATGCACATGCACACTTCCTGCCGAGCTATGGAGCCACCGGCAACAACTCCTGTGGGCATATCAAGAGCATGATTTGTGGGAACAGTTGCTTCTTTCCCGTCCAAGATGGCCACATCGTGTGCGGAAGTGCCCAGAACATCTATCTTGCGGAGTTTGACGGTCCGCAGAAGCGATAAGTGTACGTCGAGGTGCTGGGGGAGTAACGTCCCTGCAATAACCCTATGAAGGAGCACACTATGTCGTTTCTAACTTCGATGTTCAAGATCGAAAAGCCGGTTATCGGAATGCTGCACCTGCGTCCTCTGCCGGGCGACCCACTGTATTACCCGGGTGGAAGCGTGTCGCAGGTCGTGGAAGCCGCCAAGCGCGATCTCGAGGCGTTGCAACAGGGCGGTGTCGATGGCATTTTGATTACCAATGAACTCTCGATGCCCTATGAGCAGCACGTTTCTCCCTCAACCCTTGCATCGATGGGCTATGTAATCGGAGCTCTGTCCCATGATCTGTCGACCCCTTGGGGAGCCGAGGCTATTTACGACGGTGATGCCACAATCGAGCTGTGCGCTGCTGTCGATGCGCAGTTCACGCGCTGCAATTTTTGCGGTGCCTGGGCCGGTGATCTCGGGCTGATTAATCGAGATTTCGCGCACACCATGCGTCGCAAGGCGGCGCTGCGCCTGGATGACCTCAAGCTTTTTCACTTCATCACGAGCGAGGGGGAGGTTTATCTCAACGACCGCACGACTGCGGACATTGCCGATTCACTTCTCTTTAATTGCCTTCCGGATGCAATGGTCATCGGCGGTTCGGCTGCCGGTCGTGGCGCTTCGGGCGAGCTTGCCGATGAAGTCCGCGAGCGTGTTGGCGAAGTACCTGTGGTATGTGGCACCGGTTGTCGCGAAAATACCGTGGCTGACGTATTCGCTCACTACGATGGTGCGTTTGTCGGCACGTGCTTAAAGTGCGACGGAAAGCTGGATGCCCCGGTCGATGTTGAGCGGGTAGCTCGTTTTATGGCTGCCGCTCGTACGGCGCGAGGGGAGTAGGCACCTATGGCGCTCTATCTGGGTATTGATATTGGGACAAGCGCCTCTAAAGGCGTTTTAATCGATGATCGATGCAACATCGTTTGCCAAGCTTCTTGTGGACACGAGACGGACAACCCGTGTGATGGATGGTACCAGCATGATGCGGAGGCAGGTTGGTGGGGCGATTTTTGCCGCTTGTCGCGCGAGCTGGTGGCGCGATCGGGGGTTAACGCGGCACAGATCGGATGCGTGGGCCTTTCCGCATTGGGTTGCGACTGTGTGCCGGTCGATACCGAGTGCAACGCGCTGGCGCCCGCGATTTTGTATGGAGTCGCTGCACGTTCGAAGCCGCAGATTGACGAGCTCCTTTCCGAATATGGGTCAGATCGCGCACGCGAGCTTTTCGGGCATGATCCCTGTTCGTCAGATATTGCTCCCAAGATCTTGTGGTTTAAGGAGAATATGCCCGAGGTGCACGAACGTGCCGCGAAGTTCCTGACGGCGTCATCGTTTCTGTGCGCAAAGTTGACGGGGCGTTTTACGGTGGACCGTTATTTAGCGGAGGATTTTCTTCCCCTATACGACCGCTACACCTGGAAGGTTGATGCTCGGGAATGTGCTCGTTTCTGCCGGCCTGACCAGATGGCGGAGGTGATGTCGGCTACCGATATTGCCGGGGTGATTACGCAGCGTGCGGCTGAGGCGACGGGGCTCGCGGCAGGGACACCTGTCTTAGTGGGAACGGGCGACTCTGGTGCCGAGGCCATTTCGACGGGTGTATTCCGTCACGGCGATATGATGGTGCAGTTGGGGAGCACGGCGTACTTCATCTACCTAGCTGATCATATCGGCGATGATGCCCGCCTGTGGCCGGGGACGTTTATCATTCCCGGAACTTACGGAATCTGCGCGGGGACCAATACGGCGGGTGCACTCACATCGTGGCTGCGCCAAGAGCTGTATCGCGACGCCGTAGAGGCCGAGGGCCACGGTGGCCCCGATGCATATTCGGTTATGGCGAATGATGCCGCCGACGTGGCGCCGGGTGCCGATGGGCTCCTGTGTCTGCCGTACTTTGCGGGGGAGCGTACTCCGCTCAACGATCCCGAGGCGCGTGGCGTCTTCTTTGGCCTGACCGGAAGGCATACGCGAGCCCATATGGTTCGCGCCGCCTTGGAAGGCGTCGCGTATACCGTTGCATCCCATGTCGACATTATCGAGCGAGAGCATGGACTGCCAATTGGGCGCATTATGCTTGTCGGAGGTGGAACCAAGAATCCAGTTTGGATGCAGGCTATCGCCGACGTATGCGGGCGCGAGGTCTCGGTTGCCAAGGTTACGGTGGGCGCATGCTTCGGTGATGCCATCATGGCAGCTCTCGCAGGTGGCGCTTATGCATCATGGGATGAACTCGCCCGAGTCCTTGGCGTTGCGCAAACAATCGAGCCCGATATGGCTGCCCACGAGTTATATGCGTCGCGTCGTCATATCTTTGACGAATTGTATGCACGCAACCGTGATCTCATGCACGAATTGGTGTAATGCTGCCGAACTGTACTGCCTACCAATAGGGACTGCGTTGTGCGATTCGCATGTCCCTTGGCATTTTTGCCCACAGGGGTTAGCGAAGGTCAAAAACAGCGTGCGCATTTGCTAAAACTACCGACTCGATGCGCTTTGCGTCACAGTTTTTGAGTGAGGCAATGCGCATCGAGGTCCTTGCGAGCGATCTGATGAGCGACTGCGCGCTTGTTTCTGTGTTTGCCTCCGCCGGCGCATCGGTTTCGAGCAGTAAACGATCGAGTGGAATCTGTCGTGCGTATTCGCGACCGCGCTTGGTCGCGAGCATGCGTTCGTTGACGGAAAAATAACAGCCCGCATTACGCGCGCGGACGAGTTCGTCCGAAGTACCGCTAAACCAGTGGAAGATGATAACGGGGGAGTCGGGGTTTGGGATGAGTAGTCCATGCGATTCGAGGACGTCCAGTACGGCTCCTGCCGAACGAACGGCGTGAATTGATATCACGCGCCCGGTAAGAGGATGCTGCACGAGCGCATCGCAGAGCCGGTTAAGTGCCTGTATTTGTAGCGGCTCACTTCCAGCAAAGCGCGCGGAAAAGTCGAGTCCGACTTCGCCGATGTAGTGCTCTTGGGCGGCAACTTCGCAAAGCAGATTGACTTCGGCAGGACCGCAGCGGCCGTCGGCGAGCCACCAGGGATGGAGGCCGACGCCCGCGATAATGTTTGGGTAGCGGCTGGCACGCTTTTTTGCTGCCGCGAAGTCGCGTGGGTCGACCCCGCAATCAAAGACCCCCAGTCCTATAGCCGCAGTTTCGTCGGCAACAGCATTCGGGTATGCCATCAAATCAAGATGGCAGTGTGCATCAAATAACCGGGGCTCCATCTCGGCGCGTTCCGCTAGTCCAGGCGCTGGCCATCGGAGCGTACACGTTCGGTGCCGCGCCCGCTGATCTGGCGGATAACCTCGCCGGCAATCATCTGACCCATGATGGGCGGCATAAAGCTGGCGGTTCCCAGCTCGGTGCGCTCGTGGATGTTGGAAGGGTCGCGGGGCTGTGTCTTAACCGATTCCTCGCAGCTAAACAGTACATGCAGGCTCTTGATTCCGCGCTTCTTGCATTCTTTGCGCATGATGCGGCTCATGGGGTCACGTACCGTATCGAAAATGTCGGCAAAGCGGAGGCACTCGGGATGGAGCTTGTTGGCCCCGCCCATGGAGCTAACCAAACGAATGCCGTGGTCCTGGGCATATTTGGCAATGGTGAGCTTGGCCGAGATGGTGTCGATGGCGTCGACGACGTAGTCGAGCTTGCCGCCCGTCTGCTCAAAAACGCTCGCAAAGAACTCGTCGATGTTGTCGCTCAACAGGTATTCGGTGCGCTTGATAACGGTGGCGGCGGGATTGATATCGCGAATCATGGCTTCCATCACGTCCACCTTGCGCTTACCGACGGTGCTGTGAAAGGCGATGGCCTGGCGATTGATATTGCTGGGCGCGATGATGTCCTTGTCCAGAATGACGAAATGACCGATGCCGCCGCGGGCGAGTGCCTCGCAGCAATTGGAGCCCACACCTCCGCAGCCGAGCACCAGCACCGTGGCACCGGCGAGCTTATCGAGTGCCTCGCGGCCCATGATGATTTCGAGCTTGGTGTCGCGTGTCTCGACGAGAGCGGTAGCGGTTTCGGTCATAGACATCCTCCGATGGGGAAGCGAATCGTGTTTTAGCTATCGCCATTATAGGTAATCGCCCACAGGTTGCGATGGCGTTTGGTTTGATGTGGTTTGAGGCATTGCGATTAGATAGTTAGACAAACATCTAAATATCGAGCATAGTGTGCGCGTCGAGCGAAATACTGAGAGGAGGTCCTATGCCGGGAGAGGGTTTTAAAGCGCTGGCCGATCCTACGCGGCGGCGCATTTTGGAACGGCTGCGCGAGGGCAATTGCACGGCGGGGGAGCTTGCCGAGCATTTCGATATCAGTAAGCCGTCGCTGAGCCATCACTTGGCGACGCTCAAAAACGCCGGGTTGGTGACCGACGAGCGCCATGGCCAAAACATCGTTTACAGCTTAAATACCACCGTCATGCAGGATTTGATTGGCTTGTTTATGGGCTTTACAAACACGGAAGGTGATAAGGATGAATAACGAAAACAAGGGCATTCACCCCACGGGGGTATCGTCGCGCGTGTGGATATAGCTGGTCGCACTGTGCGTCTCCAATGACGTAGCGCACCTCATGGTGATGCCGAGCTTGCCTGCGCAGCTTCCCACGCACTGGGGCGCGAACGGCGCCGTCGACGGTTGGGGTCCTAGCTGGATGGCCTCCGCGCTCGGCGTGCTGCCTCTGGCGCTTCTCGCAATGTTCTGCGTGGTGCCGCGCATCGACCCCAAAGGTGAGGCATATCGAACCTTGGGCAAGTTCTACCAGGGCTTCGTAATCGCCTTCACCTTGTTCATGTGCGCCATAAGCTGGCTGGGAGAGCTTACGGTCTGGGTCGTGGTGCCGGCGGTCGGTTCGGTTAACGTGCTGATTTCCGGTGTTGTCGGTTTGCTGTTCATCGGCGTATGCAACTATTTGCCGCGTGTGAAGCAGAACTATACGCTCGGTATCAAGACGCCTTGGGCGCTTGCCGATCCCGAGAACTGGCGCCGTACGCAGCGTTTTGGCGGCGCCTGCTTTATGGTGCTGGGTATTGGCCTGATTGTGATGGGCGTGGCAGGCAGCGTGCTTTCGAGTGAAGTCGTCGCCGCGGTGATTGCGGTTCTGGCGTTTGGTTCGGTTGGAGCCGTCTACGTCTACTCGTATCTGTTGTGGCGCAAATCGCAGCGAGCCGCTCGTTAAGGTTGCGGAAAACTAGCGTACGCAGTTCATAGTATGTTCCGGGGGACTTTTCCCAGGTAGTATTAGGGGGTATGGGCAACCATGCCCCTTTTCGTTACGTTTCAGAGCTGGTTTCTTCATTTCATTTCTGCTAAAGCGAATCAAGAATAGGGAAACAGCAGGTAGAAAGGATAAAACAGGCAAATGGCGGAGTTTATCTACCAGATGTATCAGGCTCGCAAGGCCCATGGCGACAAGGTGATCCTTGACGATGTGACCCTGAGCTTCTACCCCGGTGCCAAGATCGGCGTCGTGGGTCCCAACGGCATGGGCAAGTCGACCCTGCTCAAGATCATGGCCGGCATCGAGGAAGTCTCCAACGGCGATGCCAGACTTACCCCCGGCTACACCGTGGGTATCCTGCAGCAGGAGCCGCCGCTCGACGACGACAAGACCGTCATCGAGAACGTGCGCATGGCGTTTGGCGATATGATCGCCAAGGTCGATCGCTTCAACAAGATCGGCGAGGAGATGTGCGACCCGGATTGCGACATGGACGCCCTCATGGCCGAGATGGGCAAGCTCCAGGACGAGATCGACGCCGCCGACGGCTGGGATATCGATTCCAAGCTCGGCCAGGCTATGGATGCCCTGCAGCTGCCCGATTCCGACATGCCGGTCAACGTGCTTTCCGGCGGCGAGCGCCGCCGCGTGGCTCTGTGCAAGCTGCTGCTCGAGGCCCCCGACCTGCGGCTGCTCGACGAGCCCACGAACCACCTGGACGCCGAGTCGATCCTGTGGCTCGAGCACTTCCTGCACAACTACCAGGGCGCGGTGCTTGCCGTCACGCACGATCGCTACTTCCTGGATAACGTTGCCGAGTGGATCTGCGAGGTCGACCGCGGTCACCTTTATCCCTACAAGGGCAACTACTCCACGTATCTGGAGACCAAGGCCGCGCGTATCGAGGCGCAGGGCAACCGCGACGCCAAGCTCGCCAAGCGCATGGAGGCCGAGCTCGAGTGGGTGCGCAGCTCGCCCAAGGCCCGTCAGGCCAAGAACAAGGCCCGTCTGGCACGCTACGTGGA
>URYW01000081.1 GCA_900552145.1 uncultured Collinsella sp. | reverse complement strand
GAGGGCGAGGAAGGGAAGAAGCAGGGCGATGTGCTCGTCGCGGAAGGCGCCAATCGCCAGAAGCACGCGTCCAAAGAGAGCACAGATGGCGCCAACGATAACTCCGACGGGGATTCCGACGGCACCCATAAGCACGAGGCCGCTATAGGTGTTGACCAGTCGTTTAATCCTGCTCGATGCGCTGCTTTCTGACATTTTGCTTTCCGACACTTGCTCTCTTGATAGAAAAAGAGCTGGAGTTGCGCATCGTTGAGAGGCCTTCCAGCTTTAGCAAAACAAACTTATAAGATGCGATGGGCCGCGTCAAGATTATTACCGGGCGGCCTAGGAGGCGGCTGGTTGGCTGGCTTAAAACCTAGCGCGTGAAATGATGCCCCACGCTATTCAGCACGCTTGATAGGATGACGGACCACAGTCTTAAGTTTCTCCGGTGCACATTTGCGTGGATCGGAGAGATAGATTTCGTGATGTAAACGGGTATCTGAGAAGTCGGGGACATAGCCCTGCTCGGTTGTGTATTCATGCATAGCGTCTACGGTCGCCGGTTCGTTGTCGTAGGGCCCGATGTGCATGCATTGAACGCAGAGGCCCTCGTCAACTTTAAGCAGCTCGACGGCGGAAAAGTCCAGTTTCTTTTTGGTTGTGGCTTCCACGACTGCCCAGTCAAAGTCATCTTGGGTGACGAAATCGGGCAGGCGGATGCACGAGATAAAGTTGAAATCGTCCTTGCGTACATAGTCAATGTCGCCGCTCAGGGAGTCTTGCCACCAGAAACCCTCGAGCGGCGGTACCACAAAGTCGAAATAGCCCTCGACACTCCTTGAGCCTTTCTTCGACATCTTGATGGTATAGGCGACGCCGTAAAGCAGCGGCAGGGCGTTTTGATACTCGCCACCTTCGGTATTTGGGTCGCCCTTTCCGCGAACGGCAACGTAGCTCATAGGCGGGACAGTTACGATACTCGGCTTGCTTGCAGGTTTGTAGAGCTCCTTGCATTCCTTCTTAAAGTCGAACGCCATGTTGGCCGCCTTTCTGCGTATTGGCCTGCTTAGATAGCTGAATCATATCATAGAAACGAACAGCTGTTCGAATGATTTGGCTGACAGATTGAGATGCGTGCGTTGTGTTTGGCGGTCGGCCTGACCCCGTCGATGATTTCTCTGCCTCCCCGGCGCCTCATCTATAGCTGCCGTTTCCCCATATAAAACCTGCCAAAATAAACCTGTCCCTTTTTGGTCGGTGCGAAATGGGTAATACTAATGAGTTATCCGACCAGATGGGAATTAATCGATGGCCTATATCGAATTCAAAGACGTCATCAAAGCATACGGCGAGGGTGACGCCCGCATTCATGCGCTCGACGGCGCGAGCTTTACGGTCGAGCGCGGTGAGCTCGCCATCATTTTGGGTGCTTCGGGTGCCGGCAAGACCACGGCCCTTAACATTCTGGGCGGCATGGATACGGCGACTTCCGGCACCGTGACGGTGGATGGGCGCGATGTGAGCGCCGCCAACGAGGCTCAGCTCGTGGAATACCGCCGCGCCGGCGTCGGCGTTGTCTTCCAGTTCTACAGTCTGGTCCCCGGCCTGGCGGCGCTCGAAAATGTCGAGCTCGCGGCGCAAATCTGCCCCGATTCGCTCGATGCCGAGCAAACGCTTTGCCAGGTTGGCCTGGGTGCGCGCCTCGCCAACATTCCGGCGCAGCTTTCGGGCGGCGAGCAGCAGCGCGTGTCCATCGCCCGCGCACTGGCCAAGAATCCCAAGCTGCTTTTGTGCGACGAGCCCACGGGTGCACTCGACTACAAAACCGGCAAGCAGATCTTGCAGTTGTTGCAGGACACCTGTCGCAAGCAGGGCATTACGGTCATTATCATCACCCACAACTCCGCGCTGGCTCCCATGGCCGATCGACTGATTCGCTTTAAGAGCGGTCGCGTGGAGAGCGAGACGGTCCAGCAAAATCCCGTGCCTATCGAGACGATCGAGTGGTAGCGCCCATGGACCAAGATTGCCAAAACAGCCAAAATCACGATACGGAGCATGCGGGTCGCGACCGGGAGTTCGCGACCTACCGTACCGCCCAAAGCTCAAACGATATGGTGCCGACAGTTTTTCGTCGTGGCATCTACCGCACAATCCGAGGCAGTCTTAAGCGCTTCCTGTCCATTGTGGTCATCACCGCGCTTGGCGTGAGCGTGATGTGCGGCCTTAAGGCGGGCTGCGAGGATTTGTGCGATTCGGTTGACGCCTACTTTGACCAGCAGAATGTCTATGACATTAACGTGCAGTCGACCTATGGCCTTACGCGCGACGATCTCGCGGCTATCCAAGAGGTCGACGGCGTCGAGACGGCCGAGGGTATTTACACCGAGACCGCCTACACCGCCGTGGGCACAACGCGCGAGCGCGTGGTCGTGCAGAGCCTTTCCAAGGAGAACATCGATCAGCCGGTGCTCGTGAACGGCGATTTGCCCGAGAGCGCCGATGAGGTCGCGGTAACTTCGAAGTTCTTGAAGGCTTCGGGCAAAAAGCTCGGCGATACCGTGAGTTTTGCCGCCAATGACGCAAGCTCGTCGAACCAAAGTGCCAAGGATCAGTTTGCCGCGGGCGATTACACCATTACGGCCGAGGTCCTCGACCCCACCGACGTGAGCTCCGACTCGACAGTCAACGCCTTTCGCGCTGCTTCGGCGGCGGACTATAAGTTCTATGTGAGTGAGGATGCTACGACATCTTCTTCCTACTCCGCGGTCCACGTGATCGTCGAGGGAGCCAAGAGTCTTAACTCCTATTCAGATGCCTACACGACAAAGATCAACGAGGTTAAAGGCAATATCGAGAAGATCCGCGAGGAGCGTGAGAAGGCGCGCGCTCAGGAGCTGACGGTCGACACGCCGGCGAGCCTTGACGCGGCCGAGCGCCAGGCGGAGATGCTCTTTGGGGTTGAGCAGAGAAACATCGACCGCATGGCCGAAGGCAGCGAAGAGCGCGCCCAGGCGCAGGCCGATTTGGACCAGCGTCGCGCCGCGGCCGACCAGCAGTTCGCCGATGCCCGCGCCGAGCTCTCTGACTTGGGCGAATGCACCTGGTACATCCAGGATCGCGGCAACATCGCAAGCTACTCGAGCGTCGAAAGCGACAGCTCCTCGATTGAGGCCATCGCCACGGTTTTCCCGTTCATCTTCTTTATCGTCGCCGTGCTCATCAGCCTTACCACCGCCACGCGCATGGTCGAGGAAGAGCGCACACTCGTCGGCCTGTACAAGGCACTCGGCTATTCGCGCGGGCGCATCCTGTCCAAATACGTGGACTACTCGTTGTGGGCTTGCCTGATCGGTGGCGTGCTCGGCAATATCATCGGCTTTGTGGGCTTGCCGCTGTTCCTGTTTACGGTGTTCGACGATATGTATTCACTGCCCCAGATGCAGCTTTCGTATGACATCGTGTCATCGCTCGTGTCGGTGGCACTGTTTACCGTTGGTGTGGTGGGCGCCACGATTATCGCCTGTCGCCACGAGACGGCAGAGACTCCGGCATCGCTCATGCGCCCCAAGGCCCCGCGCGCCGGTTCGCGCATTCTGCTCGAGCGCATCGGCTTTATCTGGCACCGTATGAGCTTTTTGAACAAGGTCGCCGCACGTAACCTGTTCCGCTACAAAAAGCGTGCCTTTATGACCATCTTCGGTATCGCCGGCTGCACGGCGCTCGTGATCTGCGGTATGGGCATCCGTGACACGTCGGTGGCGCTTTCGCCCAAACAGTACGGGCATATCACGCGCTATGACTTGCTGGCGGTCGCCAATCCCGACGATTTTTCGCAGACGTGCGCGGCGTTGGATGAGCGCGGCGCGGCCAATGATTCCAACGTGACCGTGACCTCGACGCTGCCGATTATGACCGACAATGTCACCTTTACATTCGGCGGCAAGAGTGAGACCGTGCAGCTCATCGTGATTCCCGACGACCGTACGGGTGACTTGGGCGATTACGTGCGCCTGGAGGATGAGTCCAAAGAACCGCTGCCTTTGCGTGACGGAGACGTGTATCTGAGCAAAAGTTCACAGCTGGTGCTGGGGATTCAGCCGGGCGATACGGCTCACGTCCAGGATTCGTCGCTCAATGTTGCCAAGGTCAAAGTCAGCGACATTTCGCTTAACTATCTGGGCAACACGCTTTACATGACGCAGGGCACCTATGAGCGCACGTTCGGTCGAAGCGCACGCCTTAACGGCGTCTTTGTGCTGCTTAAGGGTTCGTCGGCCAACCAGATTGCGTTTAGCAAGAATCTTAAGAGTGACGGTTGGCTTACGATATCGAGTACGGCCGAGCATTGGGAAAACTATGAGGCGAACTTTACGATTATCAATTCGGTCGTGGTGCTCGTGACCTTTATGGCGGCGTGCCTGTCGTTTGTGGTGGTGTTTACGCTGTCCAACACGAATATCTCCGAGCGCGAGCGCGAGCTGGCGACCATTAAGGTGTTGGGCTTCCGTCGCGGTGAGGTGCACCATTACGTCAACAAGGAGACGTTGATCCTCACGGCGATTGGCGCCGCGCTGGGCGTGCCGCTGGGTGGCTTGCTGGCCGAGAGCTTTACCTACATTTTGCAGATGCCGTCGCTGTATTTTGATGTTGAGGTCGAGCCGCTGAGCTACGTGCTATCCGTGCTGCTGGCCTTTGGCTTTACGTTTATCGTCAACCTCGCCACCAACCGTACCCTCAACAAGATTGACATGGTCGGTGCCCTTAAGAGCGCCGAGTAACCTGTCCTGGGATTCAAGTTCTAGCGAGCTGCCGACGCGCCCGCAGCAGCATTTTTGCATAAACCGCACCGAAAAATGCATATTTCGGCAGGGCGGTTGCTTTTTTGCCCACAGGTACCCCCGGGGGCGCCGTGCAAATTTCGGAGTATTCAGCGTCCCGGGGTCCGCGGGCGCGGGGGCGGGGGTGCAAAACTGCGCTGAAAGCCCCGATTCTGAGTCCCAACGCCTCTAGAGCCGTTCGTTTTTTTACAGGATGCGGCCCATGGTGCCTGCCTTTCGCCCAAAATCCAGTATGCAGGCACCCTCGGCTGCTGAATACTCCCAAAAATGCACGCCGCATCCTACCCCAGGCACCCGTAGCAAGAAGACGAATGGCCTCGGCCTCCCTAGTTACCGCAGGAGGCCCTAGGGCTTACCTCCCAAATCTTTCCGCAGGACGGAAGGATCCCGCCGCGCGAAGCGCACGGCGGGATCCTGACATGTCCGAGGACGATTTGGGAGGTAAGCCCTGGGGTCTCCGATGAGAGCAGTTTCGGCCGAGGCTATTCGTCGCCGAAGCTGATGCCCAACGCCTTGGCCTCGCGCACCAGATCGCTCTGGGGGTCGACAAACTTGAGCTTGCCGGCGACATCCTCGAGCGGCATGTGGCACATCTTGCCATCGCGCAGGGCAATCATGTAGCCAAACTCGCCGCGCAGGCAGCCGAGCGCGGCCTCGACGCCGCACTGGGTCGCAAAGATGCGGTCCTGAGCGTCGGGCTGGCCGCCGCGCTGCGTGTGACCGGGGATGGCGACGCGGGTCTCGCGACCGGTCTTGGCCTCGATCTCCTTGGCGATGTCGTAGACGATCGACGGGCTCGTACGCTCGGCGAGTTTCTTCTTGTACTCCTTCTTGGACAGCGCCGCGTCCTCCTTGGAAATAGCGCCCTCGGCGACGGCCACGATGGTAAAGCGGCTGCCGGTCTCCATGCGATGCTCGATGGTCTTGATGACGTTATCCATGTCGTAGGGGATCTCGGGAATCAAGATGACATCCGCGCCGCCCGCGACGCCGGCGTATAGCGGGATCCAGCCAACCTTGTGACCCATGATTTCGATAACGAACACGCGCCCATGGCTCGAAGCGGTGGTGTGGATGTCGTCGATGCACTTGGTGGCGACGTCGATGGCGCTCGTAAAGCCAAACGTCAACTCGGTGCCCCAGGTGTCGTTATCGATGGTCTTGGGCAGGGCGATAACGTTGAGGTCCTCTTCGCGCAGGCGGTTGGCGGTCTTGGTGGAGCCGTTGCCGCCCAGCATAAACAGGCAGTCGAGCTGCAGCTTATGATAGGTGTGGACCATCGCCGGCACCTTCTCGACGCCATCGGCCTCGGGAGTGTCCAGACGCTTGAACGGCGTGCGGCTCGTGCCCAAAATGGTGCCGCCGCGGGTGAGGATGCCGCTAAAATCGGCGGGCGTCATGACGCGGAACCTGCTGTAGATAAGTCCCTGGTAGCCGTCCTCAAAACCATAGATCTCGATAGGCTCTTCGCTATTGGTCATAAGCGTTTTGACGATGCCGCGCATAGTGGCGTTGAGCGCCTGGCAGTCGCCGCCACTGGTAAGAAGACCGATCCTAAGCATGATGAATCCTTCCGGGCAAGTTATAACATGCGAATAAGTTTACCCCCGCACACTGTTGATACGGGGGTAAAACGTGTTAGCTCAAGCGTAGAGAAATGTAAGCAATGTTAGAAATTCGCAAGCCGGTGGGCAACGCGGAATTAAGCGCGGAATGAAGAGTGCGGTGCTGGCACATCGGGGTATGCTGGAGGGGACCATCAACCCAGCGAAAGGGGAGAGCATGACGGATCAGGAAGCGCCCGAGTGCGCGCATGTGACGGCCGACGATATCGAGGCTGCCAACGACCTTATCGACTTTATCGAGGCATGCCCCAGCATGTTCCATACGGCGGCGACCATTATGGCCGAGCTCGACGAGGCGGGCTTTACCTACCTGCCCGAGAACGCGGCATGGGACATCGAGCCGGGCGGGCGTTATTACACGCAGCGCAACACCTCGAGCGTTGTTGCCTTTAAGGTGGGCGAGGACCTGGCCGCGACGTGGGGCGAGGACGGCGTTGCCGGTGACTATCATTTTCAACTTACGGCGTCGCACAGCGATTCGCCGACGTTTAAGGTCAAGGCCGTGCCCGAGCTCGACGGCGCGGGCGAGACGCTGCGCCTGAACACCGAGGCCTACGGCGGCATGATCGACTACACCTGGTTCGACCGTCCGTTGGCACTCGCGGGCCGCGTGCTGGTGCGCGAGGGCGACCGTATCGAGAGCCGCCTGCTTGCCACCGAGCGCGAGGTCGCTATCATTCCGAGCCTTGCCATCCATATGAACCGCGGCGTTAACGAGGGCTTTGCGCCCAACCGAGCCGTCGACCTGTGCCCGCTTATCAGCGCTGGCGACCTTAAGCAGGGTGACTTCGATGCCCTGATCGCCGACGAGCTGGATGTTGAGCCCGAGCAGATTTTGGGCCGCGATCTGTTCCTGGTCAATCGTCAGGATGCGCGCATTTGGGGCTGGGCCGACGAGTTTATCTCGACGCCCAAGCTCGACGACCTGGCCTGCGCCTACACCGCGCTGCAGGCATTTTTGGGTGCCGAGAACGCGCACGATGTTTCGGTCTTCTGCTGCTTTGATAATGAGGAGGTTGGCTCCGAGACCAAGCAGGGTGCCATGTCGACGTTCTTGGCCGACGCGCTACGCCGCATTAACGGATCGCTGGGCTTTGACGACGAGTCGTACCATCGCGCACTTGCCGCCTCGATGCTTGTAAGCTGCGACAATGCACATGCCGTGCACCCCAACCACGCCGAGAAGTGCGATGCCCGCAATCAGGTGGTGCTCAACGGCGGCATCGTCATTAAGGAAGCCGCCAACCAGCACTACTGCACCGATGCCTTTAGCCGCGCGGTGTTCCAGGCCATCTGCGATGACGCCGACGTGCCCACGCAGGCCTTCGCCAACAAGAGTGACATGGCCGGCGGCTCCACGCTCGGCAATCTGTCCAATATGCAGGCGAGCATGCATGCCGTGGACGTGGGCCTGCCGCAGCTGGCCATGCACTCGAGCTACGAGACCGGCGGCGTGCGCGACGTGATGTACGCCATCCGCGCCCTCACGGCCTTCTACGAGCGCAACCTAACCATCAACGGAGCCGAAAGCGTGGAACTCTAAATGCGAG
>URYW01000080.1 GCA_900552145.1 uncultured Collinsella sp. | reverse complement strand
GGTCGGTCTGTCCCCTCAAATTCTTTCCGCAGCGCTATGGCCCCTTGTCCGTGGCTCCGTTGTTTCTGTATATGGGGCCTTCTTGCGCTAGGACTATTTTTTGGTAACATCCCGACCGTCCCGGACAGGTATATGAGGAGGATGTCTACAGGTACTCGATTTGAGCGCCCTCGGTGTCGCACGTGAGGATATGCGTGTCGCACTTGGGGAACTGCTCGCGCAGCTTGACCTGCAGGAATTTTGCCACGATGGTGTCGTCGGTCACAGCCATAAGGGTCGAGCCCGAACCGCTGATCCAGATGGTCTTGGCGCCGCCGTTAAGGCAGGTGTCGCGCACGGCGTTGTAGTCGGGAATCAGACGGCGACGATAGGGTTCCTGGATGCGGTCGTCATTGGCGGCGGCAATCAGGTCGAGGTCACCAGTCTCCAAGCCGCGCGTCATACCGGCGATGCGGCCCATCTGCCACACGGCGGTGGAGAGCGGAATCTCCTGCGGCACGACCTTGCGCGCCTCGCTCGTGTGTACCTCGTAGGGCGGAATCACGGTAATAAAACGCAGGCGATCGCTCACCTCGTAGCGCAGGCACTGGGGGAGCGAATCGGTCGGCGTAAAGGAGCAGACGGCGCCGCCCAGGATGGCGGGGGCGACGTTATCGGGATGGCCCTCGACTTCGGTGGCAATGCGGACGAGCTCGGCGCGGTCGACGGTGTGGCCTGTCAGTGCGGCGGCGGCCATAATGCCGGCGACGACGCAGGTGGAGCTGGAGCCCAGGCCGCGGGCGACGGGAACGTCAGTCTGAATGTCGATGGCAACGGGGAAGGCTGGCTCGCCCCATGCGGCAAGCGCATCGACAAAGCTGACGTAGACCAGGTTGTTCTCGTTTTGGAACTCCTCGGGGCAGCCCGTGATGGTGAGCTTGTCGGCACGCTCGAAGGTGAAGTGCGAGTAGAGGCTGACGGCCATGCCGAGGGTGTCGTAGCCGATGCCTAGGTTGGCGCTGGTTGCTGGGACGGTGATTTTGATCATGTGGGTCCTCCTGGCGTGCCTGGCTGTTTAGTTCGCTGCTCGGACAGTCCTGCGCAAGACGGAAAGCACATTAAGTGCTTTCCTTTGCGTGCGGAACTCGCGACGAACTAAACAGCCAGGCACGCTGTGTACGTTCGTCATCATCCCGGTGGTTATCTGATAAAAGAAGGTGCGCCGGCTTTCGCCGGCGCCTTATAAGGGGTTTTAGTTGGTAGCCATCTTTTTTGCTGCAGACTCGACGTAGCTTGCCATCTCATCGACGTCGCAGACGTCTTCGAAGCGGACTGGCTTGGACTCGAGCTCGGCGAGCTGTGCCGGTGCGACCGTATTGGTAGCCTGCTCGAGCACGCGCATGGCCTCAAAGTCGTCCTCGGGAACGTCGAGGCCCAGGGCGTCGCAGCAGGCGCGCGGGAACTTGTAGGGGCTTGCGGTCGAAAGCAGCACGCGGGCCTTGGCGCCCTCGGCGGGGGCGACCTGCTCAAAGACGTGATAGCCGCAAGCGGTGTGCGGGTCGATCACGTAGCCGTTCGCGTCCCAGCAGCTCTTGATGACAGCGCGGACCTCGTCCTCGCTGGCCCAACCGCAGCCAAAGACGCTCTGAATCTTTGCCAGCAGGTCGGCGGGAACCTCGTAGCGACCAGTCTGTGCCAGCTGCTCCATAAGGCCGGCAACGAGCTCGCAGTTGCCATCGGACAGGAAGTAGAGCATGCGCTCCAGGTTGGAGCTAATAAGGATGTCCATCGACGGTGAGATGGTCGTGAAGAACGGACGGTTGCGGTCGTAGACGCCGGTGGTCAGGAAGTCAGCCAGCACGTTGTTCTTGTCGCTCGCGACGATGAGCTTGGCGACGGGCAGTCCCATGCGCTTGGCGTAGTAGCCGGCCAAGATATCGCCAAAGTTGCCGGTGGGCACACAGAACTCTACGGCGTCGCCGGCCTCGATGGCGCCGGCGCGCAGCAGCTGCGCATAGGCGGCAAAGTAGTAGACGACCTGCGGCACCAGGCGGCCGACGTTGATGGAGTTGGCACTCGAAAGCACCGTGCCAGCGGCCTCCAGGCGCTCGGCAAGCTCCTTATCGGCAAAGATGCGCTTGACGGCACTCTGGGCATCGTCGAAGTTGCCGCGGATGCCGCAGACGGCGACGTTATCGCCTTCCTGAGTGGACATCTGCAGATTCTGCACGCGGCTGACTTTGCCCTCGGGATAAAAGACGGTGATACCCGTGCCCGGGGCGTCGGCAAAGCCAGCGAGTGCGGCCTTGCCGGTGTCGCCCGACGTGGCGGTGACGATCATGATGCGCTCGGCGCCGCCGTCCTTGGCGGAGGTGCGGGCCATCAGGCGGGGGAGCATCTGCAGGGCGACGTCCTTAAAGGCACTCGTGGGGCCGCCAAAGAGCTCCATAACATAGGTCTGAGGGGCATCAGCGCCCGGCGCATCGTCGAGTTTGACGAGCGGCGTAACCTCTTCACTCGCGAACGTGCCGCGGTATGCCTCGTCGACACACGCCGAAATTTCTTCGGCCGTGTAATCATTCAGTAACATTCCCAACACATCTTGAGCGATTTCAAAGTACGATTTATCTGCAAGCGAGCTGATATCGACCTGCTGGGTGCCGAGCTCGTCCGAGACAAACAAACCCCCGTCGGGAGCGATGCCGGTGCGGATTGCCACCTTACTTGAGCACGATAAAGTGCGTCCTCGTGTACTATGATAAGTTCCCATATAACACTGCTCCTCGGATGCCTTGGTCCCAATCGGTGAAACCATGGTATCAGAGCGCGCAAAATAGGTTCGCAGAGGCTTTTTAGAAAGGTAACCTCCAGCCCATGATTAAGATTGCCAAGTTTGGCGGCTCGTCGGTCGCCGACGCCGAACACTTTAAGAAGATCAAGGCCATCGTCGACGCCGACCCTGCCCGCCGTTTTGTGGTGGTTTCTGCCTGCGGTCGCCGCTTTAAGGGCGACACCAAGGTGACCGACCTGCTCTACTTGGTCAACGCGCACGTCAAGTATCATGTGTCGTGCGAGGAGCTGCTCGAGGACATTGGCCAGCGCTATTTTGATATCGCTGACGAGTTGGAGCTCACCTATCCCATCCGCGAGGAGTTCGCGGCCTTTGCCGAGCGCGCCCGCTCGGGTGGCTACTCCACCGAGGAGCTCGTGAGCCGCGGCGAGTACTTCACCGCTCGCCTGATGGCCGAGTACCTGGGCCTGCCGTTCCTGGACGCCGCGACGGTTGTGGCGTTCCATCACGACGGTACGCTCAGCATGAACCGCACCTCCGAGCTGGTGCAGGAGTACGGTCAGCAGGGCGGCTTTGTTATGCCCGGTTTCTACGGCGCGACGCGTGAGGGCCAGATCAAGCTGCTCGATCGTGGCGGCGGCGATATTTCCGGCTCGATTCTGGCCAAGTGCCTGGGCGCCGACCTGTACGAGAACTGGACCGACGTCTCGGGCTTCTATTCTGCCGATCCGCGCATCGTGCCCGAGGCTCAGCCCATCGCCCGCGTTACCTACGAGGAGCTGCGCGAGCTTTCGTACATGGGTGCAAGCGTCCTGCACGAGGAGGCCGTGTTCCCCGTACGCGAGGCGGGGATTCCGCTAGTCATCAAGAACACCAATGCGCCGCAGGACCCCGGCACCATCATTAGCGAGACGGCTGACGAGGGCGAGGCAGAGCCCATTATTACCGGCGTGACCGGCAAGCGCGGTTTTGTCGCCATCAACGTGGCCCGCGACCGCACCAAGCCCCGCGTTGGCTTTATGCGCCGTGCGCTTTCGGTCTTCGAACGCTATGACGTTTCCGTCGAGCACATGCCCACCGGTGTCGACCGCTTTGGCGCCGTGGTGCAGGAGCGGGACGTGCACGACTCGCTGTATTCGCTTGTGGGCGACATTCAGCAGGAGGTCGAGCCGCTTGAGATCGAGGTCGTTGAGGGTCTGGCGCTTATCGCGACCGTCGGTCGTAACCTGCGCGGCCGTGCAGGCATCTCGGGCCATCTGTTTGGCATGCTCGGCCAGGCCGGCGTGAGCGTGCGCATGATTTCGCAGAGCTGCGACGAGATCAACATCATTATCGGTGTCGAGGAGAAGGCCTTCGACCTGGCGATTCAGACCATTTACCGTGCCTTCTCCGACGAAAACGGTATTGTGAAGGTCTCCGACTTGGAGGCTCCCGAGCCGGTCGATCCCGCTCTGGCCGCGCTCCACAAGTAGCTGCTATCTCGGTGGATTTTTGGGATAAGTGCCAAAAATCAACTGCGGGGCGTTTCGTTTCGGTTTCGTTTCGGCGGGGCGGGTTTCGTGCCCGCCCCGTTCTTGTATACACTGGCAACAATTATCGGCCTGCTCGGTGTGCGGGCAAAAGCCACAACCTTAAAAGGGGGAAGCATGAAACAGTACACGGTTGCTATTTTGGGCGCGACGGGAGCCGTGGGCACCCAGATGCTCGAGTGCCTCAATGAGCAGGAGTTTCCGGTTGGCAAGCTCAAACTGCTGGCGAGCGCGCGTTCTGCGGGCAAGACCGTTGAGTTCCGCGGCGAGCAGATCGTGATCGAAGAGGCTTGCCCCGAGGCCTTTGAGGGCTGCGACATCGTACTCGGCGCTGCCGGCGACGATATCGCCAAGGAGCTGCTGCCCGAGGCCGTCAAGCGCGGCGCTGTCGTGGGCGACAACAGCCACGCCTTCCGCATGGATCCCGAGGTGCCACTGGTCGTGCCCGAGATCAATGCCGACGACATCAAGTGGCACCACGGCCTGATCGCCAACCCCAACTGTGCGACCATCATCGGCTTGGTTCCCACGTGGCCGCTGCACCAGCTCGCCGGCGTGAAGCGTATGATCGTCTCGACGTACCAGGCGGCTTCGGGTGCTGGCGCCCCCGGTATGGCCGAGCTTGAGGCCCAGCTGGCCGCCCTGGGCCGTGGCGAAGAGATTCCCGAGCCGCGCGCTTTTGCCGCCCAGTTGGCGAGCAACCTGATTCCGCAGATCGGTGGCGTTAAGGAGGAGGGCTTTACCTCCGAGGAGATGAAGCTGCAAAACGAGGGCCGCAAGATCATGCACCTGCCCGAGCTGCGCGTGAACTGCACCTGCGTACGCGTGCCCGTGCTGCGCTCGCACTCCGAGAGCATTACGCTCGAGTTTGAGCGCGACATCACGGTGGAAGAGGCCCGCGCTGCGCTGGCTGTCGCTCCGGGCGTGAAGCTGGTTGACGACATGGGCGCCGAGGATGCACACGACCGCTTCCCCATGCCGATGGACACCTCCGACCAGGACCTGATTTGGGTCGGTCGCGTACGCCGCGACATCTCGAACCCCGAGGCTGCGCGCGGCATCACCTTCTGGTGCTGCGGCGACCAAATCCGTAAGGGCGCGGCAACCAACGCCGTCCAGATCGCTAAGCTGCTCTGCGAGTAAGTTGACCTGTCCGGCGGGGACGCTGCTGCAAGCGACCTGCGATGGGACCGTTGTTGGTTGGGGCCGCTGGGCTGATGGGGGGCACGTGGCTGTTGCGGGCCCTGATCCCGGCGGCGGCTTCGGCGCTTTGCGCCTGCCGACTAGGGGGACTGCGGGGTGCGGCCGGCAGCTGCGGCGCGCTGCGCCTGCTGCCTGGGGTGACTTTGGGGTTGGGGTGAATCGGGGTCTACTACTTTCCCGAGAAGTGAACGACCTTATTTGGATCCCCGAAGCATTGGCATATTTTGACCGCTATTTCCTGCGGTTTTGCTGCGCGAATCCTGCGGTTTTATGGTCTAAAGGTGTGGATGCTCCGGGGCTTCGTTTTTACTCGTTCACTTCTCGGGAAAGTATTAGAGCTCAGCTGATAGAGGTACCACTCTGGCGTCGATGCCCCGCGTCTTTTTCGCTTGATTGGGGAAAACAGCCTCGCTTAAGCAATTGCGAGCTCGCCCAGACGTATCTGCGGGAGTTGTCTGCACAGTTCGCGGTATTATGTTGCGGAGTTTTGAAAGGAGCCGCTGGTGGTCACGACGACGTTTGCCTCGCCTTTGGGCGAAATCTTGCTTGCCGCTGATGGCCGCGGTCTGACGGGGCTTTGGTTTGAGGGACAGGAGCACTTTGGCTCCACGCTTCTCCGTGAAGACTCCGAACATGTTGAAGGCGCCGATGCGGTTTCCGGTACTGGTGGCATGTCGTCGGTGAGTCCGGCAAATGGTGCGGCCTCTTCGGTGCTTGAGCGTTCCTGGGCTTGGCTGAATGCTTATTTTGCAGGGCAGGAACCTCGGTTTACGCCGCCGTTGCATATGATCGGTACGGCGTTTCAGCGTGAAGTCTGGTACGAACTGCTTTCTATTCCGCGTGGCGAGGTCGCTACGTATGGTGAGATCGCCCAGCGTGTCGCCGCCCGCCATCGTGTACCGGGAAACGAGGCGCCCGTTGTGTCTCCTCGTGCGGTGGGGGCTGCGGTCGCGCGTAATCCCATTTCGATTATCGTGCCGTGCCATCGCGTGGTGGCGGCCGACGGATCGCTCAACGGATATGCCGGCGGGCTTGATCGCAAGGAGTGGCTGCTGCGGCTTGAGGGCGCGTACGAGGAGTAACGCTCGAACACTTTGCATAACTAGGACGCCGTGAAAGAACGGGATGCGCTTTCCGAATGGCGTTCCAAGCGGAAACCGTGTCCCGGAATACAGCTTCAGAGTGGGACGCAGTTTCCGGTTGAGACCACCTGCTTGGACATCTTTCTACGCTCGCTCTTGCAGGGCGTAGATCGACTTATCCATGTTGAACAGGTAAGCCACGACGCAGACAATAAAGAATATCGGTAGATTACTGAAACCGAAGACCTCGCAGCCAATGAGGATCGGCGCGAGCAGCGTATTGGTGGCGCTGCCAAAGACGGCTGCGTAGCCCAGCGCGGCGCAAAGCTCGATGGGCATGCCGAGAATCCCGGCGAGTACGACACCCAGGCTGGCTCCGATGGAAAACAACGGCGTCACCTCGCCACCCTGATATCCTGCGGCAAGCGTGGTAATGGTGAGTGCGAATTTGAGCGCCCAGTCCCAAGGCATGATGGCGACCTTGCTGTCACCGTCGAGCGCCGCCGATATCAGGTTGGTGCCAAGACCGCAGTATCGACCCTGCCATAGTGCGAACAGAATCGCCGATAGCGCAATGCCCATAACGGCGATGCGCACATAGGGGTTGGGGAGTAGCCGCGCCGCAAGGGTCTTGGCGTGGGCAAGGCACCAGGCAAAGGCGCCGCCAACCATGCCAAACGCGATGCCCAACACCGCAAGCCGTCCAAGACCGGGGAGGTCAAGCGCGTATGAGGCGGTAACGGCGACCTCGAACTTCTCGAGTCCCAGGGCGCCCGAGGTCACACTTGCGGCAAGTGAGGCCGTAAGCGCGGGAAACAGCGCGCGGTATTCCATGCGTCCTGCGACCAGTACTTCGATAGCAAAGACCGTGGCGGCGAGTGGCGTTCGAAAGAGTCCGGCAAAGCCGGCAGCCATGCCGATAAGCAAAAACGTGTTGCCGGGGTTTCGGAAAGGTAGACGCCGGCCGATCCAGTGCGAAACGGTTGCACCGATCTGCACGGCTACGCCCTCGCGTCCCGCGCTGCCGCCAAAGAGGTGCGTCCCCCACGTGCTCAGCATAATGAGCGGCACCAAACGCGGGGAGATGGCGTCTTCGCGCCCGTGGCCTACGTCAAATACCAGGCTCATGCCGCGGTCGGTGAGGGTGAGCTTGTGGTGGGCACTGAGAAACAGCGGCCCGCAAAGTTCCGCTTCCAGCGCAGAGATGCTCTGGCGCAGCGCCTGCCGCGACAGGAACAGCCGCTGTGCGGCGCGGGTATAATTCATTTCTTCGCACAGGGTCAAAAAGTAGTGCAGCTGGCGGATATCCATGGTCTCCTCCCGGGAAAGTTTGTTCTTGAAAAAAGAATACCGCTTTTTCGGCGGAATGTAAAGAGATGGGCAGCGTATTTTTGTTATTGCCTTTAGCGGGCTCGCCCTCTCAGGCGCTGACGC
>URYW01000079.1 GCA_900552145.1 uncultured Collinsella sp. | reverse complement strand
CCGAGGTCACCGCATTCTCCGTCATCACGGATTACGAAAAGGGCATCAAGTACCCGCTGGCCGACTTCAACATCACCCCTGATGTCGCCATCGTCGACCCCGAGCTCACCTACACCATGCCCGCCAAGCTGTGCGCTCACACCGGCATGGATGCTCTGACCCACTGCATGGAGGCCTACGTTTCCACCTGCGCCTCTATGTTCACCGACGCCAACGCTCTGCACGGCATCCGCGAGATCGTCGAGTGGCTGCCCAAGTCCTATGCTGGCGACCATGAGGCCCGTCAGCACATGCACGAGGCTCAGTGCATCGCCGGTATCGCCTTCTCCTCGGGCCTGCTCGGCATCGTTCACTCCATGGCTCACAAGACCGGTGCTGCCTTCGAGAACGGCCACATCATCCACGGTGCCGCTAACGCCATGTACCTGGGCAAGGTCATCCAGTGGAACTCCAAGGATCCCCGTGCTGCCGAGCGTTACGCTTACGTGGCCAAGGAGATCCTGCACCTTCCCGGCGAGACCAACGAGGAGCTCATCGCTGCGCTCGTCCAGAAGATCCGCGACCTCAACGACCAGCTCAACATTCCGCAGTCCATCAAGGATTACGCGAATGGTGGCGTGAAGGTCGACGCCGAGAACCCGCAGATGGTTTCCGAGGAGGAGTTCCTCGCCAAGCTGCCCGAGATTGCCGCGAACGCCGAGCAGGACGCCTGCACGCCCGAGAACCCGCGTGAGACCAAGGCTGCCGACTTCGAGAAGATCCTCAAGGCCTGCTACTACGACACCGACATCGATTTCTAATCGACTCTTGTTATCGTAACGAGGGGCTCCGCACGTATCTGTACGGAGCCCCTTTCTTTTTTCTTTTAGAGAATGGGATAGTTATGGCTGCAATTTTCAATAGCCCCAGCAAGTACATCCAGGGTCCGGACGAGCTGGCCAAGCTCGGCTCCTATGTCGAGCCGCTCGGCGCTAAGGCCCTCGTCATCGTGACGCCTTCGGGCAAGAAGCGCGTCGGTGCCAAGATCGAGGGCGGCTTTGCCGAGGCTAAGGCCGAGCTGCTGTTTGAGGATTTTAACGGCGAGTGCTCCAAGGGCGAGGTCGATCGCCTGGTTGCGCTCGCTCGCGACAACGGTTGCGATATCGTCGTCGGCGTCGGTGGCGGCAAGATCCTCGACACCGCGAAGGCCGTCGCCTACTACCTGGAGTCCCCGGTTATCATTTGCCCCACCATTGCTTCGACCGATGCCCCGTGTTCGGCGCTTTCGGTGCTTTATACCGATGACGGCCAGTTCGACAAGTACCTCTTCCTTAAGGCAAACCCCAATATTGTCCTTATGGATACGACGGTTATCGCGGCGAGCCCGGTGCGCCTGACGGTTTCCGGCATGGGCGATGCGCTCGCAACCTATTTCGAGGCCCAGGCAACGCACGATGCCGACGGCGGCACCTGCGCTGGCGGCAAGGGCGGCATGGCCGGTCTGGCGCTTGCCAAGCTCTGCTACGAGACGCTTATGGCCGATGGCGTTAAGGCCAAGGTCGCGCTGGAGAAGGGTGCGCTCACGCCTGCCGTCGAGCATATCATCGAGGCAAACACGCTGCTCTCCGGCATCGGCTTTGAGAGCTCGGGCCTTGCTGCTGCTCATGCCATCCACAATGGCCTGACGATGCTGCCCGAGTGCCACGGCATGTATCACGGCGAGAAGGTCGCCTTTGGCACTATCGTCCAGCTGGTACTCGAGGATGCTCCGACTGAGAAACTCGAGGAAGTCTTGGGCTTCTGCATTGAGCTGGGCCTGCCGGTCACGATGAAGGAACTTGGCGTTGCCGAGCTTACGCGCGAGCAGGCCATGATTGTTGCCGAGGCCGCCTGCGCACCCGATGACACCATGTGCAACATGCCGTTTGAGGTGACGCCCGAGATGGTTGCAAACGCCATTCTGGGTGCCGACGCACTGGGTCACTACTATCTCATGGATGAGTAAATCAAGCTAAGGAAGGGGCAAAGCCAACAGATGGCTTTGCCCCTTTTTGCTATGGTGCAAAGGGGTCAGGTTACTTTGCACCAATCGTTGTTTGATGAAGGGCGGATTCTCGTATGGCGCTTCCTGTGGTTTACGGCGGTCCCGGCCGGTATGTTCAGGGGCCGGGCGAACTGTCGCGTCAAGGCAAGTATTTGTCATGGTTGGGCTGCGCTGCCTATGTCTTGTTTGACCAGGGCACCGAGGATCGGCTGTGCAGACAGATCGTCGATGGATTTCTGGACGACGATCTAAGCGAGCCGTTCTTTAAGATTTATGACGGTCCGTGTACGGAAGAGGCCGTTTTCGAAATGGCTAAGGAAGCCCAGGCCGAGTATTGCGACATGGTAGTGGGTATTGGCGGCGGCAAAATGCTCGATATCGCCAAGGCCGTTGCGTTTTATACCGAGTTGCCGTTGTGCGTATGCCCCACGGCGGCTTCGATGGACGGTCCGTGCAGCGCGATTTCCGATGCCGATTTGCAGGGTGTTGCAAATGCGGTCTTTAGAAACGAGCGCAATATGGCCAACGAGCAGGCCAAGGTGACCAGGCAAAAGCTCGCCGAGCTCATGCGCGAGGCATAGTTTGGCGCTTGATTGATCTTGTGCAATCGAGACGGCGATAGGCCATGGGCTATTTGCCGCAAAGATGCTCCGCGTGTAATTTGCCCGAGGCGTGGGCCGATAGCGTATCATTATCTCTTGCTTGTTTGCACTGCTCAGGGAGGGGCCGCGCATGGCGCAGGAACACGATCTGTTTGATGACATTATCGAGATCAGCAAGGGTTTCGACTTTCTTAAAAACCCGCTTGGCGGTGTGACCGATGCACTCGATCCGTCGGCGCCGCAGTGGAATCCTGCCGACTACAAGGAGCGTCCGCGCGGTAACACCATTCCGTGCCTGACCTGCAAAAACGAAAAGAGCGGCTGCACCGCGTGCATGGACGTGTGCCCGGTCAACGCTATCGAGGTCGAGGAAGACGCCATCGAGATCCTCGACTCCTGTCGCAAGTGCGGCCTGTGCGCCGCTGCCTGTCCGACCGAGGCAATCATCTCGCCGCGCTTGGCGCCCAAAAACGTCTACGACGACATTGTCTCGGCGGCTACGAGCCACGAGACCGCCTACGTCACCTGCACGCGTGCCCTTAAGCGCATGCCGCGCGAGAACGAAGTCGTCGTTGCCTGCGTGGGCGATATTACGGCCGAGACCTGGTTCTCGGTACTGGCAGACTATCCCAACGTGAGTGTGTACCTGCCGTTGGGCGTGTGCGATAAATGCCGCAACACCGGCGGTGAGGACATTCTGGGCGAGGCGATTGCGAAGGCCGAGGAGTGGTCCGGCACGGGTATGGGCTTGGAGGTCGACTCCAAGAGCCTCAAATGCCATAAGCGCCGCGAGTACGAGCGCAAGGAGTACATGGAAAAGATCGCCCGCACCACGGGCCTGACGGTGACCAAGCTCAATCCGGCGACGGCGGCGCTGGCCTCGGTGACGCAAAAGCTCAAGGCCCATCGCCATCAGATTACCCAGCTGGAGCGCACGCTCAACACCATGTGCGGCACCACGACGACCAAGCGTCGCCGTTCGCTCACGCACGGGCGGCAGCTGGTGCTCTCGACGCTGCAAAACCACCCCGAGCTTGCCCAGAACATGCAGGTGAGCACGCCGGAGTGCGATTTTGACAAGTGCACGTCGTGCGGCGAGTGCGGCAATGTATGCCCCACGTTCGCCTGCGATTTGGTGGGAAGCGGTCGCTTTGCACTGGAGTCCACGTATTGCCTAGGTTGCGGAGCTTGCGTCAAGGTGTGTCCCGAGCATGCGCTTAAGTTGGTTGAGCATGATGCATCCAACCTGGTGGTCGTCGATCCCGAGGCCGAGGAAAAGGCCGCCCAGAAGGCGAAGGCTCATGAAGAAGCTGAGAAGGGCAAGGCCGAAGCAATGGCCAAGCTCGACAAGATGCTCGATCAGGTGGAGAAGCTCGCAGACTAGCTAAAAGAACGTAAATGATGGCCGGTGGGACAGGTACTGCCCCACCGGCCAAAAAAGTTGCGGTGGAATAGTTCCTGTTTTGCCCTTAAGCTGGCCATTCTAGGAACTATTCCACCGCAACTAATAAATGGTTAGTTCATGCTGCTTTGGTGGCCGGTTCGACCGGTACCGTTGCGCGTCACGGTTTCATGGAGCAAAAAGAACCCGGGGACCTGTTTTGTCTCGGTGTATTCCATAAGGATGCCGTCGGCGTTGTAGGTCTGCCCGCGTATAACGGCGAGTGCGTTAAAGTCGTCGAGATCGAGCACGCGCGCATCTTCGGGCGTGGGGTGCTCAATCGTTACATCGCGTTTGCCCGTGGCAATCTTAATGCCAAGGTCTTCTTCGAGGTAACGATAAATCGAATCGTTGACAATCTCGGGTGTCAGTCCCGGTACCTGTGAGCTTAGGTAATAGGAGTCGTCGGAGCACACGGCATGTCCGTCTGCATAACGAATGCGTTTGGCGCGTGTGAGCTCACAGCCTTCGGGAAACCCGGTAATCCCGGAGAGTGCCTTGCTACAGACGAGGAGCTCAAAGACGGTGGTGACAGTCTTGAGCTCAAAGCCTCGGCTGGTCGCGATTTCCTTAAAGGTCTCGAGTCCGCCGCCACCACGACTCTTCTCGTCACTGATGTTGCGAATGACGCGCATGCCTTTGCCTTGCTGGGGGAGCACGTAACCATCTGCCGCAAGCATCGAGATGGCGCGACGGACCGTCATGCGTGAACAGTCAAACAGCTGCGTGAGCTCAGTCTCCGAAGGCAGATAACTCTGATAGGCGTATGTGCCGTCGTCAATCGACTGCTTCACGTTGTCATAAATAGTTTGGAAGATGGCTCGCGCCATGACGGTCTCCTAGAGCTGGGCGCGTGAACGACGGATGAGGGCCGCCCGCGCAGGTGTCAATCGATTTACTTGCTGGGGTCGATTATATATTTGCCCATGGCACGCAGGGCCGGGTCTGACAGGATGGCGCCGAGTTCATCGAGGGAAGCTACCTTTGCGACCATCGAGGATACGTCGAGCCTGCCAGAGTCGATGAGCTCGAGCGCGCGACGCTGCGTATAAGGGTTGATGTAGGACGAGGTGAGCACAAGCTCCTTCTGGAAGACCTCGAAGGGCTTGACGGTGATTGTCTCATCGGGCTTGGTGAGGCCGAACATCATGACCGTAGCCTTGTGGCCGGCGATCTGGATGGCCTGCTCGATGGTGACGGGCTTGCCAACACACTCGATAACGACATCGACGTTGCCGACGCCCTCCTGCTTCAGGCGGGCCGGGACGTCCTCGTGGATGGAGTCGATCGTCAGATCGGCGCCGAGCTTGAGTGCAACCTCGCGTTTGCCCTCGACAGGCTCGAGCAAGACGACTTTGGTGGCGCCGGCGTTTTTGGCAAGCTGCATCATGAGCAGGCCGATCATGCCGCCGCCGATAACGACAACTGTGCTGCCGGGCTTGATGCTGCACATATCGATGCCGTGCAGGCAGCAGGCGACGGGCTCGGTCATAGCACCCTGCTCAAAGCTGGTGTGATCGCCCAACTTGTAGACTTGCTGCATATCGACGGAGCAGTACTCCGCAAAGCCGCCGTTAACGGTGGTGCCGTAGCCGGTCATATGCTCGCAGTAGTGGTTGATTCCGTCACGGCAGGGTTCGCAGCAGCCGCAGGGATGGTTTGGGTCAATGCACACGCGATCGCCCGGTTTAAAGTCGGTGACGTCGCTGCCTACGGCCTCGACAACGCCCGCAAACTCATGACCAAGGATCGTAGGCGGGGTAACGTCGGCTGCACCCTTGTCGCCTTCATAGATATGAACGTCGGTACCGCAGACGCCGCAAGCTTTGACGTTGATCAGAACGTCGCGCCTGCCCACGGCCGGCTTTGCCGATTCCTCGACTCTGAGGTCGTGCTTTCCATAGAAGACCGCGCTTTTCATGGTGACTCCTTAACGTGGCGGTGAATGTTGTAATGAAGTATAGGTATGCAAACATCCTTATACAAGCCTATCTAGACAAGTCGATAAATATTTTGTTTTAGAAGTTTTAGACAAACAGGCAATAACAGGCAAAACCTTTGAAATAAACCGTTCACCGTCAAATATCGACCGCTGACCGAACATGGAAACCGTATTAACTTGTCTAGATAAGTGATATGATAAAAATAGAAGCGCAAGAAGTCAGGGAAGCGGGCCCACCCGTCCTATTGCACGAGGTACACGCAAACGGCGCGTCTGCGGTCTCGAGTGAAGCCAAAACCGCAGCCGCTCCGAATGAAGAGAGGGGGATTCCCCGTCATGATGCAAAAGATACAACGTTTCGGCGGTGCAATGTACACGCCTGCAATTCTTTTCGCATTTTCCGGAATCGTCGTCGGCCTGGGTACGTTGTTTACCACCGAGGCGATCTTTGGCGAGATGGCCACTGCGGGTCATCTTTGGTTTGATTGCTGGAATGTGCTGCTCCAGGGTGGTTGGACGCTCTTTAACCAGATGCCGTTGCTGTTTTGCGTAGCGTTGCCAATCTCGCTCGCGAACAAGCAGAACGCTCGCTGCTGCATGGAGGCTTTGGCCATCTACCTTACCTTCAACTACTTTGTAAGCTCAATCTTGGGGCAGTGGGGCCCTGTCTTTGGGGGCGACTACTCTGTCGAGGCGGGCAGCGGTACTGGTCTTGCCACTATCGCAAGCATCAAAACGCTTGATATGGGCATCATGGGCGCGCTTATCATTTCAGGTATCGCCACGATGCTTCACAACAAGTACTTCGACACCGAACTTCCTGAGTGGCTGGGCGTGTGCTCGGGCTCCGTGTTCATCTATATGATCGGTTTCTTCGTTATGGTTCCGGTCGCTCTTATCGCCTGCCTGGTGTGGCCGCATGTTCAGGCTGCTATCTCTGCCTTCCAGGGATTCATCCTTTCCGCCGGTACGTTTGGCGTGGGTGTCTTTGCTTTCTTCGAGCGCGTGCTGATCCCTACAGGCCTGCACCACTTTATCTATACGCCGTTCTATTACGACAACGCGGCGGTCAACGGCGGCATCTTTGCTGCTTGGGCCAACATCCTGCCCCAACTGGCTGCCGATCCGAGCATTGCTCTTAAGGATGCCGCACCCTGGGCTGCCTATACCTGCCCTGGTTGGACTAAGGTCTTCGGCTCGCTTGGCGTCGCCATTGCGTTTTATATGACCGCCAAACCCGAGCGCAAGCAGCGCGTCAAGGCTCTGCTCATTCCCGTCACCCTTACCGCTATGCTTTGCGGTATCACCGAGCCGCTTGACTTCACCTTCCTGTTCATCGCGCCCGGCCTGTTCGTCGTCCACTGCGTGCTCGGAGCGCTTGGCTGCATGGCTCAAAACCTCCTTGGCGTCGTGGGCATCTTCGACGGCGGCATCATCTCGATGCTCTCGTGGGACTGGCTGCCCCTTTGGGCCGCACACGGTCTGCAGTACGCCATCTCCATCCTTGTCGGTCTGTGCTTTACCGCCCTTTGGGTCGTGGTCTTCCGTTTCCTGATCGTCAAGTTCGACTTTAAGACCCCCGGTCGCGAGGATGACGATGTTGAGGGCGAGCTCAAGTCCAAGGCCGACTACAAGCAAAAGCAGGGCGGTGCTGCTGCTGGCAAATCGGTCGCCCAGAGTAAAGATGATGAGCGCTTGGTGCTTGCCGAGAAGATCCTCGATCTGCTCGGTGGCACGGATAACATCATCGATGTAACTAACTGCGCTACCCGTCTGCGCGTTAACGTCAAGGACAAGAGCGTCGTTGCACCCGAGGCTTCCTTCAAGGCGATCGGTACGCATGGCTTGGTGGTCCAAGGTCAGTCAATCCAGGTCATCATCGGCCTTACCGTCCCGCAGGTTCGCGAGAAGTTCGAGAGTCTTCTGAAGTTCGAGAGTCTTCTGTAAACCATCGTCCATCGAAACAATCGGCCTTGCAGAGCCGGTATGCACCGCAAGGCCGATTCTAGAGATAAAAAACTCCACTTCTAGGTAACAATTCCAAACCGCGCAAGGCCGCGTGCGGGGACGGATTGAGCAAGCGGCCAGAATGAGGAGGTCATCTTG
>URYW01000078.1 GCA_900552145.1 uncultured Collinsella sp. | reverse complement strand
CGCCCCGTCCCCCAGCACCGCTTACCAACGCCACCGCCGAGCCCCCCCCCGGCGGTGGCGTTTTCCATATGCGCCCGCAGGGTATGCACGAGATTGTCTTTGGTCTAGCCCAACCGGCATACGCTGGCGTGCGACAATTGGAGCTGCCGATATCACAACACTGAGAGAAGCCCGTCATGGAAGCGCATCAAAAGCAGATAACCGTTTATTCGAATCATACGGAAAGCGCGCCTGTCATCTACCTTCCTGTGGTCGTGGGCGACGGCAGCGAGGTTTATAAGTGTTGCCGAGAGCTCGACTGTCCGCCATTCACCCTTGTCGCCATTGGCGGGCTCGATTGGAATCGCGAGCTGAGCCCTTGGGCATGCGACGGGACCGTACGCGATGCCGCGCCTTTCGGAGGCCAAGCTGCCGGTTTTCTTGATGAGCTGCTGAATCAGATAATCCCCCAGGTCGAGTCGTCGCTTCCTCGGCCGCCCACCTGGCGCGGCATTGCCGGCTACTCGCTGGCAGGCCTCTTTTCGCTTTGGGCTCTCTGGCAAACCAATGCCTTTGACCGCGCCGCAAGCGCATCGGGATCCCTGTGGTTTCCTGGCTTTATCGACTATGCGCACGAGCACGCCACGGCAGTTACGCCCGACGCCGCCTACCTGTCGCTTGGCAAAAAGGAGACCAAGACACCCAACCGCATGATGAGACACGTACTCGACGACACGCGCGCAATGGAAGAGCTACTCATCGAGCGCGGCATCCCAACAACGATGGAACTCAACCCCGGCAACCACTTTGCCCAAACCGATCTGCGCATGGCCCGCGGCATACGCTGGATCCTTGCGCACTAAAAAGCCGGCCATGCGCATCGGACGCATGACCGGCTTATTTAACTGACTTGGGCACAACCGCTATTCGGCAGTCTCCTCGAGTTCCGAGACATCGAACTCAAAATCATTGCCGGGCAGAATTGCGTTGAGCACGATGCCAACCAGCGAGCCCACTGCAAGGCCGGAAAGCGAAATCGTCACGCCGCCCAGCTCAAGCACGATGGCACCGGCGGTGCTGTAGGCAATGCCGAGTGAAAGCACGAGCACCAGAGCCGCCACCAGCACATTGCGGTTGTTCTGGAAATCGACCTGGTTCTCAATGAGGTTGCGCACGCCTACGGCACTGATCATGCCGTAGAGCACGAGCGACACGCCGCCGATTACACACGCCGGCATGGCGGCGATCACGGCAGCAAACTTGGGGCAGAACGAAAGCACGATGGCGCAGCAGGCGGCAATGCGAATCACGCGCGGGTCGAACACGCGCGTCAGGGCAAGCACGCCGGTGTTCTCGCCATACGTCGTATTGGCGGGGGCGCCAAAAAGCGATGCCAAGATGGTCGCCAGGCCATCGCCGAGCAAGGTACGGTGCAGACCGGGATCGGCAATGTAATTGCGTTCGCAGGTAGAGCCAATGGCGGAGATATCGCCGATATGCTCGATCATAGTTGCAAAGGCCAGCGGCATGATGGTGATGATGGCCGTCGTGGCAAGACCGCTATCGAACTGCGGTCCAAAGAGCGCAAACACGGTGTTGTCCCACACGACGGGCAAGCCAACCCAGGGGGCAGCTGCGACGCCAGAGAAGTCGACCTCACCCAACGCAGCCGCAACGGCATAGCTCACCACCACGCCCAGCAGAATCGGCACGATCTTGACCATGCCGCGGCCCCAGATGTTGCAGATGATGATCACGGCCACAGCGATAACGGCGACAAGCCAGTTGGTCTGACAGTTGGCAATGGCAGAGCTCGCTAGGATCAGGCCGATGGAAATGACGATGGGGCCGGTCACCACCGGCGGAAAGAAGCGCATGACACGTTTGGCGCCAAATGCGCGGAACAGCGCCGCCAGCACCGGATAGAGCAGGCCGGCGCAGGCAACGCCCAGGCAAGCGTAGGGCAAAAGCTCGGCCTCGCCGTTGGGTGCAATGGCGGCATAACCCGCGATAAAGGCAAACGACGAGCCCAGAAACGCGGGCACCTTACCACGCGATAGAAAATGAAACAGCAGCGTGCCGATGCCGGCGAACAGAAGCGTCGCCGAAACGGAAAGGCCGGTGAGCACGGGCACGAGCACCGTGGCTCCGAACATCGCAAACATGTGTTGCAAACCCAACACAAACATGCGCGGGCGGCCGAGCGATGATGCATCGTAGATGGCATCGGTGACGGCGGGCGTCGAGGATTGGGACATGGAAGTCCTTTCATGATGGAAGGGCGATCAGGCATATCGGATAACCTGCCCGAACGATACGATCCGGACCATTGTACGTGATACGTCATGTCTCGCGCGCGCCGTCACCTGCAAGCGGTAGCGTTACTTCCAAACGCGCTCGGCAATGCGCTTGACCAGCGCGATCTTTGCCCACTGTTCGTCCTCGGTCAGCTTGTTGCCAATCTCGCAGCTGGCAAAGCCGCACTGGGGCGACAGGTACAGGTTCTCGAGCGGCACATACTTTGCGGCCTCGTGGATACGTTCGACGATAACGTCCTCGTCCTCAAGCTCAGCCGCCTTGGTGGTCACCAGACCCAGCACGACCTTCTTGCCGGGAGCAACGTACTTGAGCGGCTCAAAGCCACCGGCGCGTGGCGTATCGAACTCAAGGTAGAACGCGTCAACGTTCTCATGTACGAACAGGTACGGCGCAATGGGATCGTAACCACCCTCGAAGGCATACGTGGAGTGATAGTTGCCGCGGCACACGTGCGTGTTGATAACCAGATCGTCGGGCTTGCCCGCGATGGCGGCATTGTTGAGCGCCACGCCCAGCTCGCTCACCTTTTGCAGGTCAACCGGGCTCATGCCGGTCTTGGACACAAAGTCGGTATCGCAATAGATGCCCCAGGTGCAGTCATCAAATTGGATGTTGCGGCAGCCTGCTGCGTACAGGTCGGCGATCACCGTGCGATAAGCGGCCGCAATGGCGTCGGCAAGTTCCTCATCGGTCTTATAGACAGCGCGCAGGCTCTCCTGCTGGCCGTCGCAGCGATCGAGCGTGACCTCAGAGAACGTCTGGATCGGCGCCGGAATGGTCTGGCGTGCGACCTGGCCCTCCCCCTCAAGCGCCTTGACGAACTTAAAATGCTCGACGAACGGGTGGTTCTCGCCGCTAATGGGACCAGTAACCACGGCGGTGTCGGCCGTCGTCTCCTCATCATGGAACATATAACCCGTGCGTGAGGTGCGGCGCTCAATGCCGTTAAGGCCCCACATAAAATCGAGGTGCCAGTAGCTGCGGCGGAACTCGCCATCGGTGATCACCTGCAGGCCGGCGGCCTTCTGCTTGGCCACCAAATCGCGAATGGCATCGTCCTCGACGGCCTTAAGGCCGGAAGCGTCGAGTTTACCCGCGACATAGGCGGCACGGGCGTCCTTTACAGCCTGCGGACGAAGAAAGCTGCCGACGATATCGGCGCGAAACGGCGCGTTCTGTTGAATCGAAGTGCTCATAGATATCTCCCTTTGCATTGGTTGCTTTACTGGGACAGAGTATGAGCGCTCATATGACCATCGTAAAATATACGTTTATAACAGTTTGATATAGATGTTTCCTATATCAGTCTGGACTGTCATAAAGAGACTTGAACCGTGCGGAGCACAGCAGCCTAGATATGCTGACGAATCGCGTCGATATAGGCCCGACCGTAGCGCGTAAGCGTCGTGTTCTTGCGCGTGATGATGCCAATCTCCATGTACTCGTCCACGTCGAGCGGAATCGAGATAATGCCGGGGCCGTTGAGCTCGTGGCTGATCACGCCCGAGCATACCGTGTAGCCGTTGAGGCCCATGGCCAAATTGAACAACGTCGCACGGTCGCGCACGCGGATATTTTTGCGACGCTCGAACGTCGAGGTCAGCTCCTCGGAATAGTAAAACGAGTTGTAGCTGCCCTGCTCGTAGGACAGGAACGGGTAGTCTTCCAGATCCTTGAGCGTCACGCTGGAGCGGTCCGCCAGCGGATGGTCGGCGCAGACGAAGACATGCGGCGTGGCGCAGAAGAGTCCTTCGAACACGAGCTCGTTGGCCACCAGCATGCGCTCGATGACCTCGCGGTTGTGCTCGGACAGATATAGGATGCCCAGCTCGCTTTTCATGTGCGCGACATCCTCGATAATCTCGTGGGTCTGTTCCTCGCGCAGGGTAAAGTCGTAGCGCGCGGCATCGAACTCGCGGATCACGTCGACAAACGCGTTGACGGCAAAGGAATAATGCTGGCAGCTCACACTAAAGTGCGGCACCTGCTCGGATGCGCCCTTGTACTTGCCCTCGAGCAGGTCGGCCTGGTCGAGTACCTGGCGCGCATAGCCCAAGAAGGTCTCGCCTTCCTCGGACACAATGACGCCCTTGTTGGTGCGCTCAAAGATGTGCACACCCATCTCGTTTTCGAGATCGCGAATCGACGCGGTAATCGAAGGCTGCGACACAAAGAGCCGGCGCGAGGCCTCGGTAATGCTGCCGCATTCGGCAACTTTGACGACATATCTGAGCTGCTGGAGCTTCATGGCTGTCTCCCTAGACGTTTGTGACGTCGAAACCCGCCGTGTCCATTTGGCTCATAAACGACGGCATCTCCCCCGTCGCAGCGCAGGCGGCAATCTGATGCAGAGCCCCGGCAACCGCATCATCTGCCGCAGCGCCGATATGCCAGCGTGCGGCAGCCGTGACGGCCTCGTTGGCATTGGCGACTGCAACGGAGTTGGGAACGGCATCGATCATGGGCAAATCGTTATCGGAATCGCCGAATACGGCCACCTCGTCGGGCGTCAGGCCCAAAGCGTGCGCCAGCTCCAGCGCAGCGCAGCCCTTGTCCCAACCATCCGGAAGGATGTCGAACAGGCGCACTCGGTTGTTGGGAAACACGAGCGAGAGTTCCGGCACCTCAGCGGCAACGCGCTCGCGTAGCTCCGCGAGCTCCTCACGCGAACGGGCACTCCAGATATTCGCCTTAAACACCGGCGCGTCATCGACGACGGGACGGCACGGGGCCTCTTCGCCTTTGAGCCACGCATTGCCGCCCGACTCCATAGCGCGACGCACACGCTCGGGATTGCTCGTCACGCAATAGGCATCGTTGCCCCAAAAGCCATCGCCCAGGCTGTAGACTTTTAGAAATGTATCGTCGGTCTCTTGCTCCAGATAGTCGGCCAAACGCATCAGAGCATCGTTGTCGATTGCGCGCGAGGCGACTACTTCGCCGTCGACAAACATCACCTGGCCGTTACAGAACGCACCGGTCGAAAAACACTCGGAACGGTTTTTGAACATCCAGCCCATCGCGGACGGCTGACGACCCGAAACCGGCCCAAAGTGCAGACCCGCCGCCTGCATGGCATGAATACCCTCAATGGCGTAGTCGCTGGCGCCGTCATGCCCGGCTGGAATCAGCGTATCGTCCATATCGGTCAGCACAAGTTTGATCATAGAGTCCCCCAGTCATTTTCACCGCAACCATTGTAACGACCTACCAATAAGGGACAGGTTTATTTTGTCAGGTTTTATCTGGGAAAATACAGCGCCCCTGTTGCCACCTGCCAAAATAAACCTGTCCCTTATTGGCAGGTGCGCTAGTATAGGGAACAACAGATTCGATGCGGGAGTGCCGGCGGTGCAAACCACAAGGCTGAGAGGGCATGGGGCCCAATCCTTTGAACCTGTCAGTTAATGCTGGCGTAGGGAGCATGCCGCCTTTACAGGGGCGCTGTCTATGCACAGCGCCCCTTTTCTATGCCAAGGAGGCATGTGCAGTGATTGATTCGGAACAGCTTAAACAACATATGGTCAAGGCCGTGGAGGAGATTCGCGCCACCAATCCGATGGCCGGCTCCATCACCAACACGGTGACGATCGACTTTGTCGCCAACGCGCAGCTCGCCGTGGGCGGATCGGCCGCCATGGTCTATCTGCCCGACGAGGGCGAGGCACTCGTTGCCGGCGGCGGCGCCATCTATCTCAATATGGGCACGCTCTTCCCCATCTACGAGCAGACAATTCCCCGCGCGGCCAAGGCGGCACACGACGCCGGCAAGCCCTGGGTGCTCGATCCAGTGGGCTTGGGCATCGGCAGCCTGCGCACCCAGTTGGTAAACGAGCTCAAGCAGTACAAGCCCGCTATCGTGCGCGGCAACGCCTCCGAGATCATCGCACTCGCCGGTCTGTGGGGTCTTGAGGGCGAGGCAGCTGATCTGAGCCGTGTACGCGGTGTCGATACCACCGACACGGTAGACGCCGCCCGCGATGCCGCCGTGGCGCTCGCCCGCTACACCGGCGGCGCCGTTGTGGTCTCGGGCGAAGTCGACCTGATCACCGACGGCACAACCGTGGCCAAGTCCCACGGCGGCAGCCCGCTCATGTCCAAAATCACCGGCTGCGGCTGCTCGCAGGGAGGCGTGCTGGCCGTGTACGCCTGTGCCGCCGACCCGTTTACGGCAGCCATCTGCGGCACCGCCGTCTACAACGTTGCCGGCACGCGTGCCGCCGCTGTCGCCGATGCCCCGGCAAGCTTTAAGGTCGCCTTTATCGACGAACTCTACCGCGCAACCGCCCAAGACATTGCCGACAACCGACTCGAGCTCGAGGAGGCATAGGCCATGTCCGATCCCGCAACCAATACCGGCATGAACACGCTCGTCGCCGTGGCCATCGCCCCCTGCGGCACCGGCGATGAGCTCTCCGCCGAGGTCGCCGAGGTCGTGCGCGTCATTCGCGAGAGCGGCCTTCCCAACCGCACCACCTCGATGTTCACCGAGATCGAGGGCGACTGGGACGAGGTCATGCAGGTCGTGCGCGACGCAACCTTTGTGTTGGCGAGCAAGGGCATCCGCACCGAAGTCGTGCTCAAAGCCGATATTCGGCCCGGATTTACCGACACCATGACCGGCAAGCTCGAGCGCATGGAAGCACAGATCAAAAAGCAGGAGGAAGCACGATGAGCATCCGCGACAACCTTGATATCTCGGCCTATCTGGTACTCGGCCCCGAAAACACGCTGGGACGTCCCGTGGGCGATGTAGTGGCCCAGGCGCTCGACGCCGGCTTTACCTGCATCCAGGTGCGCTCCAAGGTGGCAAGCGCCCGCGAGATCATTGCGCTGACCGGCGACGCCGCGCAGGCAATCGCACAGGCTGGCAAGACCGGTCAGGTCGCCCTGTTAATCGATGACCGCCTGGACTGCGTACTCGCCGCGCGCGAGCAGGGCATTGCCGTCGACGGCGTGCACGTGGGCCAGAGCGATATTCCCGTCGAGGTCTGCCGCAAGCTGCTGGGCCCCGATGCCATTGTGGGCCTTTCGGCCCGTTGCGAGGAGATGCTCGAGTACGTCAAGACCGCCGACATGAGCCTAGTCGACTACCTGGGCATCGGCCCACTCCACGAGACCGAGACCAAGCGCGACTGCGGACGCGCGGCCGACGGCTCTATCATCACCAAGAGCTTTGAGGACCTGGCCGCCCTCCACGCGGCAAGCCCCGTGCCCATCGTGGTGGGCGGCGGCGTCAAGACGGCCGACCTGCCACAGCTCAAGGCCACCGGCGTCGACGGCTTTTTCGTGGTGAGCGCCGTCTGCAGCGCCGATGACCCCTACGCCGCGGCCAAGGAGCTCGTAGACACCTGGCAGCAGGCATAGGCTCAGGCCGAGCAACTGATTCGCGACCTCATATCTTCAGCAATGGAAAGCGCATCCCAGTTTGGACCTCCATTCCGGGATGCGCTTTCCGCATGCAACCCTTACCCCGCCAGATACGCTTCCAGCTCGGGCAAGGTCGCCTCCGCATCGTGACGGCCGATCTGGTAGATGCGCTCAAGTTCATCCGGTTCGCGGCACAGCGACGGCACCTTCACCGATTCGCTCGGCCGTACCACAAAGATTTCGCCGGCAGCCTCGCGACGTGCCAGGTCATCGAGCGTGGCATTGTAGACCTCATGCCGGTGCTCAAGCGCTGCGACAAACTCCGGATAGTGACGGAACACGCGCCGCAGCATGGGCATCACGCTGTTGGGCTGCTTCACAAAGCCCGCTGGCTGCGTGAGTACCACGATATTGCGGTCATACCCCTGCGCAAACAGCCAAGCGCTGGGAATGGAATCGGCCACGCCGCCATCCAGGTACTTGCGGCCCTCAATGGCGACAGGACGCGTCGCCACGGGAATTGCCGACGACGCCCGGATCCACTCGATATCGCGCTCATCGCCATAGGGCAGGTCGTGATAGACGGCCTTGCCCGTCTCGATATCGGTACAC
>URYW01000077.1 GCA_900552145.1 uncultured Collinsella sp. | reverse complement strand
TTGGGTCCTCCAATTTGATGCTGTCCAATACCAACCCCGTAACCTCCTGGTGGTTCCATGGCACCTCCTTCACCGTCAATGTCCGGTTAGCGCCGGGGATCACTACGATGCGGTTCTGGGCGCTGTGTTCCGTGACTTCCAGTACCACGTGTCCCACGCCGGAGTGAATTCCCTTTCGGACCACCACATGACTGACATCCATTCCAGCTTCCCGCAGAGGCTCCAGAAGCTGCTGTCCAAACAGATCGTCACCCACGCAGCCTACCATGGTCACTTCCGCGCCCAGACGGGCGCATTGAAGGGCCTGATTAGCGCCTTTTCCGCCGGGTGCCATGAGGAAGGACTTGCCGTAAACCGTCTGTCCAGCACCGGGGATCTGCTCTGTTGTTGCGATCACATCCATAACAAAGCTGCCAACAACTAAAATACGAGGTTTTCTATGTAACATGCTATGCTCCTGATCCGCAGAAACGGCCATGCCGTTCCTGATGTATTTAATCGTTTATATTATACAACTTTACAGGTTCAGATACAAGAGATTTGGGATAAGTTTCAGCAAATCGTTTACTCAATTTTTATAGGATGGGCCGCGCAAAAAAAGAGACAGCTTCAAAAGCTGTCTCTTTTATATGTCTTAGCCCCGCTGGTTGCCGTTGGTGGTGTCCTTCAGCAGAACGTCATGGGCGCCGCCCTCGACAATGGAGGTGGCGGAGACCAGCGTCAGCTTGGCCTTCTCACGCAGCTCGACGACCTTCATGGCCGCGAGCTCCTCGCGCGAAAGCGTGGGGTCGGTGGGGGCGGCATTACGCTCCTTATTGCGCTGCTTGCGATCGCGCTGACGGTTGCGGCGGTCGTTGTTACGGTCGTCCTTGCGTTCGTTGCGCTCGTCATTGCGCTTGTGTTGGCGACGGTTGGGGCGAGCGCCGTCTTCGCCCTCGGCGGGCGCGGCACCATCGGTTGCGGTGGCGTCAACATTGGCCGCAGCGGCGTCATTGGCCTCGGCGCCGGAATCAATCTGCGCTTCGACATCAGCCTGATGCTCGGACGCCTTGGCCTTAGCGGACTTCTTACGACCACGCTTGGGCTTCTCGGACGCAGGCCGTTCGACGTCTTGGGGCTCGGCGGCATCAGTCGATGCATCGACGGTCGTCTCGGCGGAATCCTCGGACGCACCCTTCTTGGCAGTCTTGGCCTTGGACGTGCGCTTAGCAGCAGTACGATGGCTGCGACCAGGACGGACGTCGGCGGGCTCGACATCGGCAGAAACGGCCTCGGAAGTCGTAGCATCCTGGACGGGTGCATCGGCAGCGGTTGCAGACTCGGCGGTCGCCGCAGCATCCCGAGCGGCTGCAGCTGCGGCTGCGGCCTTCTCTGCCTCGACGAAGGCCTTGGGCTTGCGACCGCGACGGTGCGGGCGCAAAGCCGGATCGACAACGGGAACTTCGCTGGCCTCGACAGGCGCAGCGGGCTCAGCAGGCGATGCGCCCTCCCCTGCCGCGGAACGAACCGAAGCCTCGGTGAGCTCGGGGGTTACCTGTTCAGCAACCTGCTCGGCCTTAGCAGCCGTGCGACGGCGTGTGCGCGGCGCCGGCTTCTCGGTCGGCAGGTCGGCGGCAGGCGTCTCGGTGGCGGCAGGCGTCTCGGGCACAGACGGAGCTGCAAGCTCGGTCAGAGCCGCGGCCTCTCGCTCGGCAGCACGACGGCGGGCGCGCACCACCTGAGCCTCGCTAATCTGCGCCAACGCACGCGCCTGCGCGACCTCATCGGAAATCGGCGCCGAGGAGTCAGCCGCAACGGTGCGCTTGGCGCGAGTCGTGCGCGTGGTGCGGCGCTTGGGCTTGGCGACCTCCTCGCCGTCAGCGGCAGACTTGGCCGTGCGGCGCGTGCGCTTGGGCTTTGCCGGAGCAGCCTCCTCACCAGTTGCAGGCACGGCCTTCTCAGCCGTTGCAGGCATAGGCGTCGAAGCAGCCTTAGGCGTCTCAGGAGCCGAGGCTTGCGCGGGCACCGCGACCTGGTCCGACGCAACCGGTGCAGCGGGAGCGGCCTGCGTCGTAGTTATTTCGTTTTCTTGCTGTTGATCAGACACAGTGTTTGCTCAACTTTCTTTTCAAGCCCTGTGATCACATGCTCCCTGCATAAACCTTCAGGGCGGCTAAACAGTCTAGTTCCGTTCAAGACGACGGACATCATTGATCTGTATCGAGATGATTGCGTCAATTACGCAGCGTTAGTGTAACACAACCGCCGCCACCTGCAACTTAGTCATTGGGGACGTTCTTAAACGCCCAGTCATCAGGGACACTCCTCCTCAAAAGCGCCTTGAAATGTCGCGCCAGAGGAGTGAAGCCGTGGCACCTGGAATAGCCGCGCCACGAATCGCGCCCATCTGCTACGTTTGCCCCGAGCCCCTGACCATACCCTTGTTTTTTCAAAAACAACGAGTCTGCTACCTGCGGTTTTAATATCGTACTTTTCGGCATGGTTCGGGATATGCGTCCAAACGTAGGAGATGAGCCCAATTCGTGACGGACGGTATCCCGCCACCCCTCTTCGAGACAAAAATGATCCGTTTTCCTCCGTCCCCAAGGGACAATTTTCAAAACTACGCCGGATTACGGGGCCAGGATGCTGCAAGCCAACCATACCCTGCATTATCAAGAAACAATAAGCCATCTACCTGCGGGTTTAATTTCACTATTGGCACCATGGTCGCCAGTTGGCGATTCAGCCCCGTAAACCGGTATAGTTGCGATTTGGTAGCATTTCCCAGCAAACCAAATAGTCTCACCAAACGCAAAAAGCCCGACCTCCGCATGGAGATCGGGCTTATAGGGCTCAGCAAAGCCGAACCTACACGGTCAAATGATCCGTAGCTTACATCTGCTCGGGAGCGGAAACGCCAACGAGGGTGAGCACCAGGGCGAGCGTCACGCGGACGGCATCGCAAGCGGCCAGACGGGCGCGCGAAAGCTCGGGGTCGACGGGACGGCCCTCGCTCGGCAGCACCTGACAGGCAGCGTAGAAGCTGTGGAAGTCGCCGGCGAGTTCCTCGGCAAAGTGCGTCAGACGGAACGGGGCGCGGTCGCGAGCGCAGCTGGCGATGAGGTCGGTGAGCTCGTTGAGCTTACGCGAAAGGGCGAGCTCGGTCGGGTCGGTCAGCAGCGAGTAATCGACGTTCTCACCGATGGCCTTGGCGGCAACGGCCTTCATGCCCATCTCGTCAGCCTGCTCGGGCGTAACGTCAGCGGCACGGCGCAGGATGGAGCACACGCGGGCGTGAGCGTACTGCACGTAGTACACCGGGTTGGAGTTGTCGCGCTTCTTAACGGCCTCGATGTCGAAGTCGACCATCTGGTTGGAGCTCTTGGAGATGAGCGTGTAACGAGCGGCATCGGAGCCGACCTCGTCGACGAGCTCCTGCAGGGTCACCATGGTGCCCTTACGCTTGGACATACGGACGGGCTTGCCGTTGCGCAGCAGGTTGACGAGCTGGCCCAGCAGAACCTCAAACTTGCCGGGGTAACCCAGAGCGTCGCAGACGCAGCGGACGCGGTCGATATAGCCATGGTGGTCGGCGCCCCAGATGTCGATGACGTGGTCGACGCGCTGGAACTTATCCCAGTGATAGGCAACGTCGGAGGCGAAGTAGGTGTACTCGCCATCGGACTTGATCAGGACGCGGTCCTTGTCATCGCCCAGGTCGGTGGAGCGGAACCACAGGGCGCCGTCCTTGGTGTAGAGGTAGCCCATCTTGTCGAGCTTCTCAAAAGCGCGGTCGACGGCGGAGGTGCCGGCGGTCTCGCCCTCGGTGTCCTTCACATACAGCGAGCGCTCGGAGAACCAACGATCGAAGTCGCAATTGACGGCGTGGCAGAGGTCGCGCATGTTGTCGACCATCTTTACATAGCCGCGCTCGCGGAAGCTCTCCATGCGCTCCTGCGGATCAGCGTTGACCCACTTATCGCCGTCGGTGCGCCAGAACTCGGCGGCCTCGTCGATGATGTAGTCGCCGCCGTAGGAGTCCTTGCCCAGAGTCTCGGCAAAGTTGTCCTGATACGGATGGGTCTCGGGGTGCTCGTCGTTCTCGTCGGCAACAAAGGCGTCGCGGTCGGCAATCAGCAGCTTGTGAGCTTCGTCGATATCCACGCCCTGCTTGGCGATGATGTCGGCAAGCTGCATATAGCGCGTGCTGATGGAGTTGCCGAAGGTGTTCATCTGAGAGCCGTGGTCGTTGATGTAGAACTCACGCTGGATGACGTAACCGGCGTGATCCATAACACGGCAGAGCGAGTCGCCCAGCGCGGCCCAGCGGCCGTGGCCGATGTGCATGGGGCCGACGGGGTTGGCGGAAACGAACTCGACCTGGGTCTTCAGGCCACCACCGACGTTGGACTTAGCGAAGTCCATGCCCTTCTCGCGAGCCTCGCCAAAGATGGCATTCTTGACGGCGACGGAGAGGTAAAAGTTGATAAAGCCGGGGCCTGCGATCTCGACCTTCTCGATCGCGGGGTCCTCGGGCTTATGGGCAACGATGGCCTCGGCGATCTTGCGCGGGGCGCAGTGGGCCAGCTTGCCGGACTTCAGGGCCATGGTAGAGGTCCACTCGCCATGAGAAGTGTCAGCCGGTCGCTCGATAGCGCAATCGTCAAGTTCAAATGCGGAAAGGTCGCCGGCCTCCTGGGCCGCAGCAAGCGCAGCGCGTACCAGCTCTTCAATCTTCTCGGGCATAGATCCTCCTTGTGTTAAAGCCCCCGAGCTCTTGGTCACTCGTAGGGCAAAAGCCAGAGTTTGTAGCACTCTATCACAAGCGACGGGCACTGTCGCAGGGTAAAGCCAATCGATATTGCATATGCACAAAAATGACTACAGCTTGTATGGAGTCACTCAAAGATGCCGGTCTGCCTGCAGATTATGCAGGCGTTGAAAATGTATAAAGGTGTGAATGAGCTGCGTCTGTTATCGAATACTCTTACCTATCAGAGTTGTGTGCTTTTCCTGCATAAAGTGAGGATTTGCGCACGTCAGCGTGTTATTCTAGACATACGTAAATTCGTATAAGTTGGAGGTAGCATGTTCTCAATCGGTCAACACGTCATTCATCCGGGTCAGGGAGTCTGCACCGTCGTCGGTTTTAGGGACGACACACCGCAGCCCATGCTGCTGCTCGAGACCAAGCAGGGACATGCGCAGACGATCCTCATGTACCCCGTGGCGCAGGCCGACCGTTTGCACGCCGCCATCTCTCAGCAAGATGCCGAGCACCTGCTGAGCCACTACGACGAGCTGGAGTGCGACACCTTTACCGAGCGCAACAGCTCGCTTGAGGAGACGCACTTTAAGCAGCAGCTCAAGCTGGGCGCGCCCGAGACGGTCCGCGTGGCAAAGACCATGATGCACCGCATTCGCCAGGCCGAGGAAGCTGATAAAAAGCCCAGCTCCTACTACATGCGCGTACTCAAGGAGGCCAAACGCCGCTCCATCGAGGAGTTCGCTGTGGCCTTGGGCGTCACCGAAGAGGACGCTGAAGCCCGCCTAGCCCAAGCCGCCCTCAACTAACCCAACCGCGCCAACACCACCACAAAGGGGACAGGCACCTTTGTGGTGGTTTTCTTGTTCTAGTAGTATTCATTCTTATCGATACCCACGAGCACAAGGAGTCTCCTATGGCAGAGCCGCTTACCGCCGGAATCACCCGCGACCGCGCGTTCGAACTGCTCAACGAGCACAACAAGGACCCGTTCCACATCACCCATGGCGAGACGGTCGAGGGCACTATGCGCTACTTTGCGCGCGAGTTCGACCCCGAGAACGAGGAGTTTTGGGGCATCGTCGGTCTGCTGCACGACCTGGATTGGGAGGAGCATGAGGACGACCCCATGAACCACACCATCTATGCTGCCGAGATTCTTGAGGGCGAAGGTGCGTCTCCCGAGCTCATTCGCGCCATCCAAACGCACACGTCGGACTTCAACACCTCGCTGCCCAAACCCGAGCTGCAGATGGAAAAGATCCTGTTTGCCTGCGATGAGCTCACCGGCCTGATCGGCGCTGCAGTCATCATGCGCCCGAGCAAGAGCGTTATGGACTTTACGACCAAGTCGCTCAAGAAAAAGTTCAAGGACAAGCGCTTTGCCGCCGGCTGCTCGCGCGACGTGATTTCGCAGGGCGCCGAGATGCTGGGCTGGGAGCTCCCCGAGCTCTTTGACCGCACCATCGCGGCCATGCAGTCCTTCGCCCCCGACCGCGATACCTTCCAGGCCTAGCCGCCCACGCCACCTAAAACCACCACGAAGGGGACAGGCACCTTTGTGGTGGTTTTTCTTGCGCGGTCGTTAGGGGCGGACCTGGCCGGTGCCGCGGAGCTTGTATTTGTAGGTGGTGAGGGCCTCGGCGGCAAAGGGGCCGCGGGCGTGGAGCTTTTGGGTCGAGATGCCGATCTCGGCACCCAGGCCAAACTCGCCGCCGTCAGTGAAGCGCGTGCTGGCGTTGGCGTACACAGCCGAGGCATCGACCGCATCCAGGAAGCGCTCGCAAGCATCCGTGTCCTCGGCAACGATGGCCTCGGAGTGCATCGTGCCGTAGCGGTTGATGTGTGCGATGGCCTCGTCCTCGTTTGCCACGACCTTCACGCTCATCTCGAGCGCCAGATACTCGCGACCCCAGTCCTCCTCAGTCGCGGCGACGTAGTCATCGCCCTCCACAAAGCCGGCGTCGGCGCACGCGGCGCACGTGGCCTCGTCGCCGTGAATGAGCACGCCGTGGTCATGCAGCACGGCCACGACCGCGGGCAAAAACGCATCGGCCACAGCACGGTCGACCAGCAGCGACTCGGCGGCATTGCACACGCCTACGCGCTGGGTCTTGGCATTAACGATAATGTTGAGCGCCTTATCAAAGTCGGCGGACTCATGCACGTAGATATGGCAGTTGCCCGTGCCCGTCTCGATCACCGGCACAAGCGACTCGCGCACGCAGCGCTGGATCAGGCCTGCACCGCCGCGCGGAATGAGCACGTCGACGATGCCGCGGAGCTTCATGAGCTCGCCAGTGGCTTCGCGGTCGGTGGACTCGATCATCGACACGGCCTCGCGCGGGAAGCCCTTGGCCTCGAGCGCATCGGCCAGCAGCTCCGCGATCATGGCACACGAGTGATAGGCCAGCGAGCCGCCGCGCAGAATGCAGGCGTTGCCGGTACGGATGCAGATTCCCGCGGCGTCGGCCGTCACGTTGGGGCGCGCCTCGTAGACCATAGCGACCAGGCCCAGCGGCACACTCACACGGGTCATGTCCACGCCGCTTGCAAGCACGCGGTGGTCGAGCACGCGGCCCACGGGATCGGGCAGCTCGGCGAGCTTTTCCAGGCCGGCGGCCATGCCCTCGACGCGCTCGGGCGTCAGCAGCAGGCGATCGAGCAGTCCGGCCGAGGTGCCCGCATCGCGCGCGGCGGACATATCGAGCTCGTTGGCGGCGACGATGGAGTCGACACCGTTGCGCAGTGCTGCGGCCATGGCGCGCACGGCCTCCTGGCGCTGCTCATCGCTCACCGTGGCAAGCGAGGCCGACGCTGCCTTGGCGGCAACGGCATGATCGTGGACATACGTGACTATATCGACCGACATGGGCGGCCCTTTCTCCTAGAAGTTTGCAACCATGGTAGCCGATTTGCGCATGGCCTCGCCCGCGGCGGTAGAATTGGTCAACCCGAAACACCGCAACGAACGGAAGACTCACATGGCCCTCATCACTTCGTACCACGTCCCCGGCCTCTACGTCGAGGACCACAGCATCGACGTCCCCCTTGACTGGCGCGGCCTGGAGCCGGTGCTGTTAGCCGTCGGCAGCACCATGCGCCGCGGCGCCATGCCGGCGCCCATCGCCGGCGCGCCCGAGAGCATCAAGCTTTTCTACCGCGTGGTCTGCGCACCCGACCGCATTAACGACGATCTGCCGCTGCTCCTGTTTTTGCAGGGCGGCCCCGGCGGCGAGAGCCCGCGTCCGCTGTCGCCCACAAGCGATGGCTGGATCGAGGAGGCTGTCAAGCACTTCCGCGTGGTCCTTCCCGACCAGCGCGGCACCGGGCGCAGCAGCTGTGTAGACGGGCGCACGATCAAAGCACTGGGTGATCGCGCGACGGCGGACGGCTCCGATGCCGCACGCTCGCAGGCGGACTACCTCAAGCGCTACCTCGCCAGCTCCATCGTGCGCGATTTTGAGTACCTGCGCCTGGTGGGCTTTGGCGGCAAGCCGTGGGTCACGCTCGGCCAAAGCTACGGCGGCGTTTTGACGTTGAGCTATCTGTCGCTCTTCCCCGAGGGCGTGGCGGCGAGCTTTACCTGTGGTGGCATCCCCCACGTGCCGGCGAGCGCCAGCGAGGTCTACGCGCACACCTTCCCGCGCATGGCAGCCAAGACTCAGCAGTATTATGGCCGCTACCCCGCCGACGTCGAGCGCGTGACGGCCCTGGCCGATACGCTCGGGGCTCAGAAGCCCGTGCTGCCCGACGGCTCGCCGATGACGGTCGAGCGCCTTCAGCTCATGGGCAGCG
>URYW01000076.1 GCA_900552145.1 uncultured Collinsella sp. | reverse complement strand
GAAGTGGCTCGACGGCGGCTACTACAAGCGCCGTGAGGGCGTGGGCGACTGCACCGTCACCATTCCGCCTCCCAACGTTACCGGCAAGCTTCACATGGGTCACGCTACCGACGACTCCATCCAGGACGCCATCATTCGTATGGCCCGCATGCGCGGCAAGTCCACGCGCTGGGTGCTCGGAACCGCTCACGCCGGTATCGCCACGCAGACCAAGGTCGACAAGAAGCTCAAGAGCGAGGGCATTAGCCGCCTGGAGATTGGTCGCGACAAGTTTGTCGACGCCTGCTGGGACTGGACCCACGAGTACGGCGGCATCATCGTCGAGCAGATCAAGCGCATGGGCTGCTCCGTCGACTTCGATAACGAGCGCTTTACCATGGACGAGGACTATGCCCAGGCCGTGCGCAAGGTCTTCTGCGACTGGTACCACGACGGTCTGATCTATCGCGGTAAGCGCATCGTCAACTGGTGCCCCAACTGCACTACCGCTATCTCGGACGACGAGGCCGAGTATAAGGACGAGAAGGGCCACCTGTGGCACCTGCGCTACCCGCTGACCGAGCCGGTCAACGGCCAGGACTACATCGTCGTCGCCACCACGCGCCCCGAGACCATGCTCGGCGACACGGGCGTTGCCGTCTCCCCGAAGGATCCCGAGAAGGCCGCCTTTGTGGGTAAGACCGTCAAGCTCCCCATCGTCAACCGCGAGATCCCCATCTTTGAGGATTGGCATGTCGACGCCAACTTTGGCTCCGGCTTCGTCAAGGTCACCCCGGCTCACGACCCCAACGATTACGCCATGGGTCAGGCCCACGACCTGCCGCAGATCAACATTTTCGACGAGCACGCGGTGGTCGTCGAGGGCTATGGCGAGTTCACCGGCATGAACCGCGACGAGTGCCGCGAGGCCGTTATCAAGTGGTTCGAGGAGCACGACCTGCTCGATCACGTCGAGGACCTCGATCACTCCGTCATGCACTGCTACCGTTGCGACGCCGCGCTTGAGCCGTGGCTGTCTGAGCAGTGGTTCGTCGCCGTCGACAAGCTCAAAGGGCCGGCGCTCGCCGCCGTCAACTCCGGCAAGGTCACCTTCCACCCCGCGCGTTGGACGCAGACCTATACCACCTGGATGGAGAATCTTAAGGACTGGTGCATCAGCCGCCAGCTGTGGTGGGGCCACCGCATTCCCGTGTTCTACTGCGAGGACTGCGGCTGGGAGGACGCTCTTACCGCGGACACCGACGTGTGCCCCAAGTGCGGCGGCCATCACGTGCATCAGGACGAGAACGTGCTGGACACCTGGTTCAGCTCGCAGCTGTGGACCTTCGCCACGCAGGGCTGGCCGCAAAAGCCGGAGCTGCTCGAGGGCCATCACCCCACGACGGCGCTGGTCACCGCGCGCGACATCATCGCGCTGTGGGTCGCCCGCATGGTCATGAGCTCGCTGTACTTCCTGGACGAGGTGCCGTTTAAGGACGTCGTCATCTACCCGACGATTCTGGCTAAGGACGGCAGCCGCATGTCCAAGTCCAAGGGCAACGGCGTTGACCCCATGGACCTCATTGGCATGTACGGCGCCGACGCCATGCGCTTCAACTTGCTCACGCTGTGCACCAACAATCAGGACGTCAAGTTCGACGCGAACATCGACAAGAAGACCAAGAAGCTCATCGACAGCCCGCGCACCGAGCAGGCCAAGTCGTTTGTGACCAAGATTTGGAACGCCAGCCGCTTCCTGCTCATGAACATGGAGGGCTACACGCCCGGCGAGCCCGTCGTGGAGACGCCGGCCGACGCCTGGATGTTCAGCCGCACGGCCAAGGCCGTGAAGATGGTCACCGAGGGTATTGAGAACTACACCTTTGGCGATATGGCCCGCGGCGTGCAGCAGTTCTTCTGGAACGAGGTCTGCGACTGGTACGTCGAGGTCACTAAGGCCCGCCTGAAGGGCGAGGGCCGTCTGCAGGCCCAGCGCAACCTGATCTTTGTGCTCGACACCTCCATTCGCCTGATGCACCCGCTCATGCCGTTTGTTACCGAGGAGATCTGGGACAACATGCCGGCGAGCGTGCTCGATCTGGACGCCGAGGGCAACGTGGACCGCGCCGAGGCGCTCATGATCGCCAACTGGCCGGAGCCCGCCGACTACGCCAAGTACGTCGACGAGCCCGCCGAGCGCGCGTTTGAGCTGTGCCGCGCCGTCGTTTCCGCCGCCCGCGCCACGCGTTCGCGTTATCGCTTGAGCCCCAAGGCCGAGCTCGACGTTGTCGTGCGTGCCGGTGCCGAGGACATCGAGAAGCTCGAGAGCCTACGCTCGACCATCGAGCCGTTGGTGAACACCGCCTCGCTGGTCATGGGTACCGATGTTGAGAAACCGGCTGCGAGCATTGCCGTGGTCGATAGCGGTGTCGAGGTCTTTGTGGTGCTCGAGGGCAAGGTTGACCTTTCGGCCGAGAAGGCACGTCTGGAGAAGGAGATCGCCGCGGCCCAGAAGGAGCTCGCCGGTTGCGAGAAGACGCTCGCCAACGAGGGCTTTGTGGCCAAGGCCGCACCTGCGGTGGTGCAGAAGAAGAGGGACCGTGCAGCTGAGCTCAAGGAGATCCTGGCGGCGCTGACTGCTCAGGTTGCAGACTTCTCGTAGGTCTAACTTGGGGGCGCGTCCCGATGCTTTGCTCTCCGCTGTGGACAGTCCTGCGCAAGACGGACAGCACATTAAGTGCTGTCCTTTGCGTGCGGAACTTGCGGCGAGCAAAGCATCGGGCCGCTCCTAGTTCGTTTACGTGGTTGTTTGCATCTGGCGTGTTGGGGCCACTGGGTTGTGGCCTTGATCTTGCTGCAATCGGGTAAAGGCTGAAATTGTCAACGCGAGGGGCTCATTCTTTTTGATGAGCCTCTTTTTCTGTTATGGGGGACTTTGGGTTATGGCTAAGCGTTCTGGGTCGTATGTCGTTCCTTTCTCGTATGAGTTGCTTTCGTTTGATGAGGCTGTGGGGCTGGCTGCCGATACGGGGCGGATTTCTGGGGATGCTGGTCCTCTGCTCGAGACGGTTATCGATATGCTCGATGAGCTGGGGCGTCCGGACGAGTATTTCGATTGCATCCAGGTTGCCGGTACCAATGGCAAGACTTCGACCACGCGTTTTTCGGCTGCTATCCTTCGCGGCGAGGGGCTCAAGCCCGCGCTGTATACGTCGCCGCAGCTGGTGCGTTATCCCGAGCGCATGGAGGTTGACGGGCGCGTTGTGAGCGACGAGGCCTTTGCCCGTGGTGTTTCTGCCGCTGTTGAGGCGGGGCGTCGAGTCAATGCCCGTCGTGTGACAGCGGGGGAGCGTGCCTATTCCATCACGCCGTTTGACCTGCTGACGGCTGCCGCACTTGTAGTGTTTGCCGAGGCCGCGGTGGATGTTGCCGTGCTCGAGGTTGGCATGGGCGGGCGTTGGGACGCCACGAGTGCGACCGATCCCGTCGCCGTTGCCATTACGGGCATCGGGCTCGATCACACACGTATTTTGGGCGACACGCTCGAGGCCATTGCGGGGGAGAAGGCTGCGGTTATCAAACCCGGGCGCTTGGTTGTTTTGGGCGAGGGCACGCACGAGGCGAGCGTTCAGCGCGTGAGGGATGCCCGCTGCCGCGAGTGCGGCATCGTGCCGCTCGTGGTAAGTCACGCTACGACTAAGGTGCCGGCGCATGTGGGCGACACGGTTGAGTTTAGCTGCACCACGCCGCGTGCGATCTATACGTCGAGCATGGTCAAGCCGGCCTATCAGCCGCAGAATGCCGCGTGCGCGATTATGCTTTGCGAGGGGTATCTGGGCCGCGAGCTCGACCACGAGGCACTGGATGCTTCGCTTATGGGCTGCCCCACGCCGGGCCGATTTGATGTACTGGGAACTGAACCGCTCAAGCTGATCGACGCCTGCCATAACCCCCAGAGCTGCGAGAACTTTGTGAGTGCGCTGGACGAGATCGATCCGTGCGTAAAGAACCGCCCCACGCTGCTGTGCGCTGCGCTGGCCGATAAGGACGTGGCGGGTATCGTTGCGGTTCTGGTTCCGGCCTTTCCGCGCGTAGTCGTGACCCAGACCGATTCCGACCGCGCCCTGCCGGCAGAGGAGCTCGCTGCCTTGGTGGACGCTGACAAGCTGGCGGGCGTGTACCCCAGCGTGTCCAAGGCCCTCGCGGCCTTCGATGCCGCGGGCGAGCCCTTCGTAGCAGCCGGCACCATCACCCTAGCCGGCGAAGTAGCCGGCCTGTTGCGCTGACCCGTCCCCTCATTAGTTGCGGTGAAATACGGACTGTTTTACAAGCCAGAAGCCTCAAACAGTCCGTATATCACCGCAACTCAAAAGCAGCCAATTTGGGACGGGGCTTTTTTAGCTGTCTTGTGCCCCGAGTTGACTCGCTTGCCTCGAAATGGGCCTATCTACTACGTTTTGGCGACTACCCTCGACCAGACGGAAAATCGCAAAATTAAAACCGCAGGTAGACGGCTTGCTGTTTTTCAAAAAAGACCCGCATGGTCGACCCATGCGGGTTAAACGTAGTAGATAGCCCGTTTTTGTGGCGCGACGTAATCGCAATGTGACAAAGGGGCTGTCCCTTTGTCACATTGGCTAGTCTAGGCGGAGCGGATCGTGGGGGTAGGCGTTGAGAATCTCGACGCCGGACTCGGTGACCAGGGCCAGGTCCTCGATGCGGACGCCGGTGCGGCCGGGGAGGTAGATGCCCGGCTCGATGGAGAACGTCATGCCCGGCTCTACGACCTGCTCGTTGGCGAGTGAAACGTCGCCCGGCTCGTGGTCCTGCAAGCCGATCGAGTGTCCCAGGCGATGCGTAAAGTACTGCCCATAGCCCGCATCCTCAATCACGTCGCGTGCGGCGCGGTCCAGGTCACACATGCGCACGCCCGGTGCGATGAGCGCCTCGGCGGCCTCGTTGGCGCGGCGCACGATGTCGTAGATGCGCGCCGTCTCCTCGTCTGGCTCGCCCCAAGAGAACGTGCGCGTCATGTCCGAGCAATAGTTGCAGTGACGTCCGCCAATGTCGAACAGCACCACGTCGCCGCGCTTGAGTACCGTATCGTCGGGTTCGTGATGCGGGTCGCCGGCGTTGGCACCAAAGCTCACGATGGGCGGAAAGCTAAAGCCCTCGCAGCCGTGCTTGCGATACAAGCCGAGCATCTGGTCGGCGATCTCGCGCTCCGTCACACCCTCGTGGACGAGCTTGATGGCGTCGGCCATCACGGCGTCGTTAGCGGCCGAGGACATGCGCATGAGCTCCTGCTCGGCGGCATCCTTGTGGGTGCGCGCGGCGGTGACGGCAAAGTCGCCCAGGAAAAACTCGCTTGCGGCGTGGCGCTCCATGAGCGGCATCAAAAAGCCGGAGCGCATGACGGTATCGATGCCGAGTGGTTTGGTCGGATCGACCTCGCGAGCGATGGCGTCGGCCACGACGTCGGTATCGGTGTGGTAGGCAACGCGCGCATTGTCATACTCGGGCAGCTGATGCAGCGCGTTGACCAGGATCACGGGCTCGCTACCGCGTGCGAGCAGCACGCCGCAAAAACGCTCGAACATATCGGCATAAAAACCGGTCAGGTAATAAATCGACCACGGGTCGTTTACGAGCAGCTGTGCGCCGGGGTGCTGAGCCTCGAGCGCATCGAGCACGCGCGCCACACGCTGGTCATCGACATGTGCCATACATCGTCCTTTCGCTAGGGTGCCACCATGGTATCCCAAGCCTGGCACATAGGGACACTCCTTTGCATCCCATGCGGCCCTCATAAGCTGCGGTGAAATACGGACTGTTTAGCAGCCTGAAGCCATAAAATAGTCCGTATTTCACCGCAACTGAGGAGGGCGGGGTGGATGGCGGGGTAGCTAAAAGAGCCCCGTCCCTAATTAGCTACTTTGACTCGGTCGATGTCCATGCTGGCGATGAGGTTGATGTTGGTGTCGAGGAGGTCTTCCAGCATGATGTCGCCCATGCGGATGGGGGCGTTGACGACTAGGCCTCGGATGAGGTTCATGGCTTGGGCGTGGAGTGCCAGAGGGATGGCCTCAGCCGTGCGCACAGGCAGCAGCGTCTCGTCGCCGCCGGAGACGGCCACGGTCGTCGTGAGTACGCGCATGGGGCAGGTGAGCTCCTGATGTGCGAATTTATCGCCGCGCGGGCAGCTGTTTCCGGCCACGGAGCGAACCTCTACCACGGCGCCGTCTGCGTCACGCTCCACCTCTACGGTCAGGAGACACTCGGATGGGCAGGTGGTGCAGTTGAACTGTAGCGTTTCGATCGCGTTTATGCTCATGGCCTTACGCCTCCTCTACGGGATCGACGGACAGGACAATCTCGTTAACACCTAGGTCGAGTGCGCGCTGAATCACCTTTGCCGGCAGTGGGAAGCTTTCCATTACACGCGGATTAAACGGGCGGACCTTGCCTGCAAACAGCTCCACGCCGCCAGCAAGAATGCGCACGCGGGCGGCATCGACTGGTCGGCGCACACGGAAGTTGAGTTTGGTGAGCGCCGCAGCCGTAATGCGTCCCGGCAGTGCGTATCCCGCAATGCCGGCAGGGGAGACGGTGAGCTCGCAGTCCGGAACGGCGCCCGCGCCGGTTCCCAGCGCGTACGCCGCCGCAGCTGCGCCAGCTCTCTCGGACTCGGTCGTTACGTTGTCGGCCAGGTCGTGCACGTGCAGCACGTTGCCGCAGGCAAAGATGCCTGGTACGCCCGTCTGCAGGCTCTGGGCCACCACGGCGCCGCGCGTGTGCGGCGCAAGTTCTACGCCCGCGGCAACCGAAAGCTCGTTCTCGGGAATCAAGCCCACCGAAAGCAGCAGCGTGTCGCACGGAATAATGCGCTCGGTCCCCGGAATGGGCGCCAGGCGCTCGTCGACTTGGCTCACCTCGACGGCCTCCACGCGGTCGTGCCCGATCACGCGTGTGACGGTGGTGGACAGATGCAGCGGAATTCCAAAGTCGTCCAGGCAGTTCTTCACATTGCGGCGCAGACCGTTGGCGTACGGCATAAGCTCGTACACACCCTCGACCGAAATCCCCTCGAGCGTGCAGCGGCGCGCCATGATCAGCCCGATATCGCCCGAGCCCATAATGACGGCACGCGAGCCGGGTTTGAGGTTCTCGATATTGATGTATCGCTGCGCCAGGCCGGCCGTAAACACGCCGGCGGGACGGCTGCCGGGGATCTTGATCTCGCTGCGGGTGCGCTCGCGGCAACCCATGGCAAGGACAATCGCGCGTCCGGTGAGCTGTAGCATGCCGGCGGGGCTCATGAGCGTGACGGTGTGGAGTGCTGCGTCTTCCGTAGGCTCGCCTGAATCAATCCCAATCACCATGCTGTTCAGGAACAGCGCAATGTCGGTTGCGCGCACCTTGTCGATAAAGCGCTGCGCATACTCGGGGCCGGTGAGCTCCTGCTTAAAGTGTGACAGCCCAAAGCCGGTGTGGATGCACTGGCGCAGGATGCCGCCCAGGTGCTGCTCGCGCTCCACGATGGCCACGCGCGCTCCGGCCTTATGCGCGGCCAGCGCGGCAGCCATGCCGGCAGGTCCGCCGCCGATAACGACCACGTCGAAGGCTTGCGTTTGTACGGGCGCTGCAGCTCCGACCTCTGCGGTTCCGGTCTCCGCGCGTCCGTTGCGCACATCGATCGTCGCCATTCTAGCGCACCCCCTTCAAAGGACCCTCAACCAGCCAAGATCCGGCATCCTCCAACAGCACTTCGCTGGGGTCGCAGCCCAGCTCGCGCGCCAGGATCGCCACCACGCGGCTCTGGCAAAAACCGCTTTGGCACCGACCCATGCCGGCGCGGCAGCGGCGCTTGACGCCCTCGACTGAAATCGCGCCCGGACGGCGTCGGATCGCGGCCACAATCTCGGCCTCGGACACCGTTTCGCAGCGGCAGACGATCTGCCCCCACGCGGGATCGGACTCAATGAGTTCTTCCTTGCGAGCCAGCGGTGCGCGGTCAAAGTCGTCCGGTGCGCGGCGAATTGGGTTCCAGTCCGCTCGCTCGTGCAGCTCCACGCCCGCCTCACGCATCACAAGCTCCATGCGCTCGGCAATGGCCGGCGCGCTCGCCACGCCCGGCGACTGAATGCCCGCCGCCTGGAACAGCCCCGGCACCACGGCCGACTGCCCAATAAAGAAGTCGTTTGTACCCTGAATGACAGGGCGCCCACCGGCAAATGCGCGCACCACGCGACGCGTGTCTAGATCGGGTACCAGCTTGCGCGCGCCGCTCAGCAGCGCGTCGACATCGCTCGCGTAGGTCTGCGTGTCGCCAGGTTCACGCACGGCGGCAGTCGCGGTAATCACGGTGTTGCCATGAACGGTCCCCGTCACGATGACGCCCTTCGATATCGGCGTCGGCACCGGGTAGAGCGGCAGGAGCGTGCGCGGTTCCTTGTCTAGCACCACGATGTTGCCCTGACGCCAGACCATCTGGAACTCCTCGGCGCCCGCCATATGCGAGATGTCGGCGGCGCCGTTGCCCGCGGCGTTGATCATGTAGCGGCAGCGCACGTCTCCGGCGGGCGTCGCCAACGTAAAGCGCACGTCGTCGCCCGCGCCCGCGATTTCAATCGCCTCCACCGGTGCGGAGCGCATAAACGTCC
>URYW01000075.1 GCA_900552145.1 uncultured Collinsella sp. | reverse complement strand
CAATCCAGCGACCGCCGCGACCTCTCCGTCGCCATCGACGCCGTCCGAGACAAGTTCGGCGCCACCGCCCTATCCTTCGGCCGCCAATCCCGCTTCAACGATTAACCGCCTTTGGGTAAAAAGAAAGCCGGGCAGGTGCGGAAAACCGCACCTGCCCGGCGATATGCGTGAGGATAGCTAAAACCCCGTCTCAAATGAGCTACTAGAGGAGGTTGAGGGGGAGCTGGGGGGCGTCTCCCCAGAGTTTCTCGAGGCGGTAGAAGTCGCGGGCTTCGGGAGTGAAGACGTGGACGACAACCGAACCGTAGTCCATGAGCATCCAGGTCTTCTGCTCACGACCCTCGATGGAGAACGGGTGCTCGCCGCAAGCCTCGGCGACCTTCTCCTCGATCTCGTCGACGATAGAATCGACCTGGCGGTTATTGGTACCGGTGGCAAGCACAAAGTAGTCGCATACGTCGGAAAGCTCGGTCAGGTCGAGCACCTGAACGTCCTCGCCCTTCTTGTCGTAGGCGGCCTGCGCGGCGGCGCGGGCGACATCCTCGGCGGCGACACCGCGCGCGGACAGCGAGGCGGCAGTGCGGTCGGACGTGGCGGCGAAGCTCTTGTGCTCCACATGTTCAAGAATCTGCTCGTCGGTCATGGTCTCGTCGGCCATGGAATACCTCTTTCTAGACAGCCCGAGCTAGCGCAGCTGGGCGTAATGGTTGTAAATCGTAATAGCCGTGGGATAAAGATAGCGCCCGGACTGGATCACATAGACCAGACCCTGCGCAAAACAGGAGAAGAACAACTCATCGAGCGTCGCCTCCCCCGCCATCTTGCGCAGCGCATGGGCATAATCGCCGTGGCGGTTGGGTTCGATGGCATCAGCCACAAAGACCACCATATCGAGCGGCGTCATGTCGCAAGCGCCCACGGTGTGACGGTCGACAGCCTGAAAGACCGCCGGCGACAGCTCGGGAAAAAGCTGCGGAAGTTCATAGGCGGCAACAGGGCCATGCAAAAGCGGCGTCGCGGCGGAAGGAGAGCCGGCAATCTTAATGCCGTAATGCAGAGCGCGCGTGACCAGCTCGTCGTCGGAGAGCACTTTGTCCCAGTCATGGATCAGTCCGGCGGCAGCGGCATCAAAGCGGTCAACGCCGTAGACCTCGGCCAGATGAAGTGCGGTCTCGGCAACACCCAGCGAATGCACATAGCGCTTGCGCTTATCCCTCATGCGAACATCGAGCAGCTCTTGAATGCGCTTGAGCAGCGCGCGCTCATCGCCCTCAAACTGATCCTCTACCGACAACGTAGACCCCCATCACTCAAAATCTTCTTGGCCCAAATCGGCATATAGCCTGCGTTTGCGAATGTAGCCGAGCACGGACTCGCTCGTAAGATAGCGCACGCTCATACCGCGGGCAACTCGCTTACGAATGTTCGTCGAGCTGATCGCCAACGCTGGAATCTGAATATAGCGCACGTCGAACGGCAGCCCCGACTCTTTGATTCGGGCACGCGCCGTATCGATATCAAAGCCCGGTCGTGTCGCCGCAATAAAGGTAGCAAGCTCAGCGATTCGTTCGGCATCATGCCAGGTCACGATATCGATGATCGCGTCGGCGCCCGTAATAAAGTAGAGCTTTACCTGCGGCGGATAAAAGTCGCGAAGGGCATGAAGCGTATCGGCCGTATAGGTTACGCCCGGGCGGTCGATCTCGAACCGGCTCGCCAAAAAAGCCGGGTTCGCGGCGGTGGCGAGGACCGTCATGGCATAACGGTCCTCGGCAGGCGTCACCGGCTTGTCAAGCTTAAAGGCAGGAGAACCCGCCGGCATAAAGAGCACAGCGTCCAAGTCGAGCGACTCGCGCGCCTGCTCGGCGGTCACCAGGTGCCCGTAATGGATGGGATCAAAGGTGCCACCCATAATGCCGAGCCTAAACTCCTGCCCGTCCTCTAGAGGAAGCTCGGGCAGACCGATTCCACCGCGCAGCGACATGGCTTACTCGCCCTCCGGTGTCTCGGTATCGCCCGCGGCATCCGCTGCATCCGTCGCATCGACAACCTCGCCGCCCTCATCCGCAGCATCGGCCACGTCAATGGCTTCAACGGCAACGTCCTCGCCAGCATCCTCGAGCTCCTCGTACTCCGAGAAGTCCTCGGCGCCCTCAAAGTCAAAGGCGCGCTGGCAAATGCGGACCTCGTCGCCCGCACGGCAACCGGCCTTCTCGAGCGCATCGTCAACACCCATACGCGCAAACTTATGCTGCAGGTAAATGACGGCTTCCTCATTTTCCCAGTCGGTCTGAATGACCATGCGCTCGATGGCACGACCGACCACGCGGAAGGCACCGGGCTCTTCCTGGACAATGCGGAAACGCTTCTCTCGCTGCAGGCGACGGCGCTCCCATTCATCGTCGCGCAGAACGACCGGCTCATCGGAAACCGCCAACTCGGCGCGCAGCTTAGCCACCTGCTCGCCCACGGCAAGCATCAGCGTATTAAGGCCGGCGCCCGTCACAGCAGACACGGCAAAGAACATATGGCCATCATCGAGCGCTGCGCGCTTGAGGTCGGCAATCTTGTCGGCCGTGCCCGGCGCGTCGCACTTGTTGGCAACGACGATCTGCGGACGCTCAGAAAGCTCAGCGCCATACTGCTCGAGCTCACGGTTGATGATATGGTAATCCTCGACCGGATCGCGATCCTCAAAACCACCCGTCATGTCAACGACGTGCATAATCAGGGCCGTACGCTCAATGTGGCGCAGGAACTGGTGACCCAGGCCCTTGCCCTCGCTCGCGCCCTCGATAAGACCGGGGACGTCGGCAACGACGTAAGAATATTCGCCGGCACGCACCATGCCGAGGTTCGGCACGAGCGTGGTAAACGGGTAGTCGGCAATCTTGGGACGGGCGGCACTCATGCGCGCGATGAGCGATGACTTACCCACCGAGGGAAAGCCCACGAGCGCGGCATCGGCCATAAGCTTCATCTCGAGCTCGATCCAGTGTTCCTCGGCAGGCTCGCCGAGCTGGGCAAACGCGGGCGCGCGACGCACGGACGTCACAAAGTGCGTGTTGCCCAGACCGCCGGCACCACCGGGGGCCACGACAACGCGCTCGCCGTCGTGCACCAGGTCGGCAATCTCGAACATAGGGGTCTGCGTCTCGGGATCGAGCTCGCGGACTACGGTACCCATAGGGACCTTGAGAATCAGGTCCTCGCCGCTCTTGCCGTTACGACGGGCACCCTGCCCGTGCGTGCCGCGCTCGGCGCGAAAGTGATGCTTAAAGCGGTAATCGATCAGCGAAGACAGCTGAGCATCGGCCTGGATGACGACATTGCCGCCACGACCGCCGTCGCCGCCATCGGGGCCGCCCTTGGGGACAAATGCCTCGCGCCTAAACGACATGCATCCGGCTCCGCCGTCGCCGCCGCACACGTTAATGCGGCTGATATCGGTGAACTGTGACAACAGAATCGCCTCCTACAAAAAAGAGGGAGACCCTTGAATCCTAAAACTCAAGTGCCTCCCACATATGTGCTCTATGAAGGGTGAATTACGCGTTCGCGAGCGGGCGTACGCTGACCCTGTGCTTGATACCCTTGTGGAACTCAACGGTACCGTCGACCAGCGCGAACAGCGTGTCGTCCTTACCACGGCCAACGTTCTCACCCGGGTGGATGTGCGTGCCGTGCTGACGGACGAGAATCGTGCCCGTGGTTACCGTCTGGCCGGCATAGCGCTTCGTACCAAGGCGCTGACCGCGGGAGTCACGGCCATTACGGGAGGAACCGAGTCCTTTTTTGTGTGCCATTGTGTATACCTACTCTTTCGTTACGAGTGTAATCTACTCGGCGACGGGAGCCTCGGCAACAGCCTCAGCCTCTGCCTTGACAGCCTTCTTGGCGCGGGAGGTAGCCTGAACCTTCACGATCTTCAGCTTGGTGAGCTGCTGACGGTGACCCTTCAGACGACGATAGCGCTTGCGCTTGTGGAACTTGAAGACCAGCTGCTTCTCGCCCTTGAACTGCTCAACGATCTGAGCGGTAACCTTGGCCTTGGCCAGCTTGTCGGGATCGGTGACGATCTTCTTACCATCGTTGAGGAAGATAACCGGCAGGGTGACCTTGTCGCCCTCATTGCCCTCGATCTTCTCGACGGTGATGACATCGTCGGTGGCGACCTTGTACTGCTTGCCGCCCGTGTTAACGATTGCGTACATGTTTACTTGCCCTTCATGCATCAGTTAGTGCAACAGCCGAATATAGTAGCAGGCGAAAATACCCCCGTCAACGAGTATGTGGAGCAAATCCACAAGTTCGCACAGGTATGGGGCTGACGAGTCGGCCCTCGTCGTCCTCGCATGCTTGATTCTGACGCTCGACATCGTAGGAGCAGATGGTCACGAGGTCTTGCATACCGGTGGAAACAATAGGTGCATCCACGCCCGGGGTCAAGCCCTGCAACAAAACATCAGCAGCAGAAAGCAAAATTTCCGGACGCATGGAGCCCACGTTGTCGGCATGGGTGTCGAGCATGAGCACCAAATGGTCCGGGCGCTCCCCCGCCGCGAGCTCATAGCCAACGAGCGTGTGATCCAAATCCAAGCGCTTGCTCTTTTTTCCGCGCGCGTAGTCGATGCCATGGTCCGCGCGCAGTGTGTCGATCGCACGACGCACCTCGTCGGCGCTTACGGGCGCCTCGGGATCCAAGTGCAGGTCGATGCGATACGACAGGCGCGTAAGCTGCGCCGTCAACGCCGGCGTGCGCACGTCGATGTACGCCGCCTCGATGGGTGCCAGATCGGCCGGAGACGCCGCAGCCAGGCGCCCAAACGCCTCGTCGAGCGCCACGAACTCGGTCATAAACAGGTCATACCACTCGCAGGTCGACGACGTACCCACCGGTAGCGCCGAAGAGAAGCCCACACGCATGTGCGGAGAGAAGCCCTGCGTGACGGCATAGGGAAGCCCCGCACGGCGCACGATGCGCTCAATGGTATGGATTACTTCGAGATGGCCCAGGTACTTAAGGCGATCGCGCTTGCCATAGCGAACACGAAGTCTAAAGAGTGTGGGGTTGTCGGTCAGGCGCTCACTCATGCGCGATCACCCATCAATATATTCTTGGCGTGGAGCGTGGGGCAGATTCCGCAGCCGGTGCACGACGTGCGGGTGCAGTCGGGAGTCGTGACGCCCTCGAGCGAGCGACGGTACTCGCGTTCGAGGAAGCCGCGCGTGCAGCCGGGGCTCACATGCTCCCACGGCAGGCGCCAGTCCAACTCGTAAGGCAGGTGCACGAGCTCATTGAGGTCAATGCCGTTTTTGGCAGCAGCCTCCTTCCAGTTCTCGAGCGAGAAATGCTCTACCCAGGCGTCAAAGCGAGAGCCCGAGCGCCAAGCGTCGATGATGACGGGCGTCATGTCACGACCGGCGCGGGACAGCGCGGCCTCGATGAGCGAGGTCTCGGCATCGTGGTAATGCACGCGGACGGCACGGTTGCGAACGCTCGTGATAAGCAACTTCTGGCGACGCTTGACGTCGTCGTAGTCGAGCTGCGGGCACCACTGGAACGGCGTGGCAGCCTTGGGGATAAAGACCGAAACCGAGATCGACACCGAGATCGAGCCGCGACGAGCCTTGGGCACCACGGAACGCCCGAGCTCCAGCACGTGATCGGCCAGATTGGCGATGGCCACAATGTCCTCGTCGCGCTCGCCGGGAAGGCCCATCATAAAGTAGAGCTTCATGCGGTTCCAGCCGGCCTCGAAGGCCGCCTTGGCCGCACGGTCCAGGTCCTCCTCGGTCACGTTCTTGTTAATGATGTCGCGCATGCGCTGGCTGCCGGCCTCGGGCGCGAACGTCAGGCCACCTTTCTTTTCGCCGGCGACCGACTCGGCCATATCCACGCCAAACGAATCCAGGCGCGGCGACGGAATAGACACACGAATACCCGTATCCTCCAGGCGACGGTTGAGCCTGCCGAGCACGTCGCGAATGCAGGAGTGGTCGGTCGTGGAGAGCGAGGTCAGCGACACCTCGTCATAGCCGGTCTTTTCCAGACCCTGAATCACCGACGAGACGATCTGGTCGGCCGAGCGCTCGCGCACCGGGCGATACGTCATACCGGCTTGGCAAAAACGACAGCCGCGGGCGCAGCCGCGCAGGATCTCGATAGACAGGCGGTCGTGGACCAGCTGCGCATAGGGTACACACGACTGCGACAGCGGATTCGTGGCGCTAAAATCCTCGACGACGCGCTTGTAGACCACGGTCGGCGCATCCTTGCCCTCACGCGGCACGGTGTAGCCATGCGGCGAGCAGGGCTCGTCGTGACGAACCTCATAGAGCGACGGCACGTAGTTGCCGGCAATGGATGCAAGCTGCTCGACAATCTGCGCGCGCGGGACCCCTTCGTCACGCAGGCGGCGATGCAGCTGGCAGGTCTCGAGCAGCGATTCCTCGCCCTCGCCGATGAGGATAACATCGAAGAAGGCCGCGTACGGCTCGGGGTTGTACACCGAGGGACCGCCGGCGATGATGATGGGGTCGTCTTCACCTCGGTCGGCCGCTAACAGTGGAATGCCAGCGAGGTCGAGACCCTCGAGGAAGTTCGTCACCGCCATCTCGTGCGGCACATGCAGACCGACAATATCAAACGAAGCGACCGGCGCTGCACCCTCGAGCGAGAGCAGCGGAATGCCCGCCTCGCGCATAGCGTCGCCCATATCGGGCCACGGCACATAGCCGCGCTCGCAGGAGATGCCCTCGGCCTGGTTAAGGATGTTGTAGAGGATGGCGATGCCCTGGTTGGGCAGACCGACCTCGTACACATCCGGGTAGATCAGGCAGCAACGGTAGTCGGCATCGGCCTTGGAAAGCGTGCCCCACTCGTGATCGATATAGCGGCTCGGTTTCTCGACCTTGGCGAGCAGCGGCTCAATTAAATGAAAACAGTCTTGGTATGCAACGCGCAACGGAAAACCCCTAAGCTGCGAGATCGGATGCGTCCTGGTAGGACGCCATAGGACGGGTAGCGCCCGCGACCGTGGTCACCAGATCGCGAACGCGGGAGAACGTGACAGTGACCACCTCGTTGGCACGGCTGTAGTCGACATCGCGCTCGTAGAGCGAAACGAGCGCACGGCCCATGCCATAGGTGCCCGCGGCGGCAGTGAGCGCCTTGACGGCAAACCCAATATGTGGCGTCTGCTTGACGAGCGCGCGGGTGACCGCGCGGATCACAAGACCGCCGGCAAGCACGCCGGCGACCTCGTAGCCGCGCTCAGGCTTAATGCCGCGTCCAAAAACGGCAGCGAGCTCAAAGAGCATGCCCACCTGCGCCAGCGCCATAACAGGATAATCGGCGCCCGGCAAAAACACCAGCGCACCGGTCGCCATATTGGTGAGCGCGCACGAGGTGATGATACGATTGGCCGCCGCGATGCGCATGAAGGCAAAGTTCGCCGCAAAGGCCGTTTCCTTGTCGGTGCGATCGAGAATCCAGCGGGCAAGCGTCTCGAGCAGATACGTCTTATCGGTTGCCGCTACCATGCCGAGCATGGGCGTGGACTCCTCGATAAACGGCACCTCCACAGCAGACTCGGCAAGCACGCACACGGGCGCACCGGCGATCACGAGCTCCTGCACGGCACTCTCCAAGCGGTCGGAACCACACGAGAGCACCAGTACCACATCGGTATCGGTCTTTGGAGCAATTCGCTCCGCCCCCAGACGCTCGACGCGCACAATGCCCGAGGTCGTCTGCGGCACAAAGGCGTCACGCACCGTCTCGGCCAGAAAGCGCGAGGCGGACGAATCCAGAAAGACCGAGACGCGCACCGGCGTATCGGAATCCTTCTTAACGGACGCGCCCATCTTAAAAGCGCGGGTCAGCTTATCTACGGGAATTTTCATAGCAAACCCCTCCAGCGGTTACGCGGCGCCCGAACGATGCCGCCATATGGATTGTACGATACCCACCGTCAGCAGCTGAATCATCATCGAAGACGAACCGAAGCTAATAAACGGTAGCGGAATACCGGTAATCGGCATCATGCCGATGCACATGCCGATGTTTTCGAAAGTCTGAAACGCCCACATGCCAACGATGCCCACACACGAAAGACGCAAAAACAGCGACTCACACTTAAAGGCGACGCGAATCGTCGAAAAGATCAGCAGCACGTAGAGGCACAGGAGCAAAAAGGAACCGCAAAAGCCAAAGGTCTCGGACAGGAAGGCGAAGACGAAGTCGGTGTGGAACTCAGGCAGAAAGCCGCCGGCCGACTGCGTCGCATGGCCCAAACCCTTACCAAAGAAGCCGCCCGAGCCAACGGCGATAAGCGACTGCTGCAGGTTGTAGGCATCGTCCGAATCGGCATTATCGGGGTCGATAAAGACCGTCAGACGGTTCATCTGATACTGCTTGATGAGCACATCGTGGCCGAGCAACGAATCAAAAACCGAATCGAGCGCCAGAACGAGGGCCACCAGGCCCACGAGCAGGGCCAGGGTCGACAGCACCCATTCGCGGCGTGCGCCGCTCATACAAATGACGATGGCGCCCGAAACCGAGGCGGTTCGCGCGCTGCGCACGGCGCACGCCGCACGCGTCATCGGGGAGACGTAGGAATTTTCCGAAGCGGAAAAGCCTTTGGCCGCCGCGGCCGTAGCGC
>URYW01000074.1 GCA_900552145.1 uncultured Collinsella sp. | reverse complement strand
TACATATGACGATGGCGCCCGAACCCATCACATCCAGGCCCGAGCCCAGGTCGCCCATGGCAACGACGGCCAAAAACGGAATGGACAGCATGCCGCAGAGCGTGACGTAGTCGCGAACGGTATCGATGCGACCGTTATACTGCGAGCCAAGCGTAGCAATAAAGAAGATGGTGATGAGCTTGGCAAGCTCAACCGGCTGGAACGTCAAACCGATACCGGGAATCTTGATCCAGCCCGTCATGCCCAGACCGCCCGTATAGGACAGGCCCGGAATCTTGGGCGAGAAGATCACGATCAGGTCGATGACGAGCAACGCCGTCGAGAAATTGGAAATACCGCGCAGGTCGGTACGCCAGACCAACACCGCCAGCACCGCTCCGATGCCGATTCCCAGCAGATGGCGTGAGAACGAAGCATCGGCCTTAAACTGCGAAGCCGACCAGATGATGATGGCACCGTAGGCGACGAGCGCCACAGTGGCCACGAGCACACCGATATGCACCTTTTGGCGAAACGTGCCGCGCGAGGCCGAAAGTTGCTTGTTGACGCGGTCCAGGCTGCTGCGAGAGCCGGTCTTGGTTGAACGGAACAGATCCGCCGGAGAAAAATCCATCGCAACCTCCTATCGAACCGAAGAATCGCCCGAGGCCGAAGAGGTATCGGGCTCGTCATAAATCACGCCGAGCACGTCGCGCACGACATGCATCGCGGTATCTGAGCCGCCGCCGCCCTGCTCCAGGACGGTAGCGATGACATACTTGGGATCATCGGCCGGTGCATAGGCGCAGAACCACGCGTATTCGTCCTCGCCACTTTTCTCGCCCGTGCCCGACTTGCCGTATACCTGCGGCGTCAGGGTGCCAAAGTGAGCCGCCAGGGACGTCGATGCCGTGTAAATCACGTCATGCATGCCGTTGCGAACAAGAGCCAAATCCGAATCACTGTTGATCTTGGCCTCCAGGCGCTTCTTCTTGCCCTTGCCGTTGTACTTATAGGCATCACCGTCGCCATCGCGCGACACGGCAGACAAAAACACGTGAGGCACGTACTGTTTGCCGCCGTTGGCAAGACCCATATAGGCGCACGCCATCTGCAGGGGCGTCACCAGGATGTCGCCCTGGCCGATAGCAATGTTAGTCATATCGCCGGCATTCCACTTGCGGTCCTCGGCAGATGCGTCGGTGAAGTACGACTCTTTCCACTCGGCATCGGGAATACGGCCCGTGCCCTCACTCGGCAGATCGATACCGCAGGTCTTGCCTAGGCCCCAGCGACGAAAGACCTCCTGCAGGCCCTCGGAATGTTGCTCGTCATAAAAGAACGCCTTGCCCATGTCATAGAAGACGGGGTCGCACGAGTTGGCGATACCCGACTGCAGCGTCATGGTGCCGTGGCCAGACGTCAGCCAGCAGCGCTTGCCCCAAGCCTTGCCCAGGCCCGTCCAATAGCCCGTGCAGTTGGTTGTCTGCGTTGAAGTGTAGGTTCCAAACTCAAGACCGGCCAGTGCCGAGAGCGGCTTGATGGTCGAGGCCGACATGTACTGTCCGCTAATGGCGCGGTTGAGCAGCGGGTGCGAGCCCTTGTCATCATTGAGCTCGGTCCACACGTCATTTGAGACACCACCGATAAAGACAGACGGATCGAACTTGGGCTGGCTCGCCATGCCCAGGATCTCGCCATTGTTGGGATCGAGACACACCACGGCGCCGTTGCCGGCATTACTGTAACCAGTGGTCTTGGCAAGCTCGATAGCGCTCGCCAGCGCCGTCTCACAGGCCTGTTGGATCTTAAGGTCGAGCGTGAGCTTAATGTCGGAGCCGGCCTTCGCGGGCACGGCACCGGCCTGACCGGTCACATTGCCCGAGGCATCGACCTTGACGGTCTGCTCGCCACGAATACCCTGCAGCAGGTTTTCGTAGTAGCTCTCAACGCCCGCCTGGCCCACGATATCGCCCGACTGGTACGTAATCTTGCCAGCAGAAGCATCATCATCGCCAGAGGTTTTCTTATTCTGAGCCTCGAGCTGCTCGGAGGTAATGGTGCCGGTATAGCCCAAGATATGGCATGCCGTCTCGCCATATGGATACTGGCGCTCGGTACGCTCGGCAATCTTGACGCCCGGGAACTCGCCGGCATGCTCCTGAATATAGGCAACCGTGGAACGACGGACGTCCGTCGCGATGGTATGCAGGCTCTGAGCGCCCTCTGTATTGTCCTGAATATTGCGAAGGACCGCCACGTAAGGCATTCCAAGCACGTTGGCAAGATGGCGAACCAGAACCTCATCCTCGGCAAGGTCGCGGTAGGCCACGACAGCAAGTGAGGGACGGTTCTGGACAAGCGCCACGCCGTTGCGGTCGAGGATGCGGCCGCGCACAGCGGGTGTGGTAACGGTGCGAGTCTGATTACTATTGGCCTGCTTCTCGTAATAGTCCGACGAGACCATCTGCATGCCCCACAGCTTGACGGCAAGTGCCGCAAACATCGCGCCCACACCCGTGGTGAGGATGGAAAAGCGGCCCTTAAAAGCGGTCGCCGCGGTATTGCCCTCGCCCTCGGTGGCGCGCGGGGCCGTTCCATGCTGCGTATCGTAGGTAAAACGGGAATCGCCACGACGCATGATGACAAGCGCGACCACGATGGCCACAACCAGCACGATACCGGCGATAATAACCGTCTACTGGGAAGACATCTACGAGCCTCCCCTATTTGAGCTTGCGGGTCTTGGGCTTAAAGCGCATACCCGTCTGGCGTCCGCCACGTGCGGAGAATCCATAGCCGGACTGCGGCACGACGCCGGACATCAAAAACGGAATGGCAACCAGACCCGTCAGAATCGAGGACGGCAGCGCATGGCCGAAGATCGCCACGACAAAGCTCGTCTCCAAACCCATAAACAGCAAGATGATGCTGTAGATCACATTAATGACGAGCGCGAAGGCGCCCACCGTGACGCCGCGCGCACTCGGGGTACCGCCCGTCTGACCGACGGCGCTGTGCACCAGGGCAAAAGAACCCACGGTCAGCAGGAGCGACATAACGCCCACCGGCACGGCAGCGGACAGGTCATAGAACAAGCCGCTGCAAAAACCGCACACGATGGCACGGGTCGGGTCGCCCGAGAACACGCTTAGGCACACCAGGATAATCATGAAGTTGACGCGACCGCCCGCAATGGAGATCTGCGGTGCCAGGCCTGCCTGCAGCAGCACGCACACGATGGCGGCGATCACAAACGTGCGGGAGCTCATCCCCTGCTCGTGTAGATCCATGGACATGCCCCCTATTCGCTCGAGCCGGAATCGGTCGTTTCGGACGTGTAGGAACTGTCATCCGAGCTCTCGTCCTTCGTCTTGGTCGCAGCGTCGCGCGACGTTCCCTGCGGCGTGCTGTTGGCCGTGCTCACGTCCTCATCCGAAGCCGATTGTTCGTCGGTCAGCGAGGTGATGACCAGCACTTCCTCGTTGTTCTCGGCCGTCGTCTGGGCGCGCACCACAATGGTGTAGTACACATCGTTTGCCGACTTCTCAACCGACGAGACGGTGCCGAGCGGTAGGCCCTTGGGGAATACACCGCCAATGCCCGAGGTCACGATGATGTCGCCAACCTTAACATCGGAGTCGACGCTCACGTACTCAAGACGCAGCGTGCCGTCAGCCTGACCCTGCAGCATGCCCTGGGCGCGCGTGTCCTGTACCATGGCGGACACACCCGAGTTCTCGTCGCCAATAAGGCGCACGGTAGAGGTCTTGGCCGATACCTCGATAATCTGACCGATAACACCGGCAGAACTCGTCACGGGCATGTTGATGGTAAGGCCGTCGGCAGAGCCCTTGTCGATGGTTACGGTCGAGGTCCAGGCATCGCCCGAGGCACCAACGATACGAGCAGCGGTCGATTTGAGGTTGTAGGTCGACTGCAGGCCGACCAGCCCCTCCAGACGCTCGGCGGTCTTTTGAGCCTCGGAGAGCTCAGCAACCTTAGAGGTCAGCTCCTCGTTTTGCTTCTTAAGCTCGTCAAGCGTGTCCTGCGACGCCGTAAGGTTAGAGAACACGTTGCCGATCGCATTGAAGGGGGCCGCCACAGCCGAGCCCACAAAGCGCACCGGCGAGGTAATCGTTGTCACGCCCGAACGCACGGCATGAATCGGTCCTGCCTCGCCCTCGCGGATGTAAAACGTGAGCAGCAACACCGAAATCAGGCTGAAAACAATCAACGGGCGCATACCCGTTGATTGTCGCTTGGTATTCAGATTTGTGGAGAAACCCGAAGATCGTGCCAAATGGAATCCACCTTTTGGAAATTAAGCATTGGTCTGGACGAAGCCGCCATCAAACGCATTGGCCTCGAGCACGCGGGCACAGCCGTTAACGACGTTATCGAGCGCCGTGGGGCTGACGTTGACCGAAACACCGGTCTCATCGCGCAGGCGCACGTCGAGACCGCGCAGCAGCGCGCCGCCACCAGTCAGCAAAATACCGTAGTACATAAGGTCCGAGGCAAGATCGGGAGGCGTAGCGTCGAGTGCGTCCTTGACGGCCTTGGCCATCTCGTCGAGCGGCTTGTTGAGCGCGCGACGAATCTCCTCGCTCTCGATGCGCACGGTCTTGGGCAGACCGGTGATCACGTCGCGGCCGTTGACCTCGACGTCGAGCTCGTCCTTGAGCGGCACGGCGGAGCCGACCTTGATCTTGATGTCCTCTGCCGTACGCTCGCCGATGGCCAAGTTGTAGGCATCACGAACGTGCGTGAGGATGGCCTGATCGAACTCGTCGCCGGCAATACGGATGGACTGCGAGACGACGATGCCACCCATAGCGATAACGGCAACCTCGGTGGTACCGCCACCGATGTCGATGACCATGGAGCCGGTGGGTTCCTCGACGGGCAGATCGGCGCCGATAGCGGCGGCCATAGGCTCTTCGATCAGATAGGCCTGGCGAGCGCCGGCCTGGATCGTGGCCTCAAAGACGGCACGCTTCTCGACCGACGTGACGCCGGAGGGAACGCAGACGACAACGCGCGGACGCGGGGTCCACGGATAGCGCTTCTCGGAAGCCTTGTCGATAAAGTAGCGAAGCATGGCTTCGGTAACATCGAAGTCGGCGATGACGCCGTCCTTCAGGGGACGAACGGCCACGATGTTGCCGGGCGTACGGCCAAGCATGCGCTTTGCCTCGATACCGACCGCCAGGATGCGCTCGTCGTTCTTGTCGATGGCGACGACGGAGGGCTCACGAATGACGATGCCCTTGCCGCGCACGGAGACAAGCGTATTTGCGGTGCCGAGGTCGATGGCAAGATCGCCCGCATAGCTACCGAAGAACATATCCATCAAAGAAAACAACGCAACTCCTGATGTGTTGGATGATTGCTGGAAAACTACTAGCTCATCATACTAGCGCAAGCCCGGCACCTCACTTGCGGTGAAGCGCCGGGCAAAGCTAAATCCCATAAGGTCACTACTGGTTGTCAGCAGCCGAGAAATCCATATCGAGCGAGGAAACGGCCCAGCCGATATGGTTGTCGGAGCGCACGAATTTGACGGTGTACTCCTGCTCGCCGCCCTTGGACAGCGATGCCTTCACCTTAGCGGTCGTCTCGGTCATGGACTGATCCATGCCCTCGACGGACACGGTGGCGCCCTGCGGAATCGAAGAGATGATCATCGACTTGGCGTCCTCGGACAGACTCGAGGCCAGGCAAGACTCGGCCTTTGCGGTGTCACCGTCCCCGGCAGCCTGGAACAGATCGGAAACGACAGACTCCTGAGACGGGAAGCCAAAGCCGCGCGTGTAGGCAAAGCCCAGACCGCCCGCGGCGATCAAAATGAGCAGAAGCAGCACGATGAAGACTTTGAGACCCGTGTGGCGATGGCGACGACGGACCTTGGCCTGCTTACGATCCTGACGGTCCTGCTGGACCATCTCGGACTCGGACAGCGTAAAGAAGCCGGTGTCCGAGGGATCGGGCATAAACTGACCGGTCGCGCCCGTAGGATCGAGCGGATCGACGGCAGGAGCGTCCATCGCGGGCGTCGGAGCCGTGGCCATAGCCGTCTGGGCAGACAGCGCGGCAAGCGAATCGTGCACGCGGGCAAGCTCATCGGCCTGCTCGGAGGTGAGCTGGTAGATGCCATCTGCAGTAGCGGCGTTAAAGGCGTCGAGTGCGTCGGAGGGACGGCCGGCGGCAGAAAGCGCCTGACCCATGCCGGCGTTGAGCGCACGCGTGGCGTCGCGGGGGCCGGCAAAGTCGATAGCCGTGCGGTAGGTCTCCACGGCATCCGCCGGACGGCCGAGCTTAATGAAGCAACGACCAAGCTCGCCCAGTGCGGCGGCAGGAGCCGGATTGGCGCCGTCGATGGCAGCCTGACGGAAGGCAGTACCCGCGTTGGCATAGTCGCCCGACTGGAACAGCGCGTTACCCAGGCCCAGATAGGCCTTGAACGGCGTGGCATAGGAAGCATCCTGCGTAGCAGCAGAGAACGCCTGGGCGGCCGTCGTGTAGTCGCCCACGGCGGCGAGTGCCTTGCCGCGGTTGGTGAGCAGCGCGCCGCGCTTGCCGTAGGTACCGTCATTGAGGGCAGCGGCGTAGGCCTCGGCGGCCTCGGCATACATGCCCAGGTGCATCAAGGCGTTGCCACGAAGGTGATCGGCCTCGCCCATAATCTCATCGGGAGTTTTTGCCGCCCCAAGCATCTGGGCTGCAGCGGAAAAATCACCCGCGCGGTAAGCGGCGCGGCCCTGTTGGATCAGCTGGCTATTCAAGGAAGTCCCCTTTACTCGTGAACGATCTCGACATGGACGATCTCGTCGCCGGCACGCAGCTGCGAAATCACATCGAGACCCTCGACCGTGGTACCAAAGACGGTGTAACCGGAATCGAGGTTATGCTGGGCACCCAGGCAGAAGTAGAACTGCGAACCCGCGGAATCGGGGTCCATGGAGCGTGCCATGGCAAGGGCACCATCGACATGGCTGTTGCGCGGATTGGTGGCAAACTCGCCCTTGATGCAGTAGCCGGGACCACCGGTACCGGGCATGCCGTCAGGGCCCTCAAGACCGGCAGCGACGTCGGCGCCGGACATATCGCGGGTATTGGGGTCGCCGCCCTGAATGACAAAGCCGGGCACATAGCGATGGAACTTAAGGCCATCATAGAAACCCATCGTGGAAAGCTCGCAGAAGTTCGCGACATGAATGGGAGCGCCCTCACCGTCAAACTTGACCTTGATGGTACCCTTCGACGTCTCGATAACGGCGCACTCGTCGCCGGCAAGCTGATACTCGGGCGTGTAGAGCTCTTTCTTAAAACCAAACATGTGGTTCCTTCCTCGTGCGTTTAAAGCATATTTGTACGAATTGTAGCAATAAGCATGCGCTTACATCAATTGCGCACGTAGGTTATGCCGACTATGGCGAACTAATTTTAGGAACGCTGCTGCGGCTTCCAGGAGCCCACATTGGCGTCGTACTGGTTCAGCGCGCTGTTGCCGCCCTGCGCGATGGGCGCCAGGATCTCGCTTTGGTGGTAACTCATCGACTCACCATCAGGAATGGCCAGCGAGATATCCCAGCTCTGGCAGATCACGTCGACACGCTCGTACATCCACTCGGCAAGCTGCTTTAAGTGGGCGATGTCGTCCGCATAGACCGTATCGTCCTGATACTTAAGGTTGTTAAGCTCATCTTGCGTCTTTTTGATCTGGTCGCGCAGGGCGTAGGCACTCTGCGACAGCTCCTGGCGGGTGGACAGCGGCGTTCGGAGATAGCCGTTGTTAAAGGAATCGATGACCTCGCCGATCTGGTCCTCATCACCGTAGGACACGATGGTCTGATACAGACCGTCGAGTCTGGTATAGAGCTGATCATCGGTGAGCACGGTTTCTTCCTGGACCACCTCGGCAGAATCGTCCTGCTTGGTATCGTCCTCAGTCGCCTCGCCCTTTTGGCGCGTGGGGAAGGTCGTCTGCGCAGCCTGGCCAAACTGGTCGTAGAAGGCAGGCATGACACCCATGGGATCGGCCGTCACGAACCAATAGGCACCGCCGCAAACGACGGCAAGGACCGCGATGACGATGAGCGGCTTGGGGATATGACGCTTGTGCTTGTGATAGGCGTCCTCGTCGGGATGCACCTTGCGCTTGGGTTTTTGAGCATCGTCATGCAGGGAAACGGGCGTGGGAATATCGACCTTGGGGATACCGAAATCCTTATCGAAAGCCGGCAGCACGCAGGTCTCGTTAGGATCGGCGGCGTCCGAAAGAACCGCGGCAGCCGAGGCGGGCGCATGAGGCACCTCGGTATCGATCTGCTCTTGCGTTAGGCGCGGACAGCCCGCCGTGCGGCCCGCTGCCAGGTCGGATGCGGCCGCGGCCTCGGAGAGGATACCCGGAGCAGGGCGTCCGCATTTTGGGCACGTGCGATCATGCGGAGAAAGACGGGCACCGCAGCCCTCACAGAACACGAACTCGGTGTGCTCGGGACCATCGCCCGGACCCACATAGGCGTTGCAGTAGGGGCAGAACGAGGCGCCGTCCTCGATAGTCTTAAGGCAATGCGGGCAGATCACGGCATCCTCTTTTCGAAGCAATTCAAACAATCGAGGTTAGAGCATAACATCGCCACGGCCCCACAGGAACAAGGCACCAATTCAACATCGCCAGGGCGCGTAGCTACTTCTTCTTTTTGCTT
>URYW01000073.1 GCA_900552145.1 uncultured Collinsella sp. | reverse complement strand
CTCCGATGTGGGTGGCACCCTGACGCTGGGCGATCAGGTTATCGCCGGCGCCTACCCCATCCGTGTCGCCGAGATGGCAATGACGGGCCAGCCATACTCCGATAGCACCTACTTCAACAGCTACACCTTCAACAACCTGTGGCCCTACATCGGCATCGGTCTCGCCTTTATCTTCACCGCTTACAAGGGGAACAAGGATAAGACCAAGGCTGTTATCATCCCGCTGATCATCACCGCCGTGCTCTCCTGTGTCACCGAGCCCATGGACTTCCTCTTTGACTTTGCCGCTCCCGTGCTCTTTGTCGTTCACTCGGTTCTTTCCGGCATCTTCCTGGTCCTGCTCAAGGTCCTCTCCGTGCCCGCTTCGACTGCAGGCGGCATCATCAACATCGTGGTTTCCAACCTGGTCCTGGGTGTCGACAAGACCAACTGGCCGGTTATGCTCGTGCTTGGAGTCGTCAACGCCGCTCTGTACTTCTTCCTCTTCACCTTCCTTATTAAGAAGCTCAACCTCCACACGCCTGGTCGCGAGGAGGAGTCCGAGCTCGCCGAGTCCGTTGCCGAGGGTGAGGCCGCCGCGTCTGTCGCGGTGCAGCAGGGCGCTGTTGCCGCAGCTCCCGCAGAGGGCGTCGATGCGGGCATTGCCGACCTGGTCGCAGGTCTTGGCGGCAAGGACAACATCGAGGAGCTCGAGAACTGCTTTACGCGTCTCCGCGTGAACGTTAAGAACCCGGACCTCATCGATGAGAACCTCATCAACCACGTGCCCAACAGCGGCATCAACCGCAACGGCAATAATATCCAGATCATCTTTGGCATGAAGGTCGCCGAGATGCGCGACAAGGTCGAGAACGCAATTGAGAAGGAGCAGTAAACAATGATCATTACTCTGTGTGGTGGCGGATCCACCTTTACCCCCGGCATCGTCAAGTCCATCGCCCTGCGCAAGGACGAGCTCGACGTTGACGAGATTCGTCTGTCCGCCATCACCGAGGCGCGCCAGCGCAAGATCGGCGTGCTCGTGGACTGGATTTTGCACGAGGACCTCGGCCTGGACATCAAGCTCACGGTGACCACCGACAAAAAGACGGCTTTTACCGACGCGAGCTTCGTGTTTGCCCAGCTGCGCGTGGGCGGCTACGCCATGCGCGAGCAGGACGAGAAGATTCCGCTGCGTCACGGCTGCGTGGGCCAGGAGACTTGCGGTTGCGGCGGCCTTGCCTACGGCATGCGCACCATCTTCCCCATGGTCGAGCTGATCGATGACGTTGAGAAGTACGCCAAGAAGGACTACTGGATTCTCAACTACTCCAACCCTGCCGCCATCGTCTCCGAGGGCTGCCGCGTGCTGCGCCCCAACGCTCGCATCATCAACATCTGCGACATGCCGATCGCGATCATCGACGTGGTTTGCGCCGCGCTCGATATCGAGAAGAAGGATGTCGAGTACGATTACTTTGGCCTCAACCACTTTGGTTGGTTCACCTCGATCCGCCACAAGGGCGAGGAGGTCCTGCCGCAGCTGCGCGAGTACATCAAGGAGCATGAGATTCTGCTGCCCGACTCCTACCTCAAGGGCATGGGCTCGCTCATGGCAAAGAAGCCCGAGGAGACCGCCGACGAGCACCCCGAGCAGAATCGCCACACCAAGGGCAGCTGGTACTACGTCTGGAAGGGCGAGTACGAGATCATGGAGTGCTTCCCGGAGTACCTGCCCAACACGTATCTGAACTACTACCTGCAGCAGAAGGAGTTCGTCGAGCATTCCAACCCCGAGCGCACCCGTGCTAACGAGGTTGAGGAGACGCGCGAGAAGAACCTCTTCGACGGCATCGACCATTACGAGAAGACGGGCGAGATCGACGAGAGCACGTTCTATGCGGGCAGCCACGGCGACTGGATTGCCGACCTGGCCATCGCTCTGAAGAACGACACCAAGCAGCGCTTCCTGGTCATTTGCGAGAACAAGGGCGCTATCCCCAACATGCCCTACGACGCCATGGTCGAGCTGCCTGCCTACATTGGCAAGAACGGCCCCGAGGTCATCAGCCGCGACAACATTCCTCTGTTCCAGCAGGGCCTCATGATGCAGCAGTTGAACTCCGAGAAGCTCGTGGTCGAGGCTACGATCGAGGGTTCGTACGAGAAGGCGCTCAAGGCCTTTACGCTGAACAAGACCGTGCCGTCGATGAAGGTCGCCAAGGAGGTTCTCGACGACATGATCGAGGCCAACAAGGGTTACTGGCCCGAGCTTAAGTAAAAGCAACAGGGTCGCTGACCGCATGCCTGGAGCAATGCCCCGTCCACGTGATTGCGTGGGCGGGGCATTGTCATTTGGTAAGTCGTTTTATCAAATATGGCATTTATCTGCGGTAATGTTCTATTTCACCGCCGAGGGTGACTTTTCATACCGCCTGCCGAACTGCGTGGAGACCTAACAACTTTTTAGGTCAGTGTTGTGCGTGTAGCAATTTCGCCCGGCCTCGCCTCCGGGCTGCCGCATGAGAGGGGATCTTATGGCACGACTGCACGTAATGGAACGCAGCCACGCTCAGGCCGTCATGGACGACCTGCACGATGCGCTTGGACGCCGTCTGGCGGTGAGTTCGCTCGCCCCATGCCCCGTCGAGTTTACGGCGGCGCTCGTCAACCTGTGCTCCACCCAGAGCTGCGGCAAGTGCACGCCCTGCCGCGTGGGCCTGAGCGCGCTGAGCGATCTGCTCGCCGATGTGCTCGAGGGCCGCGCCGACGAGTCCACGCTCAACTTGATTGAGCGCACTGCCCGCACCATCTATCTTTCGAGCGACTGCGCCATCGGTTACGAGGCCGGCGCCATGGCGCTTACGGCTATCCGTGGTTTCCGCGACGATTTTGAGCACCACATCCGCGAGCACTCCTGTGGCTTTGACCGCGAGGCCCGCGTCCCGTGCGTCTCGGGCTGCCCGGCGCACGTCGACATTCCCGGTTACATTTCGCTCGTCGAGGCCGGTCGCTATGCCGATGCCGTCAAGGTCATCCGCAAGAACAATCCGCTGCCGCTCGTCTGCGGCTTGGTGTGCGAGCATCCCTGCGAGATGCACTGCCGTCGCGGCATGGTCGACGATCCCATGAACATCCTCGCCCTCAAGCGTTTTGCCGTTGAGCACAGCGACCTCAACGATTACAAGCCCAGCGTGGCCGACAACACCGGCAAGCGCATCGCCGTGATTGGCGGCGGCCCGGCCGGCCTTTCCTGTGCCTACTACCTGGCCGTGATGGGCCATAAGGTGACCATCTTTGAGCAGCGCCACCACCTGGGCGGCATGCTGCGCTATGGCATTCCCAGCTACCGTCTGCCGCGCGAGCGCCTGCAGGCCGAGATCGACTGGATCTTGAGCGCCGGCATCGACGTGGAACTCGACCATTCCGTGAACGGCGAGGAGCTTGCCCGCCTGCGCGACGAGTTCGATGCCGTCTACCTGGCCATTGGCGCCCACAGCGACAAGAAGCTCGGCCTTCCGGGCGAAGAGGCTCCCGGCGTGGAGTCGGCCGTCAAGATGCTGCGTGCCATCGGCGACGACGAGCTGCCCGACCTGAGCGGCCAGCGCGTGTGCGTCATCGGCGGCGGCAATGTGGCCATGGACGTGGCGCGCTCTGCCGTGCGCTGCGGTGCCGAAAAGGTGAGCATCGTCTACCGCCGTCGCATCTGCGACATGACGGCCCAGGATGCCGAGATTGCCGGCGCCCAGGCCGAGGGCTGCGAGGTTCTGGAGCTCACCGCACCGCTCGCTATCGAGACGGGCGAGGAAGGTCGCGTGAGCGGCCTGCGCGTGCAGCCGCAGATTATCGGCGAGCCCCGTCGTGGGCGTCCGGCCCCGCGTGCCGCCGCCACGCCCGAGCGCGTCATTCCCTGCGAGCGCGTGTTTGTGGCCATTGGCCAGGACATCGATTCCAAGCCGTTTGAGGACATGGGCATCGCCTGCAAGTGGGGCTGCGTGGTCACCGATTCGGATGGCGCCGTGCCTAACTTCGACGGTCTCTTTAGCGGCGGCGACTGTCAGACCGGTCCCGCCACCGTCATCCGTGCCATCAACGCCGGCCGCGTGGCTTCGGCAAATATCGACCGCTACCTGGGCTTCGACCACAAGATCAAGCTCGACGTTGAGCTGCCGACCGTGCAGTTTAAGGGCAAGCACGAGTGCGGCCGCTGCGAGCTGGGCGAGCGCGAGGCCGGCGAGCGCATCCACGATTGGAATCTGGTCGAGCAGGGCCTTACCGAGGAGGAGGCACGCCAGGAGGCAAGCCGCTGCCTGCGTTGCGACCACTTTGGCTTTGGCGCGTTCCGCGGAGGGAGGAACCTGGAATGGTAGAGCCCAACAACCCCACTGTCAGCGACAACACCGAAAGCGGAGCACTCAACATGGTCAAGCTCACTATCGATAATTGCGAGGTCATGGTACCCGAGCACACCACGATCCTGGACGCGGCCAAGTCCGCCGGCATCCAGATTCCCACCCTGTGCTACCTGCGCGATCTAAACGAGATCGGCGGTTGCCGCGTGTGCGTGGTCGAGGTTGAGGGCTGCGACCAGCTGGTTGCCGCCTGCAACAACTACGTGCTCGACGGCATGGTGGTCCACACTAACAGCGCCAAGGCCCGCGAGGCGCGTCGCACCAACGTGCAGCTGCTGCTGTCCCAGCACGACTCGCGCTGTACGAGCTGCGTGCGCAGTGGTAACTGCAACCTGCAGACCATCGCCAACGACCTGGGCATCTTCTATCTGCCGTACGAGCAGCACCTGGCGCGCGAGGGCTGGGATTTCGATTTCCCCATCATCCGCGATAACGACAAGTGCATCAAATGCATGCGCTGCATCAAGGTGTGCGAGAGCGTGCAGGGCTTAGGGATTTGGGATCTGACCAACCGCGCCACGCATACCGCCGTGGGCACCCGCGGGCGTGCGCCGATCGGCAAGACCGATTGCGTCGCGTGCGGCCAGTGCATCACGCATTGCCCGACGGGCGCCCTGCGCGAGCGTGACGATACCGAGACCGTGTTCGATGCCATCGCCGATCCCGACAAGATCGTGCTGGTGCAGATTGCGCCGGCCGTGCGTAGCGCCTGGGGAGAGGAACTCGGCATATCTCGCGAGGAGGCCACCGTTGAGCGCTTGGCCTGTGCGCTGCGCCGCGTTGGCTTTGAGTACGTGTTCGACACCGATTTCTCGGCCGACCTCACCATTATGGAGGAGGGCTCCGAGCTGCTCGAGCGCCTGGGTAAGGCCGCCAAGGGCGAGGGCGACAGCCGTGGCTGGCCCATGTGCACGAGCTGCTGCCCGGGCTGGGTGCGCTTTGTGAAGGCGCGTTACCCCGAGTTTGTCGACAGCCTGTCTACGTCAAAGTCGCCGCAGCAGATGTTTGGCGCCATCGCCAAGACCTACTACGCCAAGGTGCTGGGCGTGGAGCCCGAGCGTCTGTTTGTGGTGTCCGTGATGCCGTGCACGGCCAAGAAGGCCGAGTGCGCGCTGCCGAGCATGGTGGGCGAGGACGGCACGCCCGATGTGGACGTTGCGCTGACGGTGCGCGAGATGGTACGTATGATCCGCGCGAACCACGTGAGCGTGGACACGTTGGTCGAGGCGCCGCTCGACACGCCGCTGGGCTTTGGCACGGGCGCGGGTGTGAGCTTTGGCGCCACGGGCGGCGTGATGGAGGCCGCCGTGCGCTCGGCCTATTACCTGGTGACGGGCAAGAACCCCGATGCCGATTTCTTTACCGATGTGCGCGGGCTGGACGGCTGGAAGGAAGCCGTGGCCGATATCGATGGCACCGGGGTGCGCGTCGCCGTGGCGCACGGGCTGGGCAACGCCGCCCGTCTGCTCGACGCGATTCGCGACGGCCGTGCGAGCTATGACTTCGTTGAGGTCATGGCGTGCCCGGGCGGCTGCGTCGGTGGCGGCGGTCAGCCCATCCACGACGGCTGCGAGCTGGCAGCCGAGCGTGGCCAGGTGCTCTGGGGCCTGGATGCCGCTGCGGACATTCGCTTCTCGCACGAGAATCCCGATGTCCAGGCGTGCTACCGCGAGTTCTTGGGCGAGCCGCTCTCGCCGCTGGCCGAGGAGCTGCTGCATACCGACCATCACGCATGGACGATGCCCAACGAGGGGACGTACTAGCGATGCGCGCGTTTGATGTTGAGATGTCGCGCCGGGGGTTTGCCTCGGCGCTCGCCGCGGGCGCCCTGTCGCTTGCGCTCGCGGGCTGTGGCGGCGGGGCTGCCGGTGCCGGGTCCGCCGCGGGTTCGGCTGCCACAGACGGCGCCGGTGCTGCTGCAGAGCCGGTCGAGGTGCACGTCGCCTCGCTCAAGGGGCCGACCTCGATTGGTCTGGTGCAGTTTATGGACCGGGCGGCCGATGGCGAGACGGACAATGAGTTCGACTTTGCGATCAACACCGCCGCCGACGAGATTGTGCCCAAGGTCATTCAGGGCGATATCGACATTGCCCTGGTGCCGGCCAACGTAGCGAGCGTGCTCTACAACAAGACCGAGGGCGCGGTGCAGGTCATCGACATCAACACGCTGGGCGTGCTGAACGTGGTGACGGGCGACGCGAGTGTGACCTCGTTTGGCGATCTGGCGGGTCGCACCGTCTACATGACGGGCAAGGGCACCACGCCAGAGTACGTCATGAACTACCTGCTGGAGCGCGCGGGCCTGACCGGCCAGGTGGCGCTCGAGTTTAAGAGCGAGCCCACCGAGGTGCTGTCGGCCCTGCTTGCCGACCCGTCCGCCGTGGGCGTGCTGCCGGAGCCGTTCAAGACCGCTGCCATCGCCAAGAGCGAGGGCAAGCTGTCGGCACCGGTGAGCCTGACTGATGTGTGGGACGAACTGGCGGGTGACACGGGCTCCCGTTTGCTGACGGGCGTGACCGTGGTGCGCAAGGAGTATGCCGAGGAACACCCGGACGTGGTGGCTGCATTCCTGACCGACTACGCCAAGAGCGTGGAAGCCGCCAACACCGACCTGGACGGCACCGCTGCCCTGTGCGAAGAGCGGGGCGTGGTGGCCAAGGCTGCCATTGCCAAAAAGGCCCTGCCCAACTGCAACATCGTCTGCCTGACCGGCGACGAGCTGAAGGCAGATGCTTCTGCTTACCTGCAGGTGCTGTTTGACGCCGCCCCCGCCGCCGTGGGCGGCGCGCTGCCCGGTGACGATTTCTACTGGACGGCTGAATAATTCCGAGCAAACCATCTCTCCGGAGCCGCTGTGCATTGGTACGCACAGCGGCTCTTTTTTGTGCCTTGGCAGATGTGCACAAAAATCGGAGAGAAATTTTGTGCGTGAAATTGACCGGAAATGATTGATTTTGACGGAGCTCTTGCTATAATAAAGATGCAAACCACCAAAACTCGTCAAAGAACGCTAAAAACCGTCAGAGACGGGGCGCAAAGGAGAAAACAGCCCATGTTAGCAGAAGAACGGTTTGGGCAGATCCTAGATCTGCTGAATAAACAGCGCACGGCTACCGTGCAGGAGCTGTGCGAGGCGCTGGGCACCAGCGAGTCCACCATCCGGCGTGACCTGACGGAGCTGGACCGGCTGGGCAAGCTGAACAAGGTGCACGGTGGAGCCACTCTGCCGGACAGCCGCTTCCAGGCCGAGGAACCCACCATGCAGGCCAAGGAGACGCTGGCCGTGCCCCAGAAGCGGGCCATTGCGGCGGCTGCCGCTGCCCTCATCCACGCCGAGGACTTTGTGTTCATCGACGCAGGCTCCACCACGCTGGAACTGGTGCGGGCGCTGGAGGGCGAGGCCCTGCAGGCAAACTATGTGACCAACGGCGTGGCCCATGCCCGCACGCTGGCCCAGAAGGGCTGCCGGGTGTTCCTGCCCGGCGGGCTGCTGCGGCCCCAGACCGAGGCCATCATCGGGGCGGCTGCGCTGACTGCCATCCAGCAGTACAATTTCACCAAAGCCTTCATGGGAGCCAACGGCGTGGCGCTGGGTTCCGGCTTCACCACCCCAGATCCCGAGGAGGCCGCTGTCAAGGCTGCGGCTCTCCACCGGGCGCGGGAGGCGTGGTTCCTGGTGGACGACACCAAATTCGCGCAGGTCTACCCCGCCGTCATCTGTGATCTGCACAGCGGTGCCATCCTGACGAACCGGTGCCCCAACCCCAAATACCGGCAATACACTCTGATAAAGGAGACCGAGGTATGATCTACACTGTTACATTCAATCCTGCCATCGATTATGTCGTCCGTCTCGACAGGCCCCTTGAGGTGGGCGAGGTGAACCGCGCCGCCGGGGAGGACTGCGTGCTGGGCGGCAAGGGCATCAATGTGTCCGGTGTGCTGGCACAGCTGGGCTGCGAGAGCGTGGCGCTGGGCTTTGTGGCCGGTGAGACCGGTGCCTGGCTGGAGCGTGGTCTGGCCGCGCAGGGGCTCCGGACCGATTTCATCCATTTGGCCGATGGCATGCCCCGCATCAACGTCAAGATCAAGGCCGGCACCGAGACTGAGCTGAACGGCGCAGGCCCCAGCATCCCGGAAAGCGCCATGCAGCAGCTGGAAGCCCAGCTGGACACCTTGCAGCCTGATGATATCCTCGTTCTGGCGGGCAGCATCCCCAAGAGCCTTTCTCAGAGCACCTACGAGCGGCTGCTGGCAGGGCTGGAGGGCCACGGCGTGCGGGCCGTGGTGGATGCCACCCAGGATCTGCTGGTCAACGTCC
>URYW01000072.1 GCA_900552145.1 uncultured Collinsella sp. | reverse complement strand
GTTGTCCATGAATCAGGTGGAGCAGAGCGTTATCGAGTATGTCGACGAGGTCTGGGAAGATGTCGTCGCCGATATCGAGCAGTTGGTGAGTTATCCGTCCGTAGCCGTTGCTGCCGATGCGGAGCCTAGCGCGCCGTTTGGCCGCCCGGTTCGTGATGCGCTCGATTGCGCGCTCGGCATTGCGCAAAAGCTCGGCTACCAGACGGGCGACGACGAGGGCTATGTGGGCATCGCCGATATCCCGGGTCGCGGCGACAAGCAGCTCGCGACCATCTGCCACGTGGACGTGGTGCCCGCCGGCCCCGGCTGGAACACCGACCCGTTTGCGATGGAGCGTCGCGAGGGCTGGCTGCTCGGCCGCGGCGTGATCGACGACAAGGGCCCGGCGGTGTTGTCGCTTTATGCCGGCGCGTACCTGCTCAAGCACGGCATTGTGCCGCGCTATACCTTCCGCGCGCTGCTGGGCTGCGATGAGGAAGTGGGCATGTCCGACGTTCACCATTATCTGGAGAACCACGCAGACCCCGACTTTCTGTTTACGCCCGATGCCGAGTTCCCGGTCTGCAATGCCGAGAAGGGCCAGTTTGGGGCGACGTTTGTGAGCCCCAAGATCGATGGAGGGCGCATCGTATCGTGGAGCGGTGCCGAGGCGAGCAACGCCATTCCGTCGCAGTCCATCTGCGAACTTGCGATTGCCGCCGATGAACTGCCGGCGCCGGTCGAGAACGTCGACCGCCTGGAGATCATGGCGCTCGATAACGGGCATGCGCAGATTTTCGCCCACGGTATTGGCGGCCACGCTTCGATGCCTGAGGGCACCATCAACGCCGTCGGCCTGATCGTGTCGTATCTGCGCGAGGCCGAGGACGCGTTTGGTGCACGCGACGAGCGCCTGCTGACGCCTGCCGAGCACGAGTTCGTCAAGTTCTTGGCCTTTGTGCATGCGGATGCCTATGGCCGCGGCCTAGGTATCGATGCGACGAGTCCGGCGTTTGGCCCGCTTACCTGCAACGCTGGCGTCATCCGCGTGGCGGATGGCCATATTGAGCAGGTCATCGACGTGCGCTTCCCCGACAGCACGAGTGCCGATACCATCCGCGAGCAGCTCGAGCCGCTCGTGGGCCGTTTTGGCGTGACGTGCCAGCTGGGTCGCGCGAAGGTGCCGTTCTCAGTCTCTGCCGATGATCCAGCCGTGAAGGCGCTTATCGATACCTATAACGAGTTTACGGGCAAGCATGCCGAGCCCTTTGCCATGGGCGGCGGCACGTACGCGCGCAACTTTGCCCGCGCCGTCTCGTTTGGCCCCGAGGAGACCGGCCTGGAGCTGCCCGCATGGGGCGGCCAGATGCACGGCCCCAACGAGTGTGCCAACGAGGAACAGCTCAAGCAGGCGCTCAAGATCTATATTGTTGCGATCCTCCGTTTGAATGAATTAGAGCTTTAAGGTCTCGCGGTTTCCCAATCTAAGTTGCGGTGGAATAGTTCCTAGAATGGGCCATTTGATGGCCAAGCAGGAACTATTTCACCGCAACTTTGTTTTTATTGGTGTTAAAAGCGTGCCATGCTTGGCGGCGGGTTTGTTATTCGTTTGTAAAGCCGAGCCGTGCTTGCGGTAAGGGTCTATCAAAAGCCCGTAAGAAACCGCAGTTGGCGCGGGCACTGCCCGATCGAGGCCGTATCTTTCCAAACAGCAAAGCGGGCAGGGTGCCCGCGAGTCGCATGTATGAAAGGAAGATCATGCTCGATCAGGCTTATTCTCGTCGTCAGTTCCTCGGCCTCGCTGGTGGTCTTGCCAGCATCGTCGGTCTCGGTCTCGTTGGTTGCGGCGGCGCAGGCGCATCCGACGCCGCCGATACGGGTAGCGCCGCTGCTGCCGAGTCCGTCTCCGGCGAGGTGACCTACGATGGTGCCTCCTCGTTCCAGGCTCTCGTCGAGGCCGCTGCCGAGAAGTTCATGGACGCCAACCCCGATGTCTCCGTCTCCGGCTCGGGTAACGGTTCGGGCAAGGGCCTGACCGCTGTTGCCGCCGGCACCGTCACCATCGGCAACTCCGACGTCTTCGCCGAGACCAAGCTCGAGGCCGACCAGGTCAAGAACCTCGTCGATCACGAGGTCGCCGTCGTGGGCATGGGCCCCGTCGTCTCTAAGAACGTGACGGTCGACGATCTGTCCCTCGAGCAGCTCAAGGGTATCTTCTCCGGCCAGATCACCAACTGGAAGGAGGTCGGCGGCGACGACGCCAAGATTGTCGTTCTCAACCGCAAGGCTGGCTCCGGTACCCGCGCTACCTTCGAGGCCGCCGTCTTTGGCGACGAGGCCGTCGACTTTAAGGGCGACGCCGAGCTCGACAAGTCCGGCGACGTCCAGACTCAGATGGGCAGCACCGACAACGCCATCTCCTACCTCGATTTCTCGCACTTCGATGACTCCAAGTTCAACGCCATCAAGGTCGAGGGTGTCGAGCCCAAGAGCAAGAATGTCACCGACGACTCCTTCAAGATCTGGGCTACCGAGCACATGTACTGCGCAAAGGACGCCGACGAAGCCACCAAGGCCTTCCTGGAGTTCATGCTCTCCGACGACGTCCAGGGCAAGCTCGTCGAGGAGCAGGGCTTCATCCCCGTCTCTGCCATGAAGGTCGTCAAGGACGCCAGCGGCAAGGTCTCTGCTAAATAAATAATCGCCCCGGAAAGGTTTGCAATGGCAAAACAGCTGCCAAAGCGCGATCTTGAGAACGTGGGCCTGGGCGTCACGGGCGCGTGCGTAGCGCTCGTGACGCTTGTCGTTGCCGCGCTCATCTTTATGGTCGCCCAAAAGGGCCTCTCGGCTTTTATCAAGGACGGCGTCTCGGTCGTCGAGTTCTTCACCGGCACCAAGTGGGACCTGGCCAACACGGCCAAAAACGGCCTGCCCTACACCGGCGCCCTGCCCCTGATCGTCACCTCGTTTGCGGTCATGGTGCTCTCCACGCTCATCGCGCTGCCCATCGCCATCGGCTCTGCCATCTTTGCGGTCGAGATTAGCCCTAAGTTTGGTTCCAAGATCTTTCAGCCGCTTATTGAGCTTTTGACCGGTATTCCCTCGGTCGTCTTTGGCCTTATTGGCTTTCACGTGGTCGTCGGCCTTATGAAGAGCGTTTTCCACGTAAGCACAGGCCTGGGTATCCTTCCCGGCGCCATCGTGCTGGCCGTCATGATCCTACCGACCATGACCACGCTTTCGGGCGACGGCTTGCGCGCCGTGCCCGACAGCTACCGCCAGGGTTCGCTCGCGCTGGGCTACACCCGCTGGCAGACCATCTGGCACGTGGTGCTCAAGTCCGCCATGCCGTCGCTCATGACCGCGGTCATCCTTGGCATGACCCGCGCCTTTGGCGAGACGCTCGCCGTGCGCATGGTCATCGGCGGTATCGAGGCCATGCCGACGTCGCTGCTGTCGCCGGCGTCCACCATCACCACCACACTCACCACGTCTATGGCGGTCTATGCCGAGGGCTCGGCCCAGGACGATGTTCTGTGGGCGCTCGGTCTGCTGCTGATGGGCATGAGCCTCATCTTCATCCTGATTATCCATCTCATTGGCCGCAAGGGGGCGAAGGCTCGTGGCTAGCACGCGCATCCATATCGACGAGGAGAGACTCGGGCGCGTCCAAAAGCAGGACCGCATCGCCACGGGCGTGCTGACGGTAATCGTCGCCATCGTCATGCTCATCGTCATCTCCATGGTGGCCTACATCCTGCTCGAGGGTATCTCGACGCTGTTCCAGCCGGGCTTTCTCACGCAGCCCGCGCGCGCCAACGGAACCCAGGGCGGCGTACTCTACCAGCTGTTCGACTCGTTCTATCTGCTGCTGATCACCTTAGGTATCTCGGTGCCCATCAGTCTGGGCGGCGCGGTCTTCCTGGTTGAGTACGCGCCGGACGGACCCATCCGCGACATCGCCTCCACCGCCATCGAGACGCTGTCCTCGCTGCCTTCCATCGTCGCCGGCATGTTTGGCTTCCTGGTGTTCTCGGTGCAGCTGGGCTGGAAGTACTCCATCATCTCCGGCGCCGTCGCGCTCACCATGTTCAACATCCCCATCCTGGTGCGCGTGATTCAGCAGGCGCTCGAGGACGTGCCGCAGGCCCAGCGCGATGCGTGCCTGGCCATGGGCCTCACTCGCTGGGAGGCCACGCTGCACATCCTGATTCCTGAGGCCATGCCCGCCATCGTGACCGGCATCGTGCTTTCGGCCGGCCGTGTCTTTGGCGAGGCCGCAGCATTGCTCTTTACCTCGGGCATGAGCTCGCCGGTTCGCCTGAACTTCTGGAGCTTTAACCTGTCGAGCCCTACCTGCGCCTGGAACGTGTTCCGCCCCGGCGAGTCGCTCGCCGTGCATATCTACAAGATCTATGGCGAGGGCAGCCCCGAGGCCCAGCAGATCGTCTGGGGCACCGCTGCACTGCTGATGATTTGCGTGCTGCTGTTTAACGTAATCGCCCGCATTGTGGGCAAGCAACTGGCAAGGAAGATGACGGCCGAATGAGCGAGATAAATGTAACGCCCGCAACCGAAGCAGCATCGTCCGACACCCAGGACTTCCTGTCGAGCGTGGGGGAGAGCGAGAAGCGCGTGCGCGTGAGCGGCAGGGCCGTGAGCGACGAGGTCGTGCTCTCCACCAAGGACGTCAACGTGTACTATGGCGACCACCATGCGCTGCACGATACGTCGCTCGACTTTCACAAGGGCGAGATCACGGCGCTCATCGGGCCTTCGGGCTGCGGCAAGTCGACCTTCTTGCGTAGCCTCAACCTGATGAATCGCGAGATTCGCGGCTGCCGCGTGGAGGGCGAGATCAATTACCGCGGGCGCAACGTGAATACCAAGACCGAGAACACCTACGAGCTGCGTCGCTCCATTGGCATGGTGTTCCAACAGCCCAACCCGTTCCGCAAGTCCATTCGCGACAACATCACGTTTGCGCCTAAGCGCCACGGCATCACCGACCGTGACGAGCTCGACCGCATGGTCGAGGAGAGTCTGCGCGGCGCGGCGCTGTGGGACGAGGTCAAGGACAAGCTCGACAAGAGTGCCTACGCGCTTTCGGGCGGCCAGCAGCAGCGTCTGTGCATCGCGCGCACGCTGGCGCTCAACCCCGACGTGATCCTGTTTGACGAGCCCTGCTCGGCGCTCGACCCCATCTCGACGCTGGCGATCGAGGACCTGATGTCGTCAATCGTTGCCGACCGTGCCATCGTCATCGTGACGCACAACATGGAGCAGGCGTCGCGTGTGTCCAACCGCACGGCGTTCTTCTACATGGGCGATATGGTCGAGTACGACGAGACCGACGAGATTTTCCAACGGCCCAAGGATAAGCGGCTGAATGATTACCTCACCGGCATGTTCTCCTAGTCCGGGACATGCTTGAGGCCCGTGGCGGCCACGGTCGCCACGGGACTGATTGGAGAGGCGGGTCATCTCTTGCGGGAGATGGCCCGCCTTTTTGTGTCGTGTGCGGCCCGCCTTTTCGCTGCTATCATGGACAACGTTGAATTTCTACGAAGGAGCAGGGCATATGGCGATTCTTTTGGGATGCGATTCCGTCAGCCTAGAGTTTCCCACCAAGCATATTTTCGATAGCGTAACGCTCGGCGTGGGCGAGGGCGACCGCATTGGTATTGTCGGTAAAAACGGCGACGGCAAGTCGACGCTGCTGAGCGTACTCGCCGGCACGTTGGAGCCCGACGACGGCCGCGTGACGCATCGCCGCGACACGACGATCGGATTGCTCGGCCAAAAGGACAACCTCGTCGATACCGACACCGTGCATCATGCTGTCGTCGGCGACACGCCCGAGTACGAGTGGGCGTCGAGCCCCCGCACGCGCCAGATCCTCGCTGGCCTCATTAGCGATGTGCCCTGGGAGGGCACGGTGGGCGAGCTTTCGGGCGGCCAACGCCGCCGCGTGGACCTCGCGCGCCTGCTGATCGGCGACTACGACGTGCTCATGCTCGACGAGCCCACCAATCACCTGGACATGCGTACCATCAACTGGCTCGCACGCCACTTAAAGGCCCGCTGGCAGCGCGGTCAGGGCGCGATGCTCGTGGTCACGCACGACCGCTGGTTCTTGGACGAGGTCTGCACCAGTATGTGGGAAGTCCACGACGGCCAGGTCGATCCCTTCGAGGGCGGCTACTCGGCCTACATCCTGCAGCGCGTGGAGCGCGACCGCATGGCCGCCGTCACCGAGGAGCGTCGTCGCAACATGGCACGCAAGGAGCTCGCGTGGCTGAGCCGTGGCGCTCAGGCGCGCTCCACCAAGCCCAAGATTCGCGTGGATGCCGCTCGCGAACTCATCGCCGACGTGCCGCCCGTGCGCGACGAGCTGGAGCTCAAGCGCCTGGCGGTGAGCCGCCTGGGCAAGCAGGTCATCGACGTGATCGACGTGGACGCCGGCTATGCGGATACCGACGGCGCGCCCAAGCAGGTGCTCTCCGACGTGACCTGGCTTATCGGCGCGGGCGACCGCTATGGTCTTTTGGGTGAGAACGGTGCCGGCAAGTCCACGCTGCTCGACGTGATCCAGGGCAAGATCGCGCCCCTGCGCGGCCGCGTGAAGATCGGCCAGACGGTGCGCTTTGGCGTGCTGTCGCAGCAGCTCGAGGAGCTCGAGCCCTACATGGGCGACACGATCCGCGAGCTGCTCAGCAACTATAAGAAGTACTACGTCATCGACGGCAAGGAGACTTCGCCCGAGAAGCTCTGCGAGCGCCTGGGCTTTACGACCCAACAGCTCTGGAGTCGTATCGGCGACCTTTCGGGCGGCCAACGCCGTCGCCTGTCGCTGCTGCTGACGATCCTGGACGAGCCCAACGTGCTTATCCTGGACGAGCCGGGCAACGACCTGGATACCGATATGCTCGCGATTGTCGAGGATCTGCTGGACGGCTGGCCCGGCACGCTGATCCTGGTGACGCACGACCGTTTCCTCATGGAGCGCGTGACCGACCAACAGTGGGCACTGCTCGATGGCCATCTGACGCATATGCCCGGCGGCGTCGATCAGTACCTGCGCCTGTGCAACGCCACCGCCGAGGGCGAGCCCGTGGGCGCGCCGAGTGCCAAGACCGGCACGTTCGACACCGGCGCCGCAGCGGTTGCGGCCGAAAAGCCCAAGACGAGCGGCCTGCCCAACGGTCTTTCCAACGCCGAGCGCCAGAAGCTCCGCCGCGAGGTGAGCTCGCTCGAGCGCAAGATGGAGACGCAGCGCGCTCGCGTGGAGGAGGCCGAGGCCGCGATGGCTCAGGTCGATCCCACCAACTACACGGCGCTCGGCGAGCAGCAGGCAAAGATCGACGAGGCCCATGCCGCCATGGACGAGCTGGAGATGGCGTGGCTCGAGGCGAGCGAAAAGCTCGAGGGCGAGGAGTAGGCGAGGATGATCAGGGCCGCGTTTTTCGATATCGACGGCACGCTGCTGAGCTTTAAGACGCACCGGATTGCGGCGTCGGCGCAGCAGGTGCTCGACAGCTTTCACGAGCAGGGGATCGCATGCGTGATCGCCACGGGCCGTCCGACCTACCAGATGCCCGATTGGCTGTTCGACCTGGGCTGGGATGCGTACATTACGCTTTCGGGCCAGCACTGTTTTGATGCCGAGGGCGTCTACCGCAGCTGTCCGATTGACCCGGACGACGTTGCGGTGATCGTGGACCAGGTGGCCGAGGGGCGCTACGACTCGCTGTGCATGCAGGGCGAGAACTCGTTTGTGAACCGCCTGTCCGAGCGTGTGGTGACGGCCGGTAGCAACGCGGGAATCGTTTACCACGAGGAGCCGTTTGAGCACGCCTTTGACGCGCCGGTCTACCAGTTTTGCGCCTTTGTGGACCCTGCCGACGAGCATATCGTGACCGATGCGGTGTCGCATTCGCTCACTACGCGCTGGTGCGATCTGTTCTGCGACATTATTCCGGCTAACGGCGGTAAGGACCTGGGTGTTGCGGCGACGCTGGAGCGGCTGGATATCGACGCGAGCGAGGCGATCGCCTTTGGCGACGGCGAGAACGACCTGTCGATGTTTTCCGCCGTGGGCACGAGCGTGGCCATGGGTAACGCGCAGGACACGGTGAAAGCTGCGGCGACCTATGTGACGACCGCCGTGGACGACGACGGGATCTACAACGCCGCGAAGCACTTTGGGCTGCTATAGCTGCGGCTCGGCACTTGGGGACGTTCCTTTTGTGCCGGCAGCTGGGGACACTCCTTGTACGTTGCGTACGGTGTCGCCCTGCTTGCCCCGCGCATTTTGTGAAACACGGTTAACTTTTTAAACAACGTAGTAAGACATGGGCAACTTTTGCGGTAAAGTAAGCCAAGGAAAGTATCCAAAGGCTAACTAACGATCATCGCGAAAGGCGGCCCATGGCCCTACGTGAATCTGGAGAAGACTATCTCGAATCTATTTATGTGCTCTCGGAGCGCCAAGGCACGGTGCGCTCAATCGACGTCGCCGAATACCTGGGTGTGACCAAGGCGAGCGTCTCTAAAGCCATGGCGACGCTGGAAAACAGCGGCTATGTCGAAATGGGCAAGCGCGACGTTCATCTGACGGAACGTGGTCTGGAGGTCGCTCGCCAAATGTGGGAGCGCCACTGCTTTTTCGTGCGGTTGCTCGAGGAAGCCGGTGTTTCGGCGGATGTCGCGTCGCAAGAGGGTTGCCACATGGAGCACTGCCTGAGTGAGGAGAGCTTCGAGAAGCTGAGGGCGATGTTGGGACGGGAAGATGCGGCCGGCGCAACAACGGAAGCCTAATTGACCCCCAGGAGCGCGGAGTTCGCGCAAAGCGCGAACCAGCGAAAGGGGGATAGGGGATTCGAACAACAACGAGTCCGACGCAGTCCAAAGTGGAGCATTCGGTGCGCGACGCCATCACAGCTGAGCTATCTCTTCGTTCCCAAAGAGGCGCGCCTCCCGCGCCAAAGGCGCGGGACAGCGACCGGGACCAGTGGCCCCACCAACTAAGTCCAACTCAGACAAGGAACCCCGCCAGCAAGCGATGCCCAAGAACCGCCAGCAACGTTACCGCAGGCCGGGACCGGGCATTGTTTTTAAAAACATACCCAGACCCAAAGAGGGCCCCAGAGAAGGGACAGAAGGGGAGGAAGGGGGGGCAAAATATGGAGGGGCGGGTGTA
>URYW01000071.1 GCA_900552145.1 uncultured Collinsella sp. | reverse complement strand
GCGTATCGACTTGGGGAGCGCTCGCGTAGGGCGCGATGGCGCCGATGCCGATACTGTCAAGTTTGGGACACGGCCCTATGCGCCGCCCGAGCAGTATGGGTTTGGGCAGACGAGCGTGCGCAGCGACGTCTACGCACTTGGCGCCCTGTTGTTCTTCTGCTTGACGGGAGTCGACCCTAAACCAGGGCTCGACATGCGCGAGCAATGCGAGGCGCGCGGCATTCCCACTCCACTTGCCGATGCCGTCTGCATGTCGATGGCGCTCGCCCCGGCCAAGCGTTTTGCGAGTGCGGAAGCGTTGGGACGGGCGACGCGCGCGGCATACGATCTGAGTCGCCCCGTGCGGCCTCCTGCGCCTGCGCCTGTCCGTACTCCGGCCTCGGAGACAGTGCTGACGCCCCAAGGGCTCCAGAACCCCGCAGGGCTTCCTAGGCCTGCCGCCTCCGCTGCATGCGGTCTGCTCTCTCGCGTTCCGGAGTCTCTGGGGCGCATTTGGAATACGCTCGTCTGCTTCTCGCTGCTTGTGTTCTTTGCCGGAAGTCACTTTGCCGTCTTTCACCCCACGGGAGCAAACCAAAGCTACCCTACGTGGCTTCTCATAATCGAGTATTTTTTCTTTGTCGACGGCCTTATGGCGCTTATGCATTTTGCGCTGCTCGATAAGCGCCGTCTTCGTCGGCGATTCGCACTGCTCGACAGCTATCGTGGCAAGAAACTCGCGAAACTCTGGCTCAAGGCATTGGGTGTGCTGCTCCTATGCATGATCGTCATAATCGCGGTTGCCAATGCGACCGGCGTCGTCGATACCTCCGCTACCTAAAAGAAAAGGGCCCCGTTGGGGCCCTTTGCAGTTGCACTTAGATGCGGTTCATCTGAGCGGCGACTTTGTTGTACCAGTCCTGCCACGTGGGCGGGCAGTACTTTTTGGCCGCAGCCGGGGTAAGGGTGGAGCCGTAGTTGGCGCCCAGATAGGCAACGTGAGCGGAGATGCCCTCGCTCCAGCTGCCAAAGCTGCGCCAACCGCCGCCACGTGCACTCCAGCCCCAGGCGTTGTAAGAATTGGCGCAATAAGCACCCTTGGTGCTCTCGATGCAGGCGATGGCGGGGGACCAACGGGGGTCGACACCGGTATTCCAAGCGGCGACGGCAAAGTTGTAGCCCTGGCCTGCCATGGGGGAGCCGGCGAGATAATTGTCGATGCGGCTCGTCCACTCATTAATGAACGAATCGTAATCGGAACTACCGGCATTGGAGTTGTTCACCGTGGTGTCGATGGTGGTGTTGGTGTTGGTGGCCTGGCTGCTGGAATTGCTGCCGCTTACGCCCTCGCCTGAGAGCTTCTCGGCGGCAGCGGCCTTATCGGCCTCAAGCTTGGCAAGCTCGGCGGCATTTTCCTGCTCGGCTTTTGCCTGTGCCTCGCTGCGGAGCTGCTGGGCCTGCGCCAGCGCATCCTCGGCGTTTTTCTGCTCCGCCTCAAGCTGAGACTTGGCCTGCTGGAGCTCGGCCTTGTTCTGCTCGAGTTCGGTTTGCATGTTATTGAGCTCTTCGATCTCGTCGACGCTCGAGCTCGTGATCTGGTTGGTGTATTTGCAGGTCGTGATGAACTCACCCAGGCTCTGCGCGTTGACCAGGAAGCTCACGATGGGATTGGTGCCCTTCTGATACTTGTACAGATCGCGCATGGCGGAGCTTGCCTTGGCCTGCTGCTCGGGAAGCTTAGCCTCGATTTCCTCGATGCTTGCCTCATTGGAGTCAATCTGCTTTTGCAGGTCATCGAGTTTGGTGCGGGCGTCGTTGTAGGCGCTCGTGGCGGCTTCGATCTTCTGCTGGGCTGCGGAAAGCTGGTCCTGCGTTGCCTGCGAGGCGGCATACGCCGCAACGGGGGAGAGCATCGGCGTGGCCGTCAGCGCAACGGCGAGCGCGGCGCTCGTGATGATACGAGCCGGCTTCGACGCAATGAGCGCTGCGGTGCGATGATTCGAATGCTGCATCCAGTCCCTCTGCAATCAATCGTAGGTTATGGTTCGAACGGTATTCTACTACTGCTTTCGACCTCAACTTGAACCTTAAAGGTTCCAAAGGGTCAAGTTGAACTTGAGGCTTTGGCTTTGACCTGCAGTTATGATGAAATGTTGAGAAACCATAGAGTTCAACTTTAACGTTACGGGGGCCTGTTTGAGAGGAGTTTTGGGCTGTAAAAGCTATCTCAACGTGGGGTTTTACAACTACAGCGTGCCCTCCTGACGAGCCTGCTCAATCTCTTCGAGGGCCTCGGCGGGGGTGAACGAACAGGTGCCGTCGCCGAGTTTGACTACCTGGATTTCGTCGCCGGTATGGACCTCTCCGCCCTTTAGTACCACGCCGAAAACGCCCTCGTGGGGAAAGATACAGTCGCCAGCGAGATAGTAGATGGCGCAACGGGTGTGGCAGACCTTGCCGATTTGGCTGACTTCGACAAGCACCTCGCTGCCAAGCTTGAGCTGCGTGCCCAAGGGGAGCGAGAGCAGGTTGATGCCCCGGGTTGTGAAGTTCTCTCCAAAGTCACCCTCGTGTACGTCGAGCCCGCGTGCCTGCGCCGTCTGGATGGACTCCGCGGCTAAAAAAGAGACCTGGCGGTGCCAATGTCCGGCGTGCGCATCGGTAGCGAGGCCAAATTGCTCGATGACGGTGTCGCGTCCATCGGCGACGGGCGACTTGCGAGTGCCCTTGTGTGCCGACATGTTGATCGAGACGATGCGGGCGGGTCCGTTGTAGGCGTCGTTTGCCGTGCACAGGGGAGCGGTCGCTTTCGCACGTTCCACCAGCTCGCGCTTCGCAGCATTGAGGATGGGATTATCGGTCGGATGGTCTTGGGGCACGTGTGCGCCTTTCGCTCGAGGATGTCAATACGCTGAATCCTACAACAACGGTAGGTTCATTACCCATTGTCGTACAACGGTGAGCGCCGTCCTCGTGCTGGACGATTACGTCGATTGCCATAGATACGGTGGAGCTTTGGGCGCCGGCGGCTTGGCACGCTAGAATAAATCAGTTGCGCAAAGACCGCCCGTTGTGTGGGCAGTTCATGATAGGAAGTTTCCATGGCATTGCAATTTACAGAGCGCGAGTTCATTCCCGTGCTGCTCGGTGGCGACATCAACGCCTATTCGGTGGCGCGCGCCTTCTACGAGGAGTACCAGGTCAAGAGTCTGGTCTTTGGCAAGTATCAGACGGGTCCCGCGTACCGCAGCCAGATTATCGACTACACGCCCAACGTGGATATCGACACCATGCCCGTGATGCTCAAAACCGTCAACGGCATTGCCCAATCGCATGCCGACAAGACGATTGTCCTCGTGGGCTGTGGCGACAACTATGTTGCCCTCGTGGCTCAGGCCAAGGATGCTCATGAGCTGGCGGACAACATTGTCGCTCCCTACGCGCCCTACAGCATGCTCGAGCAGTGCCAGAAGAAGGAGATCTTCTACGAGCTGTGCGAGAAGCATGGCGTGCCCTATCCGCACACGTTTACCTTTACCAAGGCGATGCTCAATGCCCAGGGTGAGGCGCCTGCCGAAGTGCTCGACCAGATCGATTTTCCTTACCCGATGATTCTGAAGCCTTCTGACGGCATCATGTGGTGGCTGCACGAGTTCGAGGGCCAGAAGAAGGCCTATGAGATTGCTGACCGCGCCGAGCTGGAACAGGTCATTCGCGATTCGTATGCCAGCGGCTACACCGACGACCTGATCTTGCAAGATCGCGTGCCCGGCAACGACGAGTACATGCGCGTGCTCACCAGCTATTCCGACCGCAACGGCAAGGTGCGCATGATGTGCCTGGGCCACGTACTGCTCGAGGAGCATCAGCCCCACGGTGTCGGCAACCATGCCTGTATCATTACCGAGCCCAACGACGAGCTCATGGGCGGCGTGCGCAAGTTGCTCGAGGACCTTCACTTTGTGGGCTATTCCAACTTTGACGTTAAGTACGACGAGCGCGATGGCTCGTTTAAGTTCTTCGATTTCAACACGCGCCAGGGCCGCAGCAACTACTACGTAACCAACAGCGGCTTTAACGTTGCCAAATATGTGGTGGACGAGTATGTGTTCAACCGCCCGTTTGAGCCGGAGTTTGTGACGGCTCAGGACGAGGCCCTGTGGATGGTCGTCCCCATGGGCGTCGTCGACAAGTACGTCAAGGATCCCGAACTGCGCGCTAAGGTTCATCGCCTGGACAAGGAAGGCAAGGGTGCCGACCCTTCGTTTATGAAGGGCGACTTTGTCTTTAACCGCTGGCTGCGCATGTGGCACACCAAGCTGCGCCACTTTAAGCTGTTCAAGACGTATTACAAGTAGATGAGCGCGGCGCCCGTCCGGTTTGCATCGGGCGGGCGCGGGTATGATACGCGCAATTGCGCAAGCGTCACCAAGGAGGCGGCGATGGAAAAGCTGGGAGTTATCGGCGGCATGGGCGCCGAGGCCACGTCGTATTACTACGACCAGGTGGTGCGTCATACGGCTGCTGCCTGCGATCAGGAACATATCGACATGGTGGTGCTCTCCAAGTCGACCATGCCCGACCGCACGTTGGCCATTAAGACCGGCGAGCATGCCAAGCTGCTGGCGACCATGAAAGAGTGTGCCCAGGCACTCGAGTCGCTGGGCTGTGCGCACATTGCCATTCCCTGCAACACGTCGCACTACTTCTACGACCAGATCCAGTCGTTTACGAAGGTGCCGATTATCCACATGCCGCGTGAGTCGGTTCGTTATGCCCTTGCGGGTGCGGTGATGGGGGAGTGCGAATTCGACCCCAACCTGAGTATGCCGGCCGAGCCGGTGCATAAGATCGGCATCATGGGCACCGACGGCACCGTGGGTGCCGGCGTCTATGGGCGCGAGTGCGAGGCTGCGGGCGTCGAGGTCGTCTATCCCAGCGAGAAGCGCCAGGCCGATGTAATGTCGCTGATTTATGATGACGTGAAGGCCGGACGCGAGCCCGATATGGACAAGTTTGACCGCGTGATGTGGGAGTTCGCCCGTAGCGGCTGCGACCGCGTCATTCTGGCCTGCACCGAGCTCTCGGTGCTGCAGAAGTACCGAGAGATGCCCGAGATCACCCTCGACGCCATGGATGTCCTGGTGCGCGAATCCATCATCCGCAGCGGCGCCCCCTACCGCCTCTAGCTTCCGACCTGCCAAAAAGGGACAGGTTTATTTTGGTAGGTTTTATCTGGTGAAACAGTAAAGGCCTCGGCTCGTTTGGTGCGAGCCGAAGCCTTTTGCGTTGGGGCGGTTGCTGTCGGTGGTGAACTAGAACAGGAAGCCGATGACGATGAGGGCGATGCTGACGATGAGCACGGCGATGTCCAGGCCCTTGATGGGGTAGCGCTTGTACGAGCTGGCGCGCGTACGCAGATAGAAGCCGCGCTGTTCTGCCGCCAAGGCTGTGGCATCGGTCTTGCCCACACTCGAGATGAGCAGCGGCACGCACAGTGGCAGCATGAGCTTAAGCTTCTTGATGGGGTTCTTGGTGTCGTACTCGACGCCGCGTGCGGTCTGCGCCTCCATGATGGCGTTCATCTCCTGACCAAACACCGGCACAAAGCGCAGCGCCGTGGTAAAGGTGAAGGCATAGCGATACGGTACGTGCAGCACCTCGACGCAGGCGTTGGCAAGGTCGTTGAGCTTGGTCACCATGAGCATGAGGATGAGTGGTAACGCCACACCCAGCAGGCGCAGACAGGCCTTCGATCCCGTGATGAGGCCCGTGTCGGTGATAAAGCTCCACACCACGTTGCCATCGCGCATAAAGGCCAGCTGGAGCACCAGCATGATAAGCGCGAGCGGAATCAGCAACTTGAGCAGCGAGAACAGACGGTCGACGACGCCGGCATAGGCACCCAGTGCAAGGGTGAGTGCCAAAAAGCCCAGCAGCGCCACGTAGGTGTCGGACAAAAAGATGCCGACGATGATGGTGGCGGCGAGGCCCAGTTTGACGACGGGGTTCAGGCGATGCAGCAGCGTATCGCCCGGCATGTAGTCGATGACGTTAACCACGGTGGACCATCTCCTTGGTAATTCGAACGACATCGGTGACCTCGCTCACCTGCGCAAAAGCGGGCGAGACGGAAGATGCCAGACGGCGCGAGAGTTCAATAACCTGGGGAGGCTCCACGTAGGCACGCCGCATGAGATCGATGTTCGAGAATAGCTCGTGCGTGCGGCCGCGGTCGAGGATGCGACCGTCGGCCATTACCACAATGCGCTCGGCAAAATCCGAGACGACTTCCATATCGTGGCAGACCATGATAACGGCGCAACCGCGCTCGGCCATGGTGCGCACTGTTTCCATGACGGTCATGCACTCGCGGTAATCAAGGCCGCTCGTGGGCTCGTCGAGCACGACGATCTTGGGCTCAACCACTACGACGGAGGCAAGCGCCACCATTTGTCGCTGACCGCGCGAGAGCGAGAAGGGCGCCTCGTCGGCCGGCAAGCCAAAGCGGTCGATGACGAGCTGGGCGCGACGCAGCGCCTCGGCACGGTCGATGCCGGTAAGCTCCAGGCCAAAGGCGACCTCGTCGAGCACGGTGTCCTTGCAGATCTGGCGGTCGGGGTTTTGGAAAAGGGTCGCGACCTCGCGAGCGATGCGGCTCGTGGGAACGGCTGCGGTATCCAGTCCCGTGACGCGCACGCTGCCCGAGGCGGGCTTAAGCAAGCCTGTGAGCAGTTTGGTGAGCGTGGTCTTGCCGGCGCCGTTTTGGCCGACGATGCCCACGAGCTCGCCAGGATAGAGCGTCAGGCTAAGGTCGTGTACGGCGGCTCCGCCATTGGGATAGGCAAACTCAACATGGTCGAAGGTGAGTACGGGTTCGGCGTCCTTGGCATGAGGGCGCAACGACGGTGCATGCGGGGAACCGGCGGGCGTCTGGGCTTCGATGGCCACGTGTGCGGGGTCGACTATGCCCGAAATCAGGCGCTCGGCCTCATCGACATCCAAGCAGGGGGTACCGCTTACCAGGCCATCAGCCTCGAGGCTATTGAAGATACGCGTGACGCGAGGGCAGTCGACGCCGATGGCACGGAGCTCGTCGGTATGCGCGAAGACCTCGTGTGGCTCGCCCTGCAGCGCAATTTCGCCATGGTTGAGCACGAGCACGCGGTTGCAGTACTCCGAGAGCAGGGCGACCTTTTGCTCAACGACGACGATGGTGATTCCAAGTGTGCGGTTTGCCTCACGCAGCGTCTCGAAGACCAACGTGGAGCTGGCGGGGTCGAGTGCCGCGGTGGGCTCGTCGAGAACCAAGACGCGCGGACGCATGGCGAGGATGGCGGCGATGGCTACCTTTTGCTTCTGTCCGCCCGAGAGGGTGGCGATCTCGCGGTCGCGCAGGTCGCTGATGCCGACGGTCTCGAGCGTTTCGCTCACGCGCTGCTCGATCTGGTCGTGGGGAACGCCAAAGTTCTCGAGGCCAAAGAGCATCTCGTCCTCGACGACCGAAGCGACCATCTGCGTGTCGATATCCTGCAGCACGCTGCCGACGATTTGCGACACGTCGGTCAGCGAGACCTCGCAGGTGTCGTGGCCGTCAACCATGACGGACCCAAAGAACGTGCCGGTGTAGTGGTGGGGCACGGCACCCGACAGGCAGGCGGCAAGCGTGGACTTGCCGGCGCCCGAGGGCCCGATGATGCCGATGAAATCTCCCTTGTTCACGCTGAGCGAGATGTGGCTGAGCGCCTGCTCGGTTTGCGTGCCATAGGAGAACGAGACATCGTCGACGTTGATGATCGTTTTCATGGATACCTTTCATAGTCAATGGACGTTCTTACATGACCAGTCGTTTAAGAACGTCCCCAAAAGCTAGTCGTTTGGGACAGTCTTTGGTGGTGAAGCACGGAGACGGCTTTACGAGGGGCCCCAGGTTGGCTCGAGAAAGAGGAGCGAAGCGTACTTGGGTACGCGAGCGACGAATGAACGCCAAGATGGGGTGGCTCGTAAAGTCGAACGGGCTAGTTGAGCTTCAGGGCCTTCTGGATGGGCAAGTAGAGGGCGCCGACCAGAATGGCGTTAAAGACGGCGGTCATGGCGACGACGGGCAGCATGGCGGCGGCGAGCTCGCCTACCACGCCGAGCATGGCCATCTTGATGACCATGAAGATGGCGCCGGAGACAAAGGTGGTCAGGAAGGTTGCGACAATGGCGATGGCGGGCTTGACCTGACCGTTCTTGCCGGCGGCGTTGACGATGCCGGCCATGAGCATGGCGGCGATGCCCTCGGCGGCAAAATCAACGAACGGCGAAGTAGTGGTGATCTGGATCACGGCAGCCGAGATAAGGCCAATGACGAGCGCCTGGCCGATGTTGGGGCGAACGACCAGGATGGTGAGGCAGAAGGCCGAGATGATGAACTCGGGGCTGATCATGCCACCCGAGATGCCCGAGATGGCCTTGCCGACGGTGAAGTTGAGGATGAAGCCGGCAGCGAGCAGGATGGCGAGCAGGACGAGGGCGCGGACGTCGAGTTTGCCGCGGTCGGTGGTCTGGACGGTGCGGGGCTGGGTGGCGGTGGTGTTCTGAGACATGTTGAAAATCCTTTCGGAAGGGGAGTACAAGGGAAAACGGAGGCGCGTGATGCGAATGCGATCGGGCTCGAGATAGAAAAAGGCCCCCGGTCGAAACCGGAGGCCTTTCAATCACCTAGAGCGCAAAAACAGGCGTGAGGGACTCACTGTCGACCGATCGTATTCGCATCACGCCACCACCAGTTGTTGAGAGACTTCATCATGTTCTTCATCTTGGTGGCTCCTTTCGTGATGCCGTGGCGCGGTCGCACCTTATTGTTGTTGCGCTGCACTATAGCACAGCGAAGTGTGTGCGGGGAAATCTTTTTTGAAAAGATTTCGGCGGTGTTTCCTGCCGGTCAAAAGGGCAGGCTGAGCGGGCGAGGTGACTCATGTGCCCCGCCCGCTCAGCTAAGACGTTACTCCTTATTGCGACGGTAGAGGAAGTAACCGCCTGCGGAGATGACGGCAACGCCAGCGATGGCGAATGCAGCCGCCATGCGGCCATCAAAACGATCGCCAGTGGTGGGCAGGCCGCCCTTGGTGTTCTTCTTGTTGGTGGTCACCGTGGTCGCGGCGTCGTCCTTGCCGGGCTTCTCGGGGTTGCCAGGCATCTCGGGGTTGCCAGGCTTGTCCGGGTAGCCAG
>URYW01000070.1 GCA_900552145.1 uncultured Collinsella sp. | reverse complement strand
CCGTTCTTCGTTAAACGGGCGCTAGGGCGTCACCCTTACACCAACATTTTCGACGCGATCTTGAATTGGATGCCTTTAGATGCTTGACTAGTAGAATCGGTATGGCAAATCTCAATAAACAAATCCGTTAATACCGTTGCCCGCCTGATAAAGAAGGTGGTATGCATGATGGCTTAAATGTTAAGAACGTTTCCGTCATGGCCGGGTCTGGAGATGAGCAAGAAGGTTTCCGAGGCGAGGGCTCGCTCGACGAGGAGCTCGAACAAGATGGTCACCGTGATGGCGGCGAGAATCATCTCGGAGAAGTCTTTAAAGGTAAAGACCTCGAAGTAGAGGGCAGAGTCGGCTCGACTTGACGTCATGAATAAGGTTGATGCCGAGCAGATTCCCTGAGCGCAATATGGAACGATACTTCTTAATCTTACGTTGATAGCCGACGTCATCATATTGGGCTGCTTGGATAGAACAACCGTTGCCTGTTCTCTTGTAGGCGGGCTTGCGGCGATTAATGTTCTCAATCAATTTGTGTCCAACCACTCTTCGAAATAGTGATGCTGCGCTATGATGTCCTAAATGAAAAACGAAGGTCTGCCATAGGCCATTGTTTTGCTAGGGGGTTCCTTCCTAACGGAGGGCATCCCCTAGTTTTAGTTAGATGGAAATTGGGGCGAACGGCTGCATTTCTGATCGTTCCTGATTATCTCCCTGTTGGGTTGATTGACTTACTGTAAGATGTCCTCAGTGATACAGTCGCCGTGGACTCTACGTGAGGCGGCGACAAAGAAGGGTCGTTGTTCGGTTTCCGGCAACGGCCCTTTGACGTTTCCGCGGCTACTGGATGTTGTTGCGGATGCCGCCTTTGTTGCTGGAAACCTCGATGCGGAGTCGTTATTTCGGAAGTGCGGGGTAAAATTGGAAACCTCCGAGCATAAACCGAATTTCGGCAACAAAACCGCAGGTTGCGGAAGGGTGAAATCGGGGTCTGGTTCCCAGATCTCGGTTTTACTCCGCACTTCCGGAATCGTTCGCCGGAAGTATGCGGCAAATTTCGGAACCCTTGAGCACATCGCCCTTTTCATGAAAAGAACCCGCAGGTAGAAACGTTGTCGCTACTCAGTGTGGTCAGCATGTCAAGAATTTGCGTCATACTTCCGGATTGGGCACCAGCTTGGTTGGGTTGTTTATCGATTTGGGGCTGCGGAATTTACCTTATACCTTGTTATTTGTATTTTAATAGATACACTTAACTTCTAAGTTAAGTGTATCTAGAAATGGGAGGTGGCCTTTGGCAGAAGGATATGAACTTGTCGAATATAAAGACCCCAAGGGCCGCCCGTTTTGGGAGCTGACGACTTCTCCTGACAACTCTCAATTTCAGAAGATGATGTCAGACACTATCGTAAAAATGCCTCCCGTAAAATGATCATCCTGATTTCAAAAATCAATGAATATGGATTAAAGGTTGCGAGTGGGACCTCAAAGCTAAGATGCATTGATTCTAAGATTGGTCTCTATGAACTTAAGGGGTTAACGGGGTTAATCGAGAGATGATTTATGCCATATGTTAAGGCGTAGACAAAATCGTTCTTCTATTTTGGTTTAAAGGGAATCAGGGATTGGGAAATATCAGCAGGGAAATCGAGCGGGCCAAGCGACTGGACGTAATAGCGCGTCAGCTTCTGGAGCCTGGGCGCTGACTTTTATGCCTGGCTTCTGAAACGGAGAATACAATGATTAAAGTAGATCTATCTGATTTTTATGCCGAAACAGAAAGTATCGAAACGCGCGCTTATGAACATGCACTAGATATTGAGTTTATTGTTCATCGTGAAATGAAACATTTGGGATTGAGCAAAAGTGAGCTGGCAAATCGTATGGGCATAAGCCTTCAGTCGCTTTCTAAGCTCTTGAATTCTCAACCTAATATGACTTTGAAGACGATTGCAAAGTTCGAACTTGCTCTGGGCATTAAGATCGTTCCGCAGGTTATCGTCAGTTATTCCAAAGAACTGCCGTTTCTTTCATCCAATGATTCCGTGCGAGAGCAATGTCCATCGCCTGGCATTCTCCCTGCAGAGCTGTCAGCAGATTGCGATGTGCCTTTTCAGAGCGAATAGTAGCCTCTCAATGAGCCTGGGTCGGACGAGTTGCCACTCCCACATCCTCAAAAAAGTTCTTAAAACAGCCTTAAAGGCTTTCCAGCTCGCGTTGACAGCGTAAAATACGCATGTTTGACTATGAACAGAGTGGATTTTAGGGGAGGGGTGCGCTATGGAGGTGCTGGTTGTTGGCAACACCGCATATGTTGACGATGACTTTTGTGCCAAGGCGTTCCCCGGGGACCATGTGCAGGTCGTAGCCGCGCAGGACACGCGCCGCGACGAGTCATCGCCCCATGCCTCGTGGAAAGAGCTTCTGCAACACCTGGATCAGGCCTATGAGTTCGACCGCGTGGTCTACCTTTCTAATTACCTTACCCCGCATATCGATAGCGTGGGCGATATCGAGCTACTGCGTTCGGTCTTTCGCGCGTGCATGGGTCGCCGGATCCAGCTGTTGTATATAGCAGGGCCCGCAGGTGCCGAGGGTGCCGCCGATGCCGCGGGGCGAACGGGCAAGGGCATTATCGCGCGCGCAGCCAACGACCTGTGCCGCTACTACGCTGCTCGCGAGGGCGTTCAGACCAAGATCCTGCGCGTGCCCTTCCTGTATACCGCGTCTGCCGCGCTGGAGGACCCGTTTTTGGTGCCGCTGTTCGACGCGTGCTCAACTGGATCGGTTGCTCTGCAGGGCGCGGAGGATGCGGCGTTTCCCCTGCTGTGCGCCGAGGAACTCGCGGTGCTGATTCGCCGCATCTTTGATAGCTGGGATGCCTCTTTTGAGACGCTCGACGCTGCCGATGCCTTCCATCACACGGCGGGTGAGGTGGGGGACGCCCTCAAGGCGTTGTTCCCCGGCCTTGCCGTTGCCTATGGCGATTCCGCCGGCTACACCCTGCCCGCCAGCGGCGTCGCTCGCGTGCGCTATGGCTGGTTTCAGCGCTACGACTTGGTGCGCGATCTTTCGACCATTCTAGCGCGTTGGGATGCTGGCCGTGCAAAGAAGGTCAACCCCTTGCGCGCCGCCATCGACCGCATCCAGATGCGCACGCTGCCTATTAAATGCCTGGAGACGGCAGCCGCCTGGGTCCTGTTCGAGGTGCTGGAGCATCTGTTCTCCCAATCGGCCCAGCTCAACGTGCTCGATTATCGCCTGCTCTATGTGGTGCTGATCGGCACGCTGTATGGCTTGGACTTTGGCTTGGTCGCAGCACTGCTGGCTTCGATTGGCCTGGCGGCGAGCGACTTTACCCAGTATGGCTATACCTTCCAGGGTCTCTTTTACGAGCCGTCCAACTGGCTGCCGTTTATTGCGTACTTTGTGGTGGGTGCCGTGTGCGGCTATGTGCAGCTGCGCAACAGCGAAGCCATTAGGGCAGAGCGCGATCAAAACGAGCTCGTGCGCAACCGCAATACGTTCCTTACGCAGCTCTACCACGACGCGATCGAGGACAAGCGCGCGTACAGGCGCCAGATTGTGGGTCGCCACGACAGCTTTGGCAAGATCTTTGCCGTGACGCAGGAGCTCGACGTACTCAACCCACGCGACATCTATCGCAAGTGCTGCGAGCTTCTGGGCGAGATCCTCGAGAACGATTCGGTGGCGATCTACCATGTTTCGGGCGGGGCATTTGCACGCCTGGTGGCAGCAAGTCCTGCGATTGCCGAAGATGCCGCACGCTCGCTCACGCTTGAGCAGCTTGCACCTCTTTTGGGCGACGGGGGTCGTTCGAACCTGTGGGTGAACCGCGAGCTGACGCCGGGGCTTCCCATGTTTGGATACACGATCGAGCGCGACGGGGCACCCGCTGTGTTGATCTTTGTGCGTAGTGCGGCCGAAAACCAAATGACCCTCTATTATCAAAACCTGTTCCGCATCTTGTGCGGACTGGTCGAAAGCGCGCTGGGCCGTGCCTTTGACTATGAGGCGGTGGCGCAGGATAAACGCTGCGTTGACGGCACTTGCGTGCTCAAGCAGGCTGCCTTTGGCCAAGAGCTCGCGGCGGAGCAGGCGCTGGCAGATAGCAAGATGGGGAGTTTTTTGCTCCTGCGCGTGGTACCGGGCATGGAGCCTGTCGGCGAGCTGGTGGGCGCAATTGGTTCGGCAATCCGCGAGAGCGACGCGGCGGGCTTGGTCGACGGCGACGTGCTCTACCTGCTTATGCGCCAGGCAAAGGCGTGCGATCTGCCCATTATCCGCGAGCGCCTGAGCGCAAAACAGATTGCGGTGGAACCCGTCGACGGCGAGGACATCGTGGAGCTGCTGCAGCACATCTCTTACACCGGTGACGGTGAGGGGGGTGCCGCTTGATCTCGCTTGTCGTTGCTGCCGTCTTGCTGCTGATTCATGCGCTGGTTTGCCTGATGCTGTGGACGCTTATGAAGCTGGCCCTGCTGCCAGTGCGCGGGCACATGCTGGCTGTGATAGTGCTGGTGCCGCTGTGGGGTCCGATGCTGGTGGTTCTGCTATCGGTCCGCGGCGCGATGTTTGGCGAGGGGCTGAAAGAGTCTGCGCTGGAGTCGCTGCGCTTCAACGACGACCTGCATCGTAGTATGTCGGTATCGAGTGGTGAGGACGATGCAGGCGTAGTGCCGCTCGAGGAGGCGCTCATCGTCAATGACCCGGCATACCGGCGCCGCCTAATGCTCTCCATGCTCACCGAGGAGCCCGACGCGTACCTGGCGCAGCTGCAGGCGGCTAAGCTTAACGACGACGTTGAGGTGGCGCACTATGCCGCGACGGCGGTGGCGCAGATCTCCAAGGAGTCCGACCTTAAACTGCAGCAGCTGGAGCGCGCCTTTAAGACGGACCCGAGCGCGCAAAACCTCATCGAATACTGTGATTTTCTTGGTGAATACTTAGGCTCGGGCTTGGCCGAGGGGCGCGTGGCTCAGATTCAGCGCCAACAGTACGCGCGCCTGCTTGCGCGTCGCTGCGAGCGCGAGGATACCCTTGAGCTGCGCATTCGATACGCGACGGCGCTGGCCGATGTCGGACAGATCGACGAGGCGCAGGCCGTGACCGACCAGCTGGTGCTCGACGTGCCCGAGGAGCAGGAGGTTTGGATGCTTTGCCTGCGCCTAGCCGTGATGCGCCGCGACGGTGACGAGGTCCACCGTGTGACCGATGCGATCGACAATCAACATGTGTATTTGAGTGCCGCCAACCGCGAACAGTTGGCGTTTTGGCGCGACGGGGAGGAGGCCAGATGAGCGTGACACAACATATCCGCGACCGTGCAGGCCGCTTTCGTTGGATGGGGCTGCTCGTAGTGTGGGCTGTTTTTATCGTCATGGCCGCCGTGCTGCTGATCGAACGCGCCGGCGTGCAGTACAGCGCTGGACAGCACAAGCTGGGGATGCTTGCCGCCAACGATGCGGTGCCGGCCTCCTCGGCAATCTTTGGCCAAAAGCCCACGTGCCTGGTCATTACCGATTCCGATCAAGCTGGCGTCGAGGACGTAAAGGAGCAGTTCGACCAGATCCTGCTCGACATGAAGATCGCGCACCGCGATGTTGATATTGCCACCGACGGTGCGGACGCGATCCCATCGCTCACGTCGTTTGATCGCGTGATTGTGCTTATGCCCTCGCTTGACGGGCTGGGTACGCATCTGACCGATCTGATGAGTTGGGTGAGTGCGGGCGGCTCACTCATGCTGGGCATGACGCCAGATAACTCGAACTACCTGCAGGCTTTTGCTTCCAAGCTTGGGATCGAATCGGCCGGATATGACTATGCGACAGCCGAAAGCATCGTGCCGAGCGAGGACTTTATGCTGGGCGGGGGAGAGCGCTACGAGCTCTCGGACCCTTTTGATTCGTCGCTTTCGGTATCGCTGCGCGAGACGGCTCGTGTGTGGGCTAAGACCGGCGATGCGGGCGCCCCACTCATTTGGTCGAATGACTGCGGTAGCGGGCGCACCGTGGTTTGCAATATCGGTATCTATGACAAGGTCATGCGCGGCTTTTACGCCGCGGCGACCAGCCTCCTGGGCGATGCCACGGCCTATCCGGTCATTAACAGCGCTGTGTTCTTTTTGGACGACTTTCCCAGCCCCGTGCCCTCGGGCGATGGTACTTATATCAAGCGTGACTACGGCCTTTCCATTGCGGATTTTTACACCAAGGTCTGGTGGCCCGATCTGCAAAAGCTCGCGCAAAAATATGGCATTCGCTATACCGGCGTGATGATCGAAAACTACGAGGACGCGGTCAACCAGACCGAGCCCGCGCGACAGGCCGATACCACGCAGTTTCGATATTTTGGCGGCATGCTGCTGCAGATGGGCGGCGAGCTGGGCTTTCACGGTTACAACCATCAGCCTCTGGCGCTCTGGGACACCGACTACGGCACGCTGTACGACTACAAGACTTGGAAGAACAAAGAGACGCTTGCCGCTTCGCTCAACGAACTTATCGCGTTTCAGGACGAGGTCCTGCCCAACGCTCATGGCTCGGTTTACGTGCCGCCATCGAATATCCTTTCTGCCCGAGCGCGCAAGCTCATCGGCACCGACGTTCCGCGCATTAAGACCATCGCCAGTACGTATTTTGAGGACGGCACCGACCTGCCGTACGTACAGGAGTTTGGCGTGGCGAGCGATGGCATTGTGGAGCAGCCACGTATTGTTTCGGGCGGCATGGTCAACGATTCCTATATGCGCCTAGCCGCCGTGTCCGAGCTCAACATGCACTACGTGAGTACGCACTTTATGCACCCGGACGACCTTTTGGACCCCGATCGCGGAGCCAAGGAGGGCTGGGAGGTCTACAAGGGCGGCCTGACCGACTACCTGGACTGGCTTACCAAGTCGGCGCCCGATCTGCGGCACCAGACGGCGTCGGAGTGCTCCGGTGCCATCCAGCGCTTTTCGGCGGTTACGGTGAACGTGGATACAAGTGCAGATGCCTGGACGCTCAGCCTGGGCAATTTCCACGACGAGGCGTGGCTCATGTTCCGCGCCAATAATGGCGAGCCGGGTGCGGTGACGGGTGGCGAACTGACGCACCTTACGGGCAATCTGTATCTGCTCAAGGCAAATGATAAGACCGTGACGATCGAGCGCAAGGAGGGTGGCGATAAATGAGAATCTGCTTGGTACTCGAGGGTTGCTACCCCTATGTGCACGGCGGCGTATCTACCTGGATGCATGGCTACATTACGGCCATGCCCGAGCACGAGTTTGTGCTGTGGGTGATCGGCGCGCATGCTGCCGACCGTGGCAAGTTTGTCTACGAGCTGCCCGGCAACGTGTTCGAGGTGCACGAGGTGTTCCTGGACGATGCCCTGCGGCTTTCGGGCGAGCAACATGAAGCCAGTTTTAACGACCGTGAGCGCGAGGCGCTACGTCGTCTGGTGTCGCTCTCCAATCCGGATTGGGATGTTCTGTTCGATATCTTCCACCGCTGTCGCGTGCATCCGCTCTCGTTTTTGCAGAGCCGCACGTTTATGGATATCTTTCGCGACGTGTGCCTGGCCGAGTATCCCTACACGCCCTTTGCCGATGCATTCCACACCATGCGCTCCATGTTGCTGCCCGTGCTCTACCTGTTGGGAAGCGAGGTGCCGGTGGCCGATGTGTACCATGCCATCTCGACCGGCTACGGTGGCCTGCTCGCCTGCCTGGGCTCAAGCGTTCACCATGCGCCGGCGCTGCTGACCGAGCATGGCATCTATACCCGCGAGCGCGAGGAAGAGATCATTCGCGCCGATTGGGTGGTGCCGTCGTTTAAGGACCGCTGGATTCGCTTTTTCTACCTGCTTTCGGAGGAGATCTACCGCCGCGCCTTCCGCGTGACGAGTTTGTTCCATAATGCCCGCAAGACGCAGATTGATATGGGCTGCGATGCGGACAAATGCCTGGTCATCCCCAACGGCATCCAGTTCGATCGCTTTAAGGGCATTCCCTTAAAGCCCGATGACGGCTGGGTGGACATTGGCGCGGTGGTGCGCCTGGCGCCCATAAAGGATGTTAAGACCATGATTTATGCCTTCTTTGAGCTGCACGAGCGCCTGCCCAAGGTGCGCCTGCACATCATGGGCGGCGTGGACGACGAGGAGTACGGCGCCGAGTGCCACGCGCTGGTCGAAACCCTGGGCGTGCGCGACCTGATTTTTACCGGCCGCGTCAACGTGGTCGAGTACATGGAAAAGCTCGACTTTACCATTTTGACGAGTATCTCCGAGGGCCAGCCGCTCAGCGTGCTGGAGGCGCTTGCAGCGCGCCGTCCCTGCGTGACGACCGAGGTGGGCTGCTGCCGTGAGCTGCTCGAAGGCGCCCCGGGCGACGACTTTGGCGTGGCAGGTTTTGTGACGCCGCCTATGTATCGCAAGGGCTTGGCCGATGCCATGGAACGCATGTGTGCGAGCCGCGCCCGGCGTATCGAGATGGGTGAGCGCGGCCAGCGTCGCGTTGCCACGTACTTCTTGCACGAGCAGATGCTCGCCAACTATCGCGCGTTGTACGACGAGACGGCGCAAGCGTTTGACCTGCCCAGAGAGGGGGAGTAGCCGGTGGCCGGAATCGGTTTTGAGCTCAAGCGCCTGTTTAGGCGCAAGGGTCTGTTTGCCACGATGCGCGCCTATGGCTACGCCGGCATTGTGTGCACGGGCCCCATGCTGCTGGGCGTGCTGCTCCAGGTGGGTATCTTGGTGCTGTGCGGTCTGTGGGGAGTGGGCCGTGGCAACCAAGATCTGCTGGTGTGCATGGTGACCTATACGCTGCTGGCGTCGCTCACGCTCACGAGTTTTTTCTCTATGCCGGTCACGCGCTTTTTGGCCGATATGCTTTTTGCTGAGCGCGAGGATGAGATCCTGCCTTCGTTTTGGGGATCTAATGCCATCATGCTCGTTGTGGGCACGGTGCTCTACGGCGTCTTTTTGCTGTTCTCGGGCGCCACGCTGCTACAGGGGCTGCTGTGCCTGTGGCTGTTCAACATTATGATCGTCAATTGGAACGGCATGAGCTATCTCACCGCTATTAAGGATTACCGCGGTATCCTATGCAGCTTTGCGGCTGCCATTGGCGTGGCGTGCCTGTGCGCCCTGGCCGCGCTGGCGCTTGGTCTGCCGCCGGTCGAGGGCCTTTTGGCGTCAATTGCCCTGGGCTATGGCGTCATGCTCGTCTGGGTCGTGGTACTGCTGTACCGGTTTTTTCCGCAGAGCGAACG
>URYW01000069.1 GCA_900552145.1 uncultured Collinsella sp. | reverse complement strand
GGCACGGGTTAACTTTTCGCTCGGTCAGGTCCTGCGCAAGACGAAAGCCACATTAAGTGGCTTTCTTTGCGTGCGGAATCTACGAAAAGTTAACCCGTGCCGCCCGGCCAAGCCCTAGGTTTACTTACCTGCCGCCAAGATGGCGTCTTGAGTGTCTAGATACTTAGCTGAAATGATTTGAGCAGAGGGGAGCCCCTTGTTGGAAGGGGCTCCCCTCTGTTTTGGTTACTGTGGGACAAATTAATCAGTAGTGTTTGTCCCAAATCTTAAGTATGTGGGGGCTTGCGTCTTGGGCGAGCTTGCCTTATGGAGTGCTTTCCTATTTGGCATCGGCCCAGGTTATGCCGGTGCTGGCTTCGGCAATTAGGGGGACGCGGAGGTCTACTACGTGTTCCATGACGTCGCGGACCATGGTGGTTAGGCGCTCGACTTCGTCGATGGGGCACTCAAAGTCCAGTTCGTCGTGCACTTGCAGGATCATGTGGGCGGCAAAGCCTTCTTCTTCCAGGCGACGACTTACGCGGGCCATGGCGATCTTGATGATGTCTGCTGCGGTGCCCTGCATGGGGTGGTTCATGGCCGTGCGCTCGCCAAAGCCGCGGAGTTGCGGGTTTTTGGCCTTGAGCTCGGGAATATGGCGTCTGCGGCCATACATGGTCTCGGCGTAGCCCGTCTGCTTGGCGCGCGCCACCACGTTGTCGAGGAACGTACGCACGCCCGGGTAGGCCTCGTAGTAGCGGTCGATCATGTCGCGCGCCTCGGCCATCGAGATATGCAGCGACTGCGACAGGCCGTAGGCCTGCTGGCCATACACGATGCCAAAGTTCACGGCCTTGGCGCGACTGCGCAGGTCGGGCGTTACCTCGGACACCGGCACACCAAACACGCGCGCCGCCGTCTCGGCATGGAAGTCCTCGCCCTCGTTAAAGGCGCGCACCAAGTGCTCGTCACCCGAGAGATGTGCCAGCAGACGCAGCTCGATCTGCGAGTAGTCCACCGCCAAAAAGACGCTTCCCTCGCCTGCCGAAAACGCCGTCTTGACGGTACGCCCCAGCTCCGAGCGCGTCGGAATGTTTTGCAGATTAGGGTCGCTCGAAGACAGACGCCCCGTCGCGGTGATGGTCTGGTTGTACGTGGTGTGCACACGACCGTCACCGCGGCGCAGCGGGCCCAACGTGTCCAGATAGGTTGACTTGATCTTGGACTTCTCGCGCCAGTCTAAGATCAAACGAACAATCTCGTGGTCACGGGCAAGATCACTCAGTACCTTGGCATTGGTCGAATAGTAACCGCGCTTGGTCTTTTTGAGACCCTTGGTCGGAAGGCCCATCACATCAAAGAGCACATGCGAAAGTTGCATGGGGCTGCCGATGTTAAAGGTCTCGTCACCGGCAAGGTCGCGAATGCTTCGTTCGACCTCGGTGATCTGGGTCGCCAGACCCTCGGACAGACTGTGCAGGCAGTCGGGGTCCACGAGCATGCCCGCGCGCTCCATCTTGGCAAGCACCGGCACGAGCGGCATCTCAATGCCGTCGAACACGTTGGCGGCGGTCTCACGGGCCATGCGATCGCGCAGCGGCGCCACGAGCGCCAGCGTCAGGGCCGCAGTACGGGCGGCAGGCGCGGGGGCGTCCTCGCCGGCACCCTCTGCACCGCGCGCCGCAGGCAGCGCCATCTGCAGGTAGGTATCGGCCAGATACGCCTCATCGAACTCGGAGCGGTCGGAATCCAGCAGATAGGCAGCGACCACGGTATCGAAGATACGCGTGGAATCGGTAGCGAGCGGATCCATGAGCTCGGGCTCAGAAGAATCGACGGGCGAAAGCTCGTGCAACAGCGCCTTCATATCCGGGCTCGCCACGCGACCCTCCATAAACAGACGCGCGAGCACGCCGGCAATCACGCCGTGAACGAAGTTGAAGCCCTCAACCTCAGCCGCCGCACAGCTGTCGCCCTCCTCGAGCGCGAACAGGCCCTTGGACGTCGCCAACCACAGCGTGCGCGTCAGTCCAAAGAGCGCGCCCTCTTCCTTGTCGTCGTCCACCACGGCGGCGACCCACTCGCCGGCATCAATCGCGCGGGAGACCTCAGCCGCAACGGCACCAAGCGCGTCGGCATCGCCGGCGGCTGCGCGAACCATAGCAGGTATCTCAACCACACTGGAGGCAGCAGCAGCCCCGCCCTCGCCGCCGATCAGCGCCAAGAAACGGTTCTGCATGGCGGTGATACCAAGCGTGCCCAGCGCCGCGGAAACCTCATCGGCAGAAAACGCCGGGAAGGACGTCGCCTCAAAGTCGAGCTCGACGGGCGCATCGGTGCGAATTGTCGCAACCTTGCGGCTCAGTAGTGCGTCATCGATGTGTGCACGCAGGTTCTCGCCCATCTTGCCCTTGACCTCGTCGGCATGCGCGATGACTTCGTCCAGGCTACCGTACTTCGCAATGAGCGCACTCGCCTTTTTGGGACCGATGCCCGGTACACCGGGGATGTTGTCGGACGTATCGCCCTTTAGACCGTAAAAATCGGGCACGAGCGCCGGCGTAATGCCGTGATACAGGTCGTCCACGCTCTCGGGCGTCATAATCGCCACGTCGGACAGGCCCTTGCGGGTCGAGACCACGTTGACGTGCTCGGTCACGAGTTGATACATGTCGCGGTCGCCGGTCACCAGTAGCATGTCGCAGCCGGCCTCTTCACCCAGGCGCGCCATGGTTCCCAGGATGTCATCGCCTTCCCAGCCCTCGGACTGCAGAATCGGCACGTTGAGCGCGGCGAGCAGCTCCTTAATCATAGGGAACTGCGCATGCAGATCGGGGTCCATGGGCGGGCGTTGCGCCTTATACTGCGGCAGCATCTCCATGCGCACGCGCGGTTTACCCTTGTCAAACGCCACGACGACGCCGTCGGGGTTAAAGGCATCGATCATCTTGAGAAACATGTTCAGAAAGCCAAAGATCGCGTTGGTGGGGCGACCGTCCGGCGCGTTCATGGTCGGCGGCACGGCGTGGAAGGCGCGATGCATGAGCGAGTTGCCGTCGATAACGGCAAAGGTGCGGCGCTTGTCAGACATATTGAATACCTCGCTTTGGGCTGGGCACGGTTTGCTCACTCCAGTTTACACGCTCCCCGCCCCGCGGCCACCTCACATCAAGCTCCCCCGCCACCGTGAGCCCGCGCGTGATACGATGACTCACGGTACATCAACCAGCACGATCGATCCGAAAGGAGCCTGCGTCATGGAGCGTCCCTGCGCATGGAAAAAGTACACGCCACAGCAAATCTAGGAGCTCGAGGAGCTTTGCCGCGGCTATAAGCAGTTTTTGAGTGAGAACAAGACCGAGCGCCTGTGCGTCAAGGCCGGCATCAAGATGGCCGAGGAGGCAGGATACGTCGACCTGGAGACCGTAATCGCCGCAGGCCGCGAGCTTAAGGCAGGCGACAAGGTGTATGCCGCTAACCACGGCAAGGACCTTATGCTCGTCAATCTGGGCACCGCCCCGCTCGAGCAGGGCTTTAACATCCTGGGCGCGCACGTGGACTCGCCGCGCCTGGACCTTAAGCAGAACCCCGCCTTCGAGGCCGGCGACATGGCTTATCTCGACTCGCACTACTACGGCGGCGTCAAGAGCTACCACTGGGTGGCCTCCCCGCTCGCACTCGTGGGCGTCATCTGCAAAAAGGACGGCACCACCGTCGACATCAATATCGGCGACAAGGCCGACGACCCGGTCTTTACCATCTCCGACCTGCTGATCCATCTCTCGAGCGAGCAGATGGCCAAGCCCGCCAAGGACGCCGTCGACGCCGAGATTCTCGACGTGATCGTGGGCGGCCGTCCCGTCAAGTTCGATGAGGACGACAAGGACGCCCCCAAGGAGCCCGTCAAGCAGATGTTCTTGGATATCCTCAAGGAGCAGTATGACGTCGAGGAGGAGGACTTCCTCTCCGCCGAGATCGAAGTCGTGCCCGCCGGTCCCGCCCGCGACATGGGCCTCGACCGCTCCATGATTCTGGGCTATGGCCATGACGACCGCGTCTGTGCCTACCCCTCCATGCTCGCCCAGATCAACGTCACCAACGTGGAGCGCACGCGCATCACGCTCATCGTCGACAAGGAGGAGATCGGTTCCGTGGGTGCCACCGGCATGACGAGTCGCTTCTTCGAGAACACCGTCGCCGAGATCATGATGCTCGCCGGCGAGGACAGCCCGCTGGCTCTGCGCCGCGCGCTCGCCCGCAGCCGTATGCTCTCCTCCGACGTGTCCGCCGGCTTCGACCCGGGCTATGCCGGCAAGTTCGAGACCAAGAACGCCGCCTTCATGGGTCGCGGCCTGTGCTTTAACAAGTACACGGGCAGCCGCGGCAAGGGCGGCTCTAACGACGCCGACGCCGAGTATGTGGCCCTCGTCCGCGACATCATGGACGAGGCCGGCGTGGACTTCCAGACCTGCGAGCTCGGCCGCGTCAACGCTGGTGGCGGCGGCACCATCGCCTACATCATGGCCAAGTACGGCATGAACGTCATCGACTCCGGCGTTGCCGTCCTGTCCATGCACGCCCTGTGGGAGGTCGCCAACAAGGCCGACATCTACGAGGCATATCGCGGCTACAAGGCCTTCATCGAGCGAGCCTAACCAACCCTTCATCAGTTGCGGTGAAATACGGACTAAACTGGCCCATAAACGGCCAAAACAGACCGTATTCCACCGCAATTTCTTTTTTGGCAGAGGAGAGTTCATGCTGCAGGTCATCATTTCGCCCGCCAAGCAGATGCGCACGGCCCAAGATGCTTTTGAAGTCCTGGGCATTCCACCTTTTGCGCACGAGACGGCTCGCCTCCACCACGCACTGCTAGATATCGAACGAAATGAAGGCAGCGGCGGCCTGCAGGCGCTGTGGAACGTGAGTGACAAACTGCTGGGGCCTTGCCTCAACACCCTGCATGAGTTCGGGCCCATCCTGAAAAGCGGCGATCTCGACAATCCCGCACTCGCTCGCCACCTCTCCCCTGCCGTCATGTCCTATCACGGCATTCAATACCAGAGCATGGCACCCGAGGTGATGGATTCCGCGCAGCTCGCATGGCTGCAAGACCATCTGTGGATCCTCTCCGGCCTCTACGGGTGCGTTCGTCCCTTTCATGCCGTCGAACCGTATCGGTTGGAGATGGGCGCGAAGCTCGCCGTTGACGATGCCCGAGACCTCTACGCATTTTGGAGCGATAAGCTCGCGCGGGCTATCGCCCCGGCAGGCTCAAACACCACGATCGTCAACCTCGCCAGCGTAGAGTATGCCAAAGCCGTTCTGCCCCACCTCGCGGGCGACGCCACAGCCGTCACATGCCTCTTTGGCGAGGGCATCCGCAACGGGAAGCCCATCCAACAGTCGACCGCCAGCAAAAAGGCGCGCGGCTCCATGGTGCGGTGGATGGCAGAAAACAAGCTCGAGGATGCAAGCGAACTTACCGCATTCAATATCGGCTATCGGCACATCCCCGAGCTTTCAGACAAAAACACCCTGGTTTTCATGAACGCGCAGGCACTATAGGCCCGCCGTTTCCAAACACCCCGTTACTCCGCCAAGCCATCGGCCTTTGCAATCCCGTTTGTCGAACCGTCCTGATAGACAATCTTGACGTGCTCGACCTCGGACACCGCAACACCCGACGGGGGCTCCAGGCGCCATTCCGTCAGCGCGATATCCATCGTCGTGGGCACATCCCCTTGATCTTTGAGCTTCACCGTCAACGTTTTGAACGTCGCATCATACGTCACGCGTTCGATTTCCTCACCAGGAATAGACCCACCACTCAGCTGCAACTGCACAAACTCATCGCACGGGTACCAATAATCGCCCGGAACGGCGAGCGTATTGGCATTACCGCCAGTACTCCTCACCGTCATAATCGGTAGGCTATCATCAGCCTCGAACTCCCATGCAGCGCCGCCGCGACCACCAAACGTCCAGATACAAAAGGCAATCACCAGCACGGCAAGCACCGCAAAACCGATCGCGACAAGGCCATGGTGCGCACGGCTTTCCTCGGCCGATACATCCCATTGCGTCTCTCGATATAGATGCTTGTCTTCCATGTTCGCCTCCTCACAGGCACGCTCGTTAGGCCAATCGTACCCATTCGAGCTATACTTGAGCCCATTACATAAACGGGGGGCTTGCAGGACAAGACGGCAGGCTGAGATTGGGCGCGCCCGCCCTGCCCCGCAAACCTGATATGGGTAATGCCAACGAAGGGAGCCGTGCCAATGAGCACACAGACCGAGCCCAAGCTCGTCACGCAAATCGACTTCGCCCGCGCCGGGCAGATCACACCGCAGATGAAGGAGGTCGCCGAGCGCGAGCATCGCGACCCCGAGTACATCCGCGAGCGCGTGGCCGACGGCCGCATCGCCATTCCTGCCAACATCGTGCACATCAAAAAAGGCATGCGCGCCTTTGGCGTCGGTGAGGGCCTGTCCACCAAGGTCAACGTGAACTTGGGCATCTCGGGCGACAAGGCCGATGCCGCCGAGGAATGGAAGAAGGTCAAGATCGCCGAGGACTTTGGCGCCGACGCCATCATGGACCTCTCCAACTCGGGCAAGACGCGCCAGTTCCGCCAGCAGCTCATCGACGAGACGCCGCTCATGGTAGGTACCGTCCCCATGTACGACGCCATCGGCTACATGGAAAAGCCGCTGGTCAAGCTTACCAAGGACGACCTGTTCGAGGTCGTGCGCGCGCACGCCGAGGACGGCGTGGACTTTATTACCATCCACTGCGGCATCAACTAGTCGGGCACAAAGACCTTTAAGGAGACCGGACGCCTGATGAACATCGTGAGCCGCGGCGGCTCGCTGCTGTTTGGCTGGATGGAGGTCACCGGTAACGAGAACCCGTTCTATGAGTTCTACGACGAGCTGCTCGAAATCTGCCACGAGTACGACGTGACGATTTCGCTCGGCGACTCCTGTCGCCCGGGCTGCCTCTACGACTCCAACGACGCCACCGAGACCGCCGAGATGATCGAGCTGGGCAAGCTGTGCAAGCGCGCATGGGCCGCCGGCGTCCAGGTTATGGTCGAGGGTCCGGGCCACATGGCGCTCGACGAGATCGCCGCCAACATGAAACTGCAGAAGCGCCTGTGCCACAACGCCCCGTTCTATGTGCTGGGTCCCATTGTCACCGACATTGCCCCCGGCTATGACCACATCACCTCTGCCATCGGCGGTGCGCTTGCGGCGGCATCGGGTGCGGCATTCCTGTGCTATGTAACCCCTGCGGAGCATTTGCGCCTGCCCAACGCAGCAGATGTAAAGGAAGGGATCATTGCGGCGAAGATTGCGGCACACGCAGCCGATATCGCAAAGGGAATCCCCCACGCGGCAGATTGGGACTACAAAATGAGCGAAGCAAGAAAGCGTCTGGATTGGGAGGAAATGTTCCGCCTGAGCATGGACCCCGAAAAGGCGCGCCGTTACAGAGCAGAGGCAAAGCCCGAAAAGGAGGATACCTGCAGCATGTGCGGCAATTTCTGTGCAGTCAAGAACACAAATCGTATTCTGGATGGCGAAATTGTCAGCATTTTTGATGAATAATCCCGATCAAAACAAACTGTTTTCATAGGAATATACCAAATACGGCGGACATTTGTCCGAGTGGGAGGCGGCGTTTTGCCGAAAAGCTCCGTCTGGTATTGACAGGTGTCTTTGAAAGAGGTACGATAGACAAAATTTTTTCAGCAAAAATTTTTTAGACTAGATGAGAACAGCAAAGAAAAGAAAAGAAAAGACGAGAGGAGAAAACAGAATGAAAACAGAAAAGAACATTCCCTACAAAATTTATCTGGATGAGCAGGAAATGCCGAAAAAATGGTATAACGTGCGTGCGGATATGAAAAATAAACCGGCACCGCTTCTGAACCCCGGCACACTGCAGCCCATGACAGCCGAGGAGCTTGGCGCAGTTTTCTGCGATGAGTTGGTACAGCAGGAATTAGATAACGATACTGCTTACATCGACATCCCACAGGAAATTTTGGATTTTTATAAAATGTACAGACCATCTCCTTTGGTTCGTGCATATTGTCTGGAAGAAAAATTGCAGACACCCGCAAAAATTTATTATAAGTTCGAGGGCAATAACACCAGTGGCAGCCATAAGCTGAATTCTGCCATTGCACAGGCGTATTATGCGAAAAAGCAGGGCCTAAAGGGCGTAACAACAGAAACGGGCGCAGGGCAGTGGGGCACAGCGCTTTCCATGGCGTGTGCATATCTGGGTCTGGACTGCAACGTATACATGGTTAAGGTTTCCTATGATCAGAAGCCCTTCCGCCGTGAGGTCTTGCGTACCTATGGCGCATCCGTAACCCCTTCCCCCTCTACCACAACGGAAATCGGGAAGAAGATTCTGGCGGAGCATCCCGGCACAACGGGCAGCCTTGGCTGTGCCATTTCCGAAGCCGTAGAAACGGCAGTCGGCAAGGAGGGCTATCGTTATGTTCTGGGCAGTGTGCTGAATCAGGTTCTGCTGCATCAGTCCATCATCGGTATGGAAACAAAGGCAGCTCTTGATAAATACGGCATCGAGCCTGATATCATCATCGGCTGTGCAGGCGGCGGCTCCAATCTGGGCGGTCTGATTTCTCCCTTCATGGGCGAAAAGCTGCGTGGCGAGAAGGATTATCAGATTATCGCAGTTGAGCCTGCATCCTGTCCGAGCCTGACAAGAGGGAAATTTGCGTATGACTTCTGCGATACAGGCATGGTAACCCCTCTGGCAAAGATGTATACGCTGGGCAGCGGCTTTATCCCCTCCCCCAACCACGCAGGCGGTCTGCGGTATCATGGCATGAGCAGCATCCTCTCCCAGCTGTACCACGACGGCTACATGGAGGCCGTGTCCGTGGAGCAGACCAAGGTGTTTGAAGCCGCCGAGCAGTTTGCCCGGATCGAGGGCATCCTCCCCGCCCCCGAGTCCAGCCACGCCATCCGGGTGGCCATCGACGCGGCCCTCAAGTGCAAAGAGACCGGGGAGGAGAAGACCATTGTCTTCGGCCTCACCGGCACCGGCTATTTTGACATGGTGGCCTATGAGAAGTTCAACAACGGGGAGATGAACGACTACATCCCCACCGACGACGACCTGGCCCAGGGCTTTGCCGGCCTGCCCCAGGTGGACTGAGCGCCCCCGCCGCCCAAAACCCAACGCGCCCCGGACCCATGGCGGTCCGGGGCGCGGTTTTTATGGGGCTTATCCCGCCCGCTTTGCGATGACGGCGGCCTGGGTGAGCTTCAGGAGGTCCGGCAGGAGGTAGGGGACCACGCACAGAAGAAGGGCGCTGAGAACGCTGCCGGCCTTGCCGCCCTGGAGATAGCCGGCCACGCACCAGGCGGTGCCGAAGGCATAGCAGAG
>URYW01000068.1 GCA_900552145.1 uncultured Collinsella sp. | reverse complement strand
CCGGCACCCACCGGCTGCGACATCATAGAGACGCGAACCGTCAGCTCACCAGATTCCTCACGGCGAGCCATTTCGTCGGCAAAGCCGTAGTAGTCATCAAACGCCATCTCCTTGATGGCGGTAACGCCGCGTTCGTTAAGCATGCTCATGTAGTCCGAATACCCTGCACGCACCTCGGGCAGCGCGAGGAAATCGCTCATCATGCGCCAGATCTTCTCGGCATAGCACGCCTGGGGTGTGAAGCCGTATCGCGCACTGGCGGCAGCATTGAGAACACAGGTATCCGCGCCCGGTGTAAAGCAGACGACGGGGATATCGCCAAAACACTCGTCAAACACAGCTGCTGTATTTGCGTTCTCGGCATCCGATGCCAACGTTTCGGGTAGGTTGTGGCCAAAAGCCGCCGCGCAATCCGGACGATCTTCTTTCCATGCACGCAAGAGCGACACGGCCTCTTTGGCATCAGCGATGCCGGACAGATCAGGCCCCAACGTCCGCAGCGCCCAGCCTGTATAGAAGGTATGCACATCGATCAGGCCAGGCATGACGGTGCGGTCGCCCAGGTCAACTACCTCGTCCGCCTGGGTCAAATACGAAGCTAGCTCACACTTGGTGCCAACAGCCTCAATTCGATTGCCACGGACCGCTACGAAACCTTCAAACGGCAGGTCCCCCGTACCGGTAAAGACGCTCTTAGACGTCAGGACCGTCAAACGATCAGACATCACAACCACCTACGCCGGAAGCATGCCGGAAATGGCAGTAATGACCAAGCCAAACACGACCATGAAGATGAAGAACTTCCAAATGGTCTTCCACCATTGGCCAAACGAAATCCTAGCCACGGCAAGACCGGCGACCGTCATGCCCGCCACGGGGCTGATGGTGTTGATGGTCTGGTTGGCAAACTGGAGCGCGGTGACGGCTGCCTCGGGATTGAGGCCCATGAGCTCGGTCAGGGGGCCCATAACGGGCATGGTGAGCGCCGCCAGGCCAGAACTCGAGGGAACCAGCAAAGAGAGCAGGCCAAGGACGATATACATAAACGTGGTGTAGACGGCGGCGGGTGCGCCGGCGAGCGCGGTAGCGAGCGCCTGGAGGATGGTGTCGATGATCATGCCGCCCTCGGCGATGACCAGAATACCGCGAGCGATACCGATAACGATGGCAGCGTACGCAAAGTCGGCGAGACCCTTAACGAACTCCTCTGCGATTGTCTGCTGGTCAAGACCGCCCAGGATACCGGCAAGCAAGCCCATGCCAAGGAACACGGCGGAAATCTCATTCATGTACCAGCCCTGGGTAACAAGACCCCAGACGATAATGCCCATACCGCAAGCAAAATCGATGAGCACGAGCTTCTGACGGATAGTGAACTCTTCCTCGATGGAGGCATCGGTCACGGAAAACTCAATACGCTTGAGCTTATCGTCCTCGTACACAATGGACGACTCGGGGTTTTTCTTGACGCGCATGGCGTAGCGCATGGCCCATGCGATACCGACGGCAGTGAAGATAACCCAAGAAACGGCGCGCAGCCACAGTTGCGGATTACCCTCGATGCCAATGATGCCTTGGGCGATCAAAACATTAAACGGGTCGATGGTCGAAGCACAATATCCCAGGTTAGGACCAAGGAAGCAGATGATGAATGCCGTCATCGAGTCATAACCGATACCCATCATGATGGGAATGAAGATGGCATAGAACGGCAGGGCTTCCTCAGACATACCAAACGTAGTGCCGCAAATGGACAGCAATGTCATCGTGATGGGAATGATGAGGATGTCCTTGTTCTTGAGCTTTTTAATCACACGGCTCATGCCGGCATTCAAAGCGTTGGTCTTGGTGATGATCGCGAACGATCCGCCAATCAATAAGACGAACGCAACGACGTCGGCAGCCTGCTGGATGCCCTTGGTGGGCGCTTGCAGAACCGCGAAGATATCCTGGCCCAGATTGATGGTCTCGCCGGTCTCGGAATCGGTGTAGTTCTTATCGACCTGTTCATAGGTTCCAGCAACGGCGACTTCACGCTCGCCCGCCGCTGTCGAAATCGTCTTGCGCTGATACTGACCAGAGGGAACGATCCAAGTCAGGACCGCAAAGACAACGATCAGCAAGAACATGATCGTATAGACATGCGGTAATTTGAACTTAAAACGTCTGTTTGTCTTCTTCGCCTTCGTATCTGACATAGATACCTCCAAAGAACTCGAGACTGCATCGCATCTCGCTTCAACGTTTGCACAATGCAAACGTTCTATGACGTCCCATAGATTACCAGCAGCTTTTTCCTTCATCAAGATAATTTCAAACTGATTGCCGCAACGCGGTTGAACGGTTGCGTTTGCGCCGTGAACGGTATGGAAACGCCCGGTGAGATGATCCACCGGGCGTTTCCATTCGCAATGTCCTAGATGTCAAAAACGTAGCGAGACCCAACGATCCGCTGACGACCGATGATAAACGGCCGCAGCTGCTCATCGAAAAAGAAGGCTTCCATATAAAACAAGGGTTCGCCAACGGGAACTGCCAACAGTCGAGCGACCTCGGGCGACGCGCACGCGATCTCGAGCGTGCACGGGTCGGTAAACGCGGGCGTGCGGCCCGTCCGGTTGCGCACGAACTCAAAAATGGATTGGTTAGATAGAGGTGCCGTTGATAGATAGGCGTTGTCCTCGTAAACGTATATGTTGTTCTCGAGCATGACAGGGACGCCATCGGCAGTGCGCACGCGCTCAACGCAAATCAAGTCAGTTCCAACGGGAACACCAAAGAACTGCGCTTCGGTGGAATCCGCCGGCAGTATCTTTCTCGAAATGACACACGCCCCCGGTTCCATTCCGTTAACGCGGCATGCGTCCGAAAAACTCTGGACGTCATCCTTCTGGCGAATCTTGCGCTTGAGCTTGGGGGCATTGACAAACGTGCCTTTCCCCTGTCGCTTCGTTAGATAGCCCTGCTGGACGAGCTCCTCAATAGCGCGTCGCACGGTAACGCGGCCAACTTTATAGCTCTCAGCCAATTCGAATTCGTTGGGTATCCGCGCCCCTGCCTTGTAGGAGCCGGAGTTGATTTCGTTTTTAATGATATCGATAACCTGTTGGTACAGCGGTATCGCTGCTTTACCGTCAGTTAGCCCTTTAGTCGGTGGCATTTACCCTCTCCAAGCACAATTAAGTCTAAAGCGGGCTCAGGGGCATTCAACAAGCCCTTGAGCCCGCATTAGCATAAAGTATGCTTGCTGCCGCACCAAAATGTTGGCTATTTACTCATCAGACCCGAAAAACGCGCAACTACCGCACTCCTAAGAAAGCGTGAGCAGCTCCGGCAGCTGGTCGATAATCTTGTCCGCGGCATCCTGGCTAAAGCCAAAGCGTTCCTCGCGCTTGGCAATGACTGTCAGACCGGCTCGCTTGCCAGCGGTGATGCCAGGCACCGAATCCTCAACGCAGCAGCAGCGATTCGCAGGCAGCCCCAGCAGGTCCAGCGCATGCAGGTAGATGTCGGGCTCGGGCTTGCTCTCCTTAAACTGCTCGCCGCTCACCACATACTCAAAGGCATCCGACAGCCCGCACGCATTGAGCACTTCATTGATGCTAACCATGGGAGACGAGCTGGCAAGCGCCACGCGAACGCCACGGCGCGGCAGCTCTCGAATCGTATCCACGGCGCCTGGGTTAATCAAAGCCTGATAGTCGCGCGGACGCTTATGCGCCCATTCGTCCCAACGGGCCAACGCTTCCTCACCAGTAAAATGCCCCTTACCGGCGCGCTCAAACCAATCGACCAGCATATGCAGGAAGAACTGATGCGAGGTACCGACCTGCCCATTCAACTCCTCTTGAGTCAGATTAAGCCCAAGTTCCTTGGCAAACGCGGCAGTCTCGCCCAGGTAGTAATACTCGGTATCGACAATCACGCCGTCCATGTCAAAGATAACGGCGTCGAACGGAAATGCGGACACGGCACCCTCCCTAACAAAAGGGCGCCTGTAAGCAGGCGCCCGAACCATGCATTATCGGCGATTCTAACCCAGCAGCTTATCCAGCGCCACCGCAATACCGTCTTCGTTGTTATTGGCGGTCACCATCTGGGCCACAGCCTTGACCTCGTCGACGGCGTTACCCATGGCAACACCGGTACCCGCCCACTCAATCATGGACTTGTCGTTCTGGCCGTCGCCAAACGATACGACCTCGCTGGCATCGATGCCGAGCTTGGGCAGGGCACCCTCAAGCGCACGGGCCTTGTCGATACCGGGCGCCGTGTACTCAAAGTACCAGTCAGCCGTAAACATGCCCGAAAGCGTCTGCTTAAAGGGCGCATACATCTCCTCGTAATGCGCCTGCAGGTATGCCGGGTCGCCTGCCGTCAGCAGCTTGTCTACGGGATAAGTGTCCACGACCTCATGCAAGCTCTCGACCTCGCGGATCTTAAGGTCGCAGGCATCGCGCTCGTATTTGACGATGTTTTTCTGCGAGCCATCCGGCAGCGTAATCATGCAGTGATACGAGTCCTCGACATGCAAGTCGCGACCGAGCGAAATCATAGGGATCACGTCAAAATTACGCAGGTGATCAATCAGGCGATGCAATTCGTCGGCAGGCATAGCCTGATCGAACAGTACCTCGTCGGTCTGGGCATCGACGACGTGTGCGCCGTTAAAGGCAACTAGCAGACCGTCATGGTTTTGGAGGTCGAGCTCCTGCGCCAAGGCGTGGAGCCCCCATGCGGGACGGCCCGAAGCCAAAATGAGCTTAATGCCCGACTCCTGCGCCGCGAGCAGCTTCTCGCGCGTACGCGGGCTAATCACTTTCTGATCGTTGGTGAGCGTACCGTCGATATCCATCGCGATGGCTTTGATTGCCATATATGCCTCCCTGTCATTGAACAACCTTGTCTGAGCCATCATACAGAACACCCATCGCGACTCCGTTTACAACGGGCAAAAGTCATATTGTCTCGAACATGAACGGCGTGTGGTCGTGAAGCTTTATCGCTCAGGTCAAATACGTCTGCTAGCGACGCTCATCCGTCGGTGCGCCCTCGACGATCGCGATGCCCGCCGATGCACCTAACGCGCTGGCGCCGGCCTCGATGAATGCGCAAGCCTCTTCGTAATTATGGATACCGCCCGCCGCCTTGATTGCCACGGCATCGCCGAGCACCTCGTGCATCAGCCGCACGTCCTCGAGCTTAGCACCGCCAAAGCTTCTGCCGGTCGATGTCTTAAGGAATCCCGGCTTGGCCTCCAGCGCGATCTCGCATACACGGCGCTTGGCGGCGTCGTCGCCGTCCAGCTTGCACATCTCGACGATTACCTTGTCAGTGATGCCATGCGCGCGACAAAAATCAGCAATGGTAGTCATCTCGCGCTCGATGGCATCAAAATCGCGGTTCTCGATCGACCCCTGATTCAAAACGTAGTCAATCTCGGTAAAGCCACACGCAGCGTATTCCTCAAACCTCGCAAGCTTCTCCTCAAGCGTCATAGTGCCCTGGGGAAAGTCGATAGCGCCGGCAAGGATGATGTCAGAGCCCTCGAGCATGGCGCGGCCCGTCTCGTACTCCTGCAGGTTCGCAAATACGCAGCGAAAGTTGTACTTTAACGCCTTCTCGACATACTGCTCAAACGTGTCCTCGGGGGCATCGATATAGTCGATGTATTTATTGATGGGTTTGGCAAGCGTCATGCTGGGCCTCCTTGTTCAGGGCTGGCAACCGATTCGTGGCTTCACGCGAAAAACCACGTTCAATGTACGCCCGGCATGCAAGGACAGCGTCCGCATTCCGACAAGTGGTATGAAATTAGCCGTAAACGTATAATTTACGGACAGCGAATGGCACCGCACGCGGATGCCGACAGCAAGACATCCCCCCTCAATACACCCTCATGCCCATTTAAATAGCAAGGGGCCCGTATCTGTTGGGATACGGGCCCCTTTCGGCCGTGACCTATCTCAGCAACAAAGACTACTTGCAGTGAGCGCGGTAGAACTCGATCGCACCATCTTATCCGAGCCGGGGCACGTTCGCATAGCGTGGCGCGTGACGGTTGCAAAACCACCCCATTTGAAACAAACGCAAAAAAGTACTTGCAAAGACACGATCCGACATATAAGTTGATTAAAGACCGCCGTTGCGGTATTAAGTAGATCGAGCATATGAAGTTTCAGTTTTCAGCGTGTAAGAGAAGGAAGATCGGCAAAGTACAACCCCAAACGCAATGACAACTTAATGAGGTAACTGCCACATGTGAGGCACCCAGGGCATTGCTGTCTCGATTTTGAGCACGATGCCTTCCGCCTTGCATGGGCCGTTCCATCCAGCCCCTGCAGCAACTGCCTCACGGGCTCATTGAAAACCGCATAGCACCCCAACGTCAGCACATCACCCACGGCAAGCACATCACTCACGACAACCAACACATCAACAAACAGCACGAACATCAACCGATTGGAGAAGCTATGACAAACCACCACGCTGAAGACGGCGATAAGAAAAGCATTCTGGATGCCCGCATTGAGCGAGCATATGCAAACGAATATGACGCCGCCTTTGCCGCCGCGACCATCAAGAACTACGCGTCGCTACCGCTCGCGACGATCTTGGCCGACCACCCTCAACTGCTGAAGCGCTGCACAAAGATCATGGGCGACCCCGACATTCGCAAGCTGACAGACCCCTATGCCCCAAAACGCGACAACGATTCGTACGTTCTTACCGTAGGCTGCCTAGCCCATATGCTTACGGCGCTCGACACGAAACTCAAGCTCGAATGGGAACCCGACGAGCGTCATGAACTCGAAAGCAAGCGGAACACCCTGCGCACCGCACTGTTCCTTCCGTTGGACGGCCTCAAGCGCTGCAACGTCGAGCTCAATACACAGGCGCGGCAAAAGCCCGGGACCACGGGGCAGAAAACTCCAAGACCCCATGCGGCCATCGTCGACCGCAACCGATATAACCGCATGACCGCGCACTTTTCCGCCGAGGGAGCAGCCATAAGGACGCTGATCGACCTGCTGTGCCTCCTGAGCATCAACGAGCTATTTGAGGGCTATCTCGCCCTTGTTCCCGCGACGGCACCCAAGTCGGTAGCAAAGATCATCGAGACCTGCAGACGCCAGTTTGAGCGCCATCGCAATGGCAGCGAGATGAACGCCAGCATCGCGCAGTACTACGCGGCTCATTACAAAAATGACGGATGTGCCCCTGTCGAGCATCAGCTGCGGCTCGCCTACACCACGCCCGTCGCAACGCTCCGTCGCTTTGGAGCCCTTTGCGCTTGCGAGCCGCACGAACAGGCAGCCTGCCCCACAACCGAGCTCGATCTCAGGCTCGAACGAACCCTGTAGCCCGCCAGCCCCTCCGCGGGCAACAATCCTATTCCACAACACAACCAACGGAAAGGAGTCCTCATGGACACCAATCATTCCCCCATCATCAGCCCCCTCACCATGCGTGAATCCGCCCGAGGTATCACGCTCACCAGCATTTACGATGAGATGCTCGCCCGTCGCGAGCTCTCCGTCATGGGAAACATCGAAACCCCGATGGCCCACGACCTATGCCAGCAGATTCGTCTGCTCGATGCCACCGACCCCAGCCGCCCCATCACCATATTTGTCGCCAGCGCCGGCGGAAGCGTGCGATCGGGTCTTGCGATCTATGACGCCATGCGCCTCGCATCGTGCCCCATCCGCACCGTCTGCCTGGAATTCGCCGCGTCCATGGGCGCCGTGATCTTTATGGGCGGCGACAATCGCCGTATGGCGCCCCATGCAGAGCTCATGATTCACGACCCGCTGATCCCCCAGGGGGCAGGCGGCTCGGCACTTGCGCTACAGGAAACCAGCCGGCGTCTCATGCAGACCCGCAAGACCCTCACGCAAATCCTCTCGGACCGCAGCGGTCTCACGCCCAAGCGCATCCAGTCCCTCACTGCAAAAGACACCTACCTTTCGGCCGAGCGCGCCGTCGAGCTCGGCTTTGCCCACGAAATTCTCTCGACCACCAAGGAGGTCGCCCATGTCTAACCTCGCCAGCCGCCTCGCCGCATCTGAGTCCGCATCGTCCACCATCCTCGCCAAGGATCGAACGCTCTCCTGCGACACCCGCCAAACGGGACTCAACAACAACGCACTTGTGATCCGCCCCTCGGGAGCCGGCAAGACCCGAAACGTCCTCAAGCCCAACCTGCTGCAAATGAACGCAAGCTACATCGTGCTCGACACCAAAGGCACGCTCTGTCGCGAAGTAGGACCCGTGCTGGCAGCCCACGGTTACCGCGTGCAATGCCTCAACTTCGCCGACCTCAACACCGTCCCGGCCCTTGCGCCCGGCATCGAGCGCTGCGGCTACAACCCCCTGAGGCACATTCGCCGCAAGGCGGACGGCAGGCCCAACCAGCAGGACATCCTCTCGGTGGCAAAGGCCATCTGCCCCATCGAGGACAACAACCAGCCTTTTTGGGATCATGCGGCGGCAAACCTGCTGTCGTGTCTTATCGCCTACGTCACCGAACAGCTACCCGCCGACGAGCAGACGATCAGCTCGGTCATCAAGCTGATCGAGCACCTGCAGGACGGTGCCACGGGTCGATTGTTTGACGACCTGATCACGACCGACCCCCAAAGCTATGCCCTCTCGCTATGGCGGCGCTACGCCATTACGCAAAATGCCGAGCGCATGCACGCGAGCATCGTCGGCATCCTTGCCGAAAAGGTCATGTGTCTGGGATTCGACGGTGCGGCACAGCTCTATCGTGAGTGCCATCAGGTGGACTTCGCTTCCATGGGACACACCCCCTGCGCCCTGTTTGTAACCGTGAGCGATATTGACCGCAATCTCGATCCGCTGACCGGCCTCTTTATTTCGCAGGCGTTTATGGGCCTCATTCGTGAGGCCGATAGGCAGCCCGACGGCAGCCTGCCCGTGCCCGTGCGCTTTATGCTCGATGACTTCGCAAATCTGCAGATCCCCCAGATCGACAACGTGCTCTCGATTATCCGAAGCCGCAACATCTGGGCAACGCTGCTGCTGCAGTCGACCAACCAGCTCGATGCGCTCTATGGCGAGGCACGCGCACGCTCCATCATGGGCAACTGCGACACGCATCTGGTGCTGGCGTTCCAGGATCCCGAGAGTGCCCGGGTGTTTTCCGACCGCGCCGACGCGCTGCCCAGCACGCTCATGGCGACGCCGATCGATCGCTCGTGGCTCTTTGTGCGCGGTCGCACTCCCGAACAGGTCGAGCGCTTTAGGCTCGAAGACCATCCGCTCTACGGGGAGCTGCCCGAGGCGCAGCGAGACCATGCGGAGGCCGAGATCTAGGCGCAGGGTTCTCGCGGCGCGCGGCGCCCCAGCGATGTTCCACAAAGGCCGTGCGCCCCGGGACTACGGCAAAGCAAAGGGG
>URYW01000067.1 GCA_900552145.1 uncultured Collinsella sp. | reverse complement strand
GAGGGTCCAGGCCGGCTTAATGGAGGAGGTCAGCGTGCTATCGGCTGGCGAGCCCATCTTCTTGTAGGCACGGTTGAGAATGAACGGAACGAGGATCACCTTGGTGACGAAGGCCGACGCGGCCCACATGAGAAGCTCGGTGGCACCGGTGGTGAGGCCCAGGGTGAGCAGCACGCCCACCAGGACAACCGACTGGATCGCGTACCACTTGATGGCGGACGGGATGGTCTTCGAGACGACCACCATGGTGGAGGTCACGATCAGAAGACCGCCCAGGATATTGACTAACGAATAACCCATGTCCTACCTCCTAACCCATCCAACTAGAGGACAGAGGACCGGCGACGACGACCATGATCATGAGGACGACGAACACGAACGCCATGGCGCGCGGAAGGGGCTGGCCGGCGGCCACGGTCTCGCTCGGCTCACCGGGCAGGACCTTACCCATCCAACGCAGGAACCATGCGAAGGTGGCTACGGTCTCGACGACCATGACGCACACGAGGACAAAGATGACCGTGTTGGTAGCACCAACCGCGAAGCCACCGGAAATGATCTGGAACTTGGAGAAGAACGTGCTCATGGGGGGCACGCCGGCGATAGCGGTCGCGGCGACCGCAAAGCCCACGCCCGTGACCGGGTACTTCTTCATGAGGCCCTGGATCTTGGGCAGCATACGGGTTCCCAGCGTGAAGCTGAGAGAGCCAGCGATGAGGAAGAACAGGGTCTTGGTGAACGCGTGGTTGAAGATGTGCTCGACGGCGCCGTTAAACGCCATCTGGCTTCCGAACACGGAGAGGCCCAGGCCAAAGAACACGTAGGCGAGCTGCGCGATCGTCGAGAAGGCGAGCAGGCGCTTCATATCCTTCTGGGGCAGGTACATGAGGAAGCCGAAGAGCATGGTCACGACGGCGTCGATGATGGCGACCCAACCGACGATCTCGGGGATATCGCCGGCGCTCGCAAGAGCGCGGGCGAACACGCACACGCCGACCTTAACCATGGACGCGCCATGAAGGTAGGCGGAAACGGGCGTGGGGGCCTCCATTGCGGAGGGCAGCCACATGTAGAGCGGGAACTGGGCGGACTTGGCACAAGCAGCGAACAGGATGAGCAGCAGCACGACGGTCTTCATACCGGAATCGAGCTGGGAGATCGCGCTCAGCGCGAACGTGCCGGTTCCGGCGAAAAGGAAGGCCGCGCCGATGTAGAGTCCCAGAGCGCCGATATGGGTGATGATGAGCGCCTTCATACCGGCCTTCTTGGCCGTGGGCGTCATGTAGTAGCTGATGAGGCCCCAGGAGCACACACCGGTGATCTCGAAGAAAACGAGCTGGCCGACGATGGTGGAGCTGTAGGCGAGACCGGCCATGGCGCCGATGAACGTGGAGAAGTACACGTAGAAGCGACGACGGGGCGCGTCGGGATGCTCCTTATTCTTATCGCTCATGTACGGGAACGAATAGATGACGACGAGCAGGCCGATAGCGACGAACGCGGGTGCGAGCAGCGTGCTCATCCGGTCGAATATGAAGCCCATGACCAAGGTCTGGCCCATACTCGCCCAGGTTACATCGACCGCGTTCATGCCGTTTCCGGCAAATGTCGCGGCCAAGCCAACGGAAGCGACCGTGGCGATGCCGCCGGCAAAGGCGCAGATCCATTTAGCGTAGGGACGCGGCAGCATGACGATGAGCAGGGAGCCCAGCATGGGGACGGCGATCGCCACCATGGCAAAGAGGGACAAGCTCGATTCGATTGACATAGTTTCTCCCTTCTCCCTACACGCCTACGACGACGAAGACGAACGCGAGGACCGCGATGCCGACGACGGCCCAGGTCTGGTTACCGAGCACCTTGAAGCGCGAACGGGAAACGGAGTTCTCGAGCACGCCGCAGACGACGAAATCGACCAGGCACTTGACGAGGAAGACGACGGCGCCCACGAGAGCGGTGACGCCGATGGTCGCGGGCTCTCCCCAGGGGATGAAGATGGAGGTGAACCAAGCGACGACCACGACCTGCTTCATGCCCATGGCGAGCTTCATCATGGCCAGGGACGGGCCGGAGAGCTCGGCGAGCGGGCCCTCCTGGAGCTCCTGCTCGGCTTCGGCCTGATCGAACGGAAGCTTGCCGAGCTCCATGTAACAGGCGGCCGCGAAGGCGACGCCGGCGAGGATAACGGCGACGACGCTCGAGACGTTGCCCGTAACGATGTGCTGACCCATGGTCGCAATGTCCGTGGAGCCGCACACGATGGCGACGGTGAACAGCGCGATGAGCATGGACGGCTCGATGAGCACGCTCATGAGGAGCTCGCGGATACCGCCGAAGCCCGCGTAGGCGTTGGAGGAATCCACGCCGGACAGCGCGAAGAAGAAGCGGGACAGCGCGAGCGCGTACATGATGGTGATGGCGTCACCAAAGACGGGCATGGGGCTCTGGAGCGTGAACATGGGCAGGCCCATGGCGAGCATAAACGACACCGCGAGGAACAGCGGCGGCATGATGCGCAGCACGAAGCTCGAGTCGGAACTCACGGACTCGGGACGCGCCATGAGCTTCGCGAGGTCCCGGTAATCCTGAAGGATGGACGGACCGCGGCGATTGTGCATCTTCGCGCGAATCACACGGGCGAGGCCGGAGAAGAAGGGCGCGACCAGCATGACCACGAGGCCCTGCGCCATCGCAAGAACGATGTTCATAATATCCTCTCCCCTCTCTAGACCATGACCACGGCGAGCACGAGGAAGACCACGAGCGCCGCGACGATGTAGCAGATGTATACGGAGTAGTTGCCGCCCTCGATCTTGGAGGCGAGGCCGGCCAGCTTGTCGGCACCCTCGCTCGGTGCATCGACCAGGAAACGGTCGGGCAGGGGCTCGACGCCCTGGGCGACACCGGTGAGCTTCTGGAACACGTGCGCGATGGACCAGCAGATCTTGGTGCATACCTCGCGCAGGGTGTAGAGCGGGCCCATGAAGAGTTCGACGTCGGACGCGAAGCTCGTGGCGACGACGGGCATGTGCTCGTTGGGCTCGTAGCCGCACGCCCAAGGGTCGGTCTTCTTAGCGGGGGCCTTGGCGCCGAGGCAGGACCTCAACGCGAACGCGACGCCGGTGAGGACCACGAGCGCGATGGCGATCGCGGGGGTGGAGGTGGCGGCACCGGAAATCTCGTTCACGAGAGACACGCCCGAGGTGGCTGTGACGGCGGAGCCGGCAAGCACGCTCTGGGCGACGTCGCCCAGAACCGGGGCGATGACCGGGGAGCCGATTCCCAGTACCACGCAGATGGCCGCGAGGAGCATCTGCGAGAACAACATCGGAGCCGGGGACTCCTTGGCGTTCGCGGCCTCCTGGGAACGAGGGCTGCTCGCGAACGAGACGCCGTAGGCCTTCACGAAGCACGTGACGGCCAGGGCACCGGTGATGGCGAGGGCGGCCGCGGAGGCGACGGCGAACACCATGACGACCGGGTCGGAGAGCGTCGAGATGTTGAACAGGGACTGGTAGGTGAACCACTCGGAAACGAAGCCGTTGAACGGCGGGATGGCCGAGATGGCAAGGGCACCGATGAGGAAGCAGACGGCCGTGACCGGCATGCGGCGGAACAGACCGCCCATCTTCTCCATGTTGCGCGTACCCGTGGCATAGAGCAGGGAGCCCGCGCCGAGGAACAGCTCGCCCTTGAACATGGCGTGGTTGAGCGTGTGGTAGAGGGCGGCCATGAGCGCGATCGTCGCGATGACGTCGTTGCCCAGGGCGTGCGCCGTCATGGACGCGCCGACACCGAGCAAGATGATGCCGATGTTCTCGACGGAGTGATAGGCAAGCAGGCGCTTGATGTCGTGCTCGTGGAGGGCGTAGACGACACCCAGGACCGACGAGATGGATCCGAAGACCAGGACCATGAGGCCCCACCAGAGCTGGACGCCCGAACCCGCGAGCAGGTCGAGACCGACCTTGAGGATTCCCAGGATGCCGATCTTGATCATGCCGCCGGACATGAGGGCGGACACGTTGGACGGCGCCTCGGGGTGCGCCTGGGGCAGCCAGGAGTGCAGCGGGATGATACCGGCCTTCGCGCCTAATCCGAAGAACGCGAGGACGAAGCTCGCGGAGGAGACGGCGGGTCCAAAGTCATGCGTACGGAAATCACTGAAGCTGAAGGAACCGCCCACGCCGTTGGTCATGAGCAGGAAGCTCGCCATGATGAGAACGAAGCCCACGTGCGCGATGACGAAGTAGAGCCAACCGCCCCTAATGGAGTTCTTGTTCTCCTCGATAACGACAAGGAAGTAGCTCGTAAGGGACATGAGCTCAAAGGCGACCAGGAACCAGAACACGTTGTCGGCGGTGATGACGAGCATCATCGAGGCGACGAAGGTGTTCATAAAGAAGCCGGCGCGCCCGACCTTGCCCGGGTACTCGTCGAAGTAGGACAGACCGTAGATGAAGCCCGCAAAGGCGAGAATCGAGATGAGGACCACGATCAGGCCCGCAAGGCCGTTGAGCAAGAGCTCGAGACGGGCGAACGGGAAGAAGAAGACCGTGTTGAGGGACGAAACGTCGCCAAGCACGGCCTCGAGGCCCGAGATGAACGACAGCACGGCCGCGACGGCGCCGATCAGGCAGCCGGCGGTCTTGGCGGCGTTGTCGGCCTTAATCAGCAGAACCGAGGCGAGCGCACCGATGCACGAGACGGCAAGCGATGCGATAAACAGCGTCATGCTATCCATTGTTTACGCTCCCTTCTGCTTTCTCGGACAGACCCTGGGCCACAGCCGCCACGTCGACGGCAGGGCCGTTCTCGATCGAACGCAGGCGCTTGGCCTCGTCGAGCTCGCGATCGGCCGCGCCGCCCATGACGGTCAACGCCTTGGTGGGGCACGCCGCCACACAATGCGGGCCGTCCGGATCGAAGGCGCACAGGTCGCACTTGACAGCGCAGGTGTACTGGCCGGGAGCCCACGTAAGCAGGCTGCTCAGGGACTTAGGATACGAAGGCGTCGGGTCGCACATGCCTGCGACACCGGCGATAGACGTGCCATCGGGATGGATGGCACCGAAGGGGCACGCGATGGCGCACAGCCTGCACCCGATGCACTCCTGCTCCTTGACGTGGATGCGGTCGCCATCGTGCTCGATGGCATTCACCGGGCAGACCTCGGCGCAGGGGGCACCCTCGCAATGGTGGCAGGCAAGGGCGGCCGAAATACCGCCGGTCTTCACGAGCGCCAGGCGCGGCGTATCCTGAAGACCCTGCATCCGGTGGGCGTCGGCACAGGCGGACTGGCATGTTCCGCAGCCGATGCACCTCTCCGGGTTGATGTCGATGAAGCGGTTCATCCCCACTTCCTTTCAAAATAACGGGCCGGGCTCCCGAACGTACGGGACGCCCGGCCCAAAAAGCCAACGAGAACGGGACTACACGATTTGATTCACGTGTGTCTCGTCATCGAACTTGGCGGCGCCGGGCTCAACGTCCTGGGGAGCGGCGGCGTCCACCAGAGCCTGCTTGAGCTCGGTGTACTGACGCTCCACCTCACCCTCTGCCCAAACCTGGTCGGCGATAGCGTCGACCTGGCAGGCGGAGAACTTGTCCTCGGGCGTATGCGAGACCGGGTCGACCTTATGGATGGTCAGCTCGTTGCACTTGCCGATCCACCACTGATAGGTCATATAGACCGTGCCCTTGTTGATACGATCGCTCACGTCGGCACGGCTGTATACCTGGCCGCGGCGGCTGTGAATCGAGACGATGTCGCCATTCTTGATGCCGCGTGCCTCGGCGTCCGCGGGATTCATGCGGACAAAGCCGGGCTCGTCGGCGAGCAGCGCCAGCGTCTTGCAGTTGCCGGTCATCGAGCGGCAGCTGTAGTGGCCGACCTCGCGGACGGTGCACAGGATGAGCGGGTACTCATCGTCGGGAAGCTCGGAGGGCGCCTCCCAGTCGTGCGCCATCAGGTTGGCGCGGCCGTCCTTGGTGGTGAACTTGCCACCAGCGAACATGTCAGGCGTGCCGTGGTCGTTCACATCGGTGCTCTTGACGGGCCACTGGGCGTAGCCGCCCTCGGGAGCCATCTTCTCGTAGGTCGCGCCCACAAAGTTGGGGCACAGGCTAATGCACTCGTTCCAGATCTGCTCGGTGTTGTCGTAGTGCATGGGATAGCCCATGCGCGTAGACAGGTCCGCGAAGATCTCCCAGTCGTGACGGCACTCGCCCTTGGGCGGAACAGCCGCGTCAAAGTGCTGGAAGCTACGGTCGGATGCGGTAAAGACACCCTCGTGCTCGCCCCAAGAGGTAGCGGGCAGGATGACGTCGGCGAGCATGGTCGTCTGCGTCATAAAGATGTCCTGGCAAATGAACAGATCCAGCTCGGAGAGCGTCTTGCGCATACCGGCCGAATCGGGCTCGGTCTGCACCGGGTCCTCGCCGTAGTTGTAGAAGCAGTGCACCTTGCCCTCGTCGACCAGGTGGCCCAGGTCGGTGAGCTTGTAGCCCTCCTCGAGCGGGAGCTTTTCCTCGGGCACGCCCCAAGCCTTGGCAAACTTGGCACGCACTGCCGGGTCGGTGACCTTCTGGTAGCCAGGGTACAGGTTGGGCAGCATGCCCATATCGCAGGAGCCCTGGACGTTGTTCTGGCCACGCACGGGCGCGAGGCCGGAATTGGGTTTGCCGATCTGGCCGGCAACGCAGGCGATGGAGGCGATGGTGTGCACCGTCTTCAGGTTCTGCTTCTTCTGACACACGCCCATGCCCCAGCCAATGATGGCAGAGGGCTTCGCCGTGGCGTACATCTCGGCAGCTTGGTGGATCAACGCGGGCTCGACACCCGTGATGTCCTGTACGGATTCGGGAGTGTAGTTCTTGATGGTCTCCCACCACTCGTCAAAGCCGTTCGTATGCTCGGCGACGAATTCCTTGTCGTAGAGGCCATCGTTGACCAAGCAGTTGGCAAAGGCGTTGAGGAACGCAACGTTGCAACCGTTCTTGATCGGAAGGTAGAGATCGGCGATACGCGCGGTTTCGATATGGCGCGGGTCGGCGACGATGATCTTGCAACACTTTTCTTTGGCTCGCACGATACGCCTTGCGACGATGGGTTGCGAATCGGCAGGGTTATAGCCGAAGAGGAAAATGCAGCCCGCATCCTCCATACCGGGGATGGAGCATGACATGCAACCTGAACCAACCGTGTCCATCAGACCGAGGACAGTAGGGCCGTGTCAAGTACGGGCGCAGTTGTCCACGCTGTGGGTGCCGATGCACGCACGCGTAAACTTCTGCATGACGTAGTTCGCCTCATTGCCGCCGCCTCGCGAAGAGCCGGTGGTCATGACAGCGTTAGGACCATATTCGTCAATTATGGCCTGCATCTTAGATGCGGTGAAATCCAGTGCCTCGTCCCAGCTTACGCGCTCAAGATCCGCGCCCTTGGTGCGGCGGATCATCGGGTGCAGTACGCGAGGAGTCAAGATCTTGGTGTCGTTGATGAAGTCGTAGCCGCTCATGCCCTTAAGGCACAGCTCGCTCTGGTTGGTGATGCCGTTGAGCGGTTCGGTACCCACAACCTGGCCGTTTTGGACCAAGAGGTTAAACTGGCAACCGGCGCCGCAGTACGGGCAGATCACTTTATGCTTCTCCATGACACCCTCCTTCCTTTCTCTGCTACCGAATGCTCGGTACTTATTTGACAATCATTGGGCCTGTCGCCCGACGCTTACGCCTCGTTTTCGATGGTGGCGCGGGCACGCTCGGCAGTCAGTTCTGCCAGGCGCTCCTCGTCTACCAGGGTGAGGCCCTTGGTCGGGCACGCCTCGGCACACGCCGGACCGCCGGGACGGTCCACGCACAGGTCGCACTTGAGCACGAAGCTCTTAGTCTGCGAACCCACGCGCACGTCACCCATCAAGACGGGGACCTGCGTGGTCGCCACGCTCACGGCGCCAAAGGGGCATGCCATGACGCAGCTCTTGCAGCCGATGCAGTTGTCCTCGTTGACGCCGATGCGATGGTTCTTTGGATCAAAGAACAAGGCGCCCGTGGGACAAGCCTTGGCACACGGTGCATCCTCGCAGTGATGGCAAGCCACCGGTGCGGAAATCTCGTACGTACGCGTCACGCGCAGGCGCGGCGCGGCGATGTTACCGGGGATGTCGTGCGCCTCGATACACGCAGCCATGCAGGTTTGGCACCCAATGCAGCGCGAAGAATCGGCTACGACTCGGTTATTGCCCATGTTGTTCACTCCCTCCTGAATCCCATGCCGGAGAGATCCTGTCGACATTGACCCAAGCCGCCCGTGGCCTGGCATCGACGTATCGAATGCATGCGGCGAAACATACACTCGATAGAATTCCTCCAACGATATACAGGTTAAATATACGCAGTTGCAGGTGGCAAACTTGAGCATAGGCCCTGCAATACGGGTGTATTGCAGGGGTTTTGGCAGGTTGGAATTATTCTCTAGAAGCTATAAAGGTGAGTGTATTACATGCGTACATCCAGGAGAGATTTCACGCTCATTTCTGAAGGATGTAGTACGTTTGTAATATTGTTTACACTCAATTACTCTAGTGCAATAAAGTAGTGGTTGTAAGATTGGCTATTATTAGCCGATGCTGTATTTGACTATTCAAATTGCACGCTCATTAAGGGAGGCCAGTGATGTCATCGACTCAAAAACGAGCCATCCTGCAGGTGCGCATTCGCGAGGAAGATAAGCAGCATGCCGAGCGTCTCTACGACGCCATGGGCACATCGCTCGCCGAGGCCGTGCGCCTTTTTGTCGCGCAGAGCATTTTGATGCGCAAGCTTCCCTTTCAGCCGGTCGCCGTGCGCTCAAAGGACGGCACCGCCGCCTATGGATCGCTCAAAGCATATGGGGACCCCAATCGCCGCTCCGAAGAGCGCAATGCCTGGATTGAGTACCTTGCTACAGAAAGCGACGATTCGATTTTGGGTCCCGAGGAAGTAGATATCCATGAGTAGCACCATCATCGACGAGACCGTCATCCTACGCTACCTGCTTGACGACGACGAAGTTCTGTCACCGCGCGCCGCCAAGGTCATCGCCACGCGCACTGCTCGTGTCTACCCCGAAATCATCACGCGCGTCGCGGTCACGCTGCGCGACGTCTATAAGGTTCCCCGCGTAGAGATTGCTGCGGCCAAGAAAAGGCTGCTCGATGACGTCATGGTCGACGAGCCCACCGTTGTCGCCCTTGCCGTCAAACTCTTTGGCAAGACCCATATGGACTTTTCCGACTGCCTCCTCGCAGCCCGAACCGCCATCTACAACGATGATGCCGCGAGCTTTGGCAAGCCCATCATCCAAGGCATGATCGATTACCGCCGTAAACGCCAAACCGCCGCCGAAACCCGCGACCACGCCGCCGAAGCCCGCAGTCACAGCACCGACGCCCGCGGCCACAGCACCGACTCCACCATCGACAAGCTCCGCCACCACCCCCGCAGCTAACCCCATCCCCACCTAAGTTGCGGGGAAAAAAGGACAGATTTTGAAGGGAAAGACGCCAA
>URYW01000066.1 GCA_900552145.1 uncultured Collinsella sp. | reverse complement strand
CGCCCCCTTAGTAGTTCGATTTTGCCACATTGGGTGCGGACCGCTCGCGGAGGCGTGTCCCATTTGCGCCCCACGTCGTGCAACTCGCGCCGAGCGGTATTGCGGTGGCGAAAGATGCCTCCTGCGCTATTGAGAGCTCGGCTATCTTCAGCTTGTCAGTTCGAAAATGGACCTGCCACATGATTGAATCTTTATTTCAACTTTACACCTAGGTTTACAGCTGTCTTGTCAGCTGTAAACCTAGGTGTCATACTAAAGCCCCAAGATTCGCCAAAAGAGAGGGGCCTTGATGGCACAGAGCGCGAACATGGATGCATCGGAGCTCGCACGCGACATTGCGGCCGGCTTGGCATCGGCAACGACGGCAACGGAGCGCGCGGCATTGGTGCCCGCAGAGCTCGTCGAGGCCATTCAGCAACTTAAAACCCAACGCGACGCGGTGATCCTGGCGCACTATTACGTGGCGCCCGAGGTCCAGGCTGTGGCCGATTACGTCGGCGACAGCTTTTACCTGGCAAAGCTCGCCAAGAGCCTGCCGCAGCAGACCATCGTGCTGTGCGGCGTGGAGTTTATGGGCGAGAGCGCCAAGCTGCTCAACCCCACCAAGACCGTGCTGCTGCCCGAGCCGGGCGCGGATTGCCCCATGGCCCATATGGTCAAGCGCGAGACGGTCGACGCGGCGCGCGCCGAGTATGGCGACGACCTGGCCGTGGTGTGCTACGTCAACTCGACGGTCGAGATCAAGAGCTGGAGTGACGTGTGCGTTACCAGCTCCAACGCCGTCAAGATCGTGTCCGAGCTGCCGCAGCAGCACATTCTGTTCATTCCCGACCAGAATCTGGGCCGTTTCGTGGCCGAGCAAGTGCCGCAGAAGCACGTCATTCTCAACAAGGGCTACTGCCCGCGTCACCACATCATCACCGTCGAGCAGATCGTCGACGCGACGGAGGCCCACCCCGACGCGCTCGTGCTGGCGCACCCCGAGTGCAAGGCCGACGTTCTGGCCGAGGCCGACTACATCGGCTCCACCGCCGGTATCATCAAGTATGCCGAGGAGTCGGACGCGAGCGAGTTCATCATCGTGACGGTCCGCGGCGTGCTCTACGAGCTCGAGCGCCGCTGCCAGGGCACCGGCAAGAAGTTCTATTTCCCCGCGGTGCAGCCCACCTGCGTCAACATGGACCTCATCACGCTCGAAAAGCTCGTGCGCTGCCTGGAGACGGGCGAGGGCGAGGTGCAGATCGGCGTCTCGGACGAGGCGGCAGACCAGGCCAAGCTCACGCTCGACCGTATGCTCGAGTACGCAGCGCGCTAGAACAATGTTGCATGAGGGACGGTCCCTTATGTCACATTACAAGGGAGAGGATTCCTGTGGAAACCAAGCAATACCCCGATATGGAGTGCGACGTCGTCATTGCCGGCTGCGGCGTGGCGGGCCTATATGCGGCTCTCAATCTGCCGACGAGCACGCGCGTAATCATGCTATCCAAGGGCGCTGTCGACGAGTGCGACTCGATGCTTGCGCAGGGCGGTATCTGCGTGCTGCCCGAAGGCTCGGATTACGATGCCTTCTTTGAGGACACCATGCACGCCGGCCACTACGAGAACCGCCGCGAGAGCGTCGACATCATGATTCGCTCGAGCCGCTCGGTCATCAACGACCTGCTGGCGATGGGCGTGGATTTTGAGCGCAAGGCCGACGGCAGCCTCGACTTTACCCGCGAGGGCGCGCACAGCCGTCCGCGTATTGCCTTCCATGCCGACATTACGGGCAAGGAGATCACGACCAAGCTGCTCCAGGCCGTTCACAAGCTGGATAACGTGCAGATTTTGGAGCACGTGGCCATGACCGACATCCTGACGGGCGAGCGTGACGGCGCCACGGTGTGCACCGGCGCCGTCGCCGTTCCCGTGGACGAGGACAGCTCTGTTCGTCCCGCCGACGAGCTGGCAAATGCCGCCGAGGGCGTGCATGCCGGCGAGCCGTTTAAGATCCATGCCCGCCACACGCTGTGGGCTACGGGCGGTATCGGCGGCGTATACGACCATTCGACCAACTACCCGCAGCTCACGGGCGATGCCTGCTACATTGCTCAGGAGCATGGCATTAAGATGGAGCACCTGGACTACGTGCAGATTCACCCCACGGGGCTGTTCTCGCCGCAGCCGGGCCGCACCTTCCTGATCAGCGAGAGCTGCCGCGGCGAGGGCGCGATTTTGCTCAACGCCGCCGGCGAGCGCTTTACCGATGAGCTTCAGCCGCGCGATGTGGTCGCCGCCGCCATTCGCGAGCAGATGAAGCAGGACGGTACCGAGCACGAGTGGCTGAGCTTTGCCCCCGTCGAGCGCGACGTGGTGACCGGGCACTTCGCCAACATCCGCGCACGCTGCCTGGAGGACGGCCGCGACATCCTGGACGAGCCCATTCCCGTCACACCCACGCAGCATTACTTTATGGGCGGCGTGTGGGTCGACAAGGACGGCCGCACCTCGATGCCCGAGCTCTACGCCGCGGGCGAGACAGCCTGCAACGGCGTTCACGGCAAGAACCGCCTAGCTTCCAACAGCTTGCTCGAGTCCCTAGTCTGGGGTCGTCGCGCCGCGTGGTACATGCGCACCGGCGAGTCGCTGGCCGTGGAGCAGGCGGGCGATCCCGCGCTCGATGGCCGTCATCGCGCCCTGAGCGCCGACGCCCTGGCAATCGATGATTTGGCCCGTGCCGCCGGCACACAGGCCGTGGAGGAGTAGACCATGAATCCCATTACCATGAAGCTCGTCGTCGATGATCTGATTTTGCAGGCTCTGCGCGAGGACATTACCTTTGAGGACGTGAGCACGGCGAGCGTGTGTCCCACGGCGCGTCCCGCCACGGTGGAGCTTATCGCCAAGGCCGATGGCATCATCGCGGGTCTGGATGTGTTCGCTCGCACCTTTGAGCTGCTGGATTCGCAGAGTTCGGTGCTGTTTGATGTTGCCGACGGTGACGAGGTTCACGCCGGCGACCACGTGGGCCAGGTGCGTGGCGATGCGCGCGTGCTGCTTTCGGGCGAGCGCGTGGCGCTCAACTACCTGCAGCGCATGAGCGGCATCGCTACCTATACGCACCAGATGGCCGCGGCGCTCGAGGGCACCAAGACCGTGCTTGTCGACACACGCAAGACCACGCCGGGCATGCGCGTCTTCGAGAAGGCCGCGGTCGAGATCGGCGGCGGCAGCAACCACCGTTACAACCTGTCGACGGCCGTCATGCTCAAGGACAACCACATCGATGCCGCCGGTGGCGTGACGCGTGCGATCGAGATGGCGCGCGCCCATGCATCGTTTACCACGACGGTCGAGATCGAGTGCGAGAACCTGGACATGGTGCGCGAGGCTGTGGAGGCCGGCGCCGACATCATCATGTTCGACAACATGACCCACGACGATATGGCTGCCGCGATTGAGCTTATCGCCGGCCGTGCCAAGACCGAGTGCTCGGGCAACGTGGACGCCAACAATATCCGCGCGCTCGCCGACCTGGGCGTTGACTTTATTAGCTCGGGGGCGTTGACGCACTCTGCGCCGATTCTCGACCTCTCGCTCAAGCACCTGCGTCTGTTGGACGGTAAATAATGGACGCCCGCGAGCGTCGTCGTGCCATCATGGGCGTGCTCGAGGAAGCCAAGGAGCCCGTTTCGGGCAGCGCACTTGCCCGCGAGGTGGGTGTGAGCCGCCAGATTGTCGTGCAAGACATCGCTCTGCTGCGCGCCGACGGGCACGATATCGTGGCGACCAATCGCGGCTACGTGCTGCAGGAGGCCTCCAGCAGCCCCGCTGTGCCCACGCGCTTGGTCAAGGTTCGCCACGGCGTGGAGCAGGCAGGCGATGAGCTCACGAGTATCGTCGACGCTGGAGGCGCCGTGCTCAACGTGATTGTCAATCACCGCGTGTACGGTAAGATCACGGCCGACCTGGACATCCGCAATCGTCGCGATGTTGAGCGCTACCTGCACGATATCGAGAGCGGCAAGAGTTTCCCGCTGCTGACGGTGACGAGCGGCTACCACTTCCATCGCATCGCGGCGGAGGATGAGCAAACCCTCGACGAGATCGAGGCCATGCTCAAGGAAAAAGGCTACTTGGCGGACCTGATGCCCTACGAAGACGATTTGTCCTAGTCGACGCCGCATCTATAAGTTGCGGTGAAATAGTTCCTAAAATCGGCATCCAAGCCATAAAACAGGAACTATTCCACCGCAACTGCCAAGGGTCCCGCTCCAAATTAGCTGCCCACACATGCAAAAGGAGGCCTCCGCGGCGATGCGGAGGCCTCCTTTTTGTGCACGGTGTACTTTTGAGTGTGCAAGTGGGGAGTTGTTACTCCTCGACGATCTCGGTGATCGCGCCAGCGGGGCAAGCGTCCTGGCAAGCGCCACAGGCGACGCAGGAGTCCTCGTCAGCGACGGTAGCGACGTCCTGGAGCTCCAGAACGCCAGCGGGGCAGGAGTCGACGCAAACGCCACAAGCGATGCACTCGTCGGCATCAATTACGGGATGAGCCATGGTAGTTTCCTCTCTGTTGACCGACGCTACAGACGATGCGCGCCGGTTTGATTCGGGCAAAAACATACCACGGGAGCGACCGTTTGCAATACCCTCTGACCGGCATCTTCATACCGTTCGCCGAGTATGCCGCGGCTTACTAAAAAATATGCAGGTGAGGCCGTTGAGCTGCGCAAATGTTAGCTATAGGTGACTTGAAATATAGGGCGATTGAGCGTGCTTGCGGAAACCGCATCCCATTATTTTGTCGAAAAACGGGTTGCAGTTTCCGGTTAGGCCCGCTAGCGGAAAATGCGAGCCGGTATCAGCTCTCAAAACGGGATACGGTTTCCGGTTGAGCCTTCAGACGGAAACTGCGACCCGGAATCCACGCTCAAACCGGGATGAGCTTTCCGCAAGACGGCCCCCAGGCACCCCCGGACGCAAACCTCAGCCATCTCTACATAGATCTCGATAGATCTGCCCAGAACTCAAACAGCGCGTCTACCTGCATATTTGCGAACCTAAACTCTTGGCAATAAGAAATCTTATATGAATTGACTTAGATTTTGTATATTCCGGCCCATAAGGGGATACACTACATCCTGAAAGACAAGCCGAAACACCGCTTGGCAGACCGCCGAGTCGGTGCAAACGCACAAGAGAGAGGGAATTTCTAATGAGTAAGATTCTTGGTATCGACCTTGGTACTACTAACTCCGCTATGGCCGTTCTCGAGGGCGGTTCTCCGACCATTATCGTGAACGCCGAGGGCGACCGCACCACCCCGTCCGTCGTGGGCTTCCGTGCCGACGGCGACCGCGTCGTGGGTAAGGCCGCTAAGAACCAGGCTGTCACCAACCCCAAGAACACCGTGTTCTCCATCAAGCGCTTCATGGGCCGCAAGTACTCCGAGTGCACCTCCGAGATCAAGACCGTGCCGTACGAGGTCAAGGAGGGCCAGGGTGGCCGTGCCGTCGTCGACATCGAGGGCAAGGATTACACCGCCGAGCAGGTGAGCGCCATGACGCTCGCCAAGATGAAGGCCGACGCCGAGAAGTATCTGGGCGAGACCGTCACTGACGCCGTCATCACCGTCCCGGCCTACTTCAACGACGCCCAGCGTCAGGCCACCAAGGACGCCGGTAAGATCGCCGGCCTCAACGTCAAGCGTATCGTCAACGAGCCGACCGCTGCTGCCCTGGCCTATGGCCTGGACAAGCAGGGCACCGACCAGCGCATCCTGGTCTTTGACCTGGGCGGCGGTACCTTCGACGTCTCCATCCTCGACCTCGCCGACGGCGTGTTTGAGGTTCTGTCCACCTCGGGCGATAACCACCTGGGCGGCGACGACTGGGATCAGCGCGTCATCGACTGGATGGCCGATAAGTTCCAGCAGGAGAACGGTGTCGACCTGCGTCAGGACCCCATGGCCCTGCAGCGTCTGAAGGAGGCCGCCGAGAACGCCAAGAAGGAGCTCTCCGCCGCCCAGCAGACCACCATCAACCTGCCGTTCATTACCATGAACCAGTCCGGCCCGCTGCACCTCAACTACACGCTGACCCGCGCCGAGTTCGAGAAGATCACCCGCGACCTGCTCGAGCGCTGCAAGCAGCCTGTCACCAACGCCCTGCGCGACGCCAAGCTTAAGCTCTCCGATCTGACCGAGGTCATCCTCGTCGGCGGCTCCACCCGTATGCCCGCCGTCCAGGAGCTCGTCAAGACCATGACCGGCAAGCAGCCCAACATGTCCGTGAACCCCGACGAGGTCGTTGCCGACGGCGCTGCCGTCCAGGGCGGCGTGCTCACCGGCGACGTCGAGGGCATCCTGCTGCTCGACGTTACCCCGCTGTCGCTGGGCGTCGAGACCATGGGCGGCATCATGACCAAGATGATCGACCGCAACACCACGATCCCGACCTCCAAGACCGAGGTCTACTCCACCGCTGCCGACAACCAGACCAGCGTCGAGATCAACGTGCTCCAGGGCGAGCGCGAGCTTGCCCGCGACAACAAGTCGCTCGGTAAGTTCCAGCTGACCGGTATCCCGGCTGCCCGCCGCGGCGTGCCGCAGATCGAGGTCACCTTTGACATCGACGCCAACGGCATCGTCAAGGTCTCCGCTAAGGACAAGGGCACCGGCAAGGAGCAGCAGATCACCATTTCTGGCTCCACCGCTCTGTCCGACGACGAGGTCGATCGTATGGTCAAGGACGCCGAGGCTCATGCCGAGGAGGACAAGAAGCAGAAGGAAGAGGTCGAGGTCCGCAACCAGACCGACAGCCTGTGCTACTCCACCGAGCAGACCCTCAACGAGTTGGGCGACAAGGTTTCCGCCGACGTGAAGTCCAAGGCCGAGGCCGCTATCGCCGACGCCAAGAAGGCGCTCGAGGGCTCTGACGTCGAGGCCATCAAGGCCGCCGGCGAGTCCCTGCAGTCCGTGGCCTACGAGCTGGCCCAGGTTGTCTACGCCGACGCTCAGCAGCAGACCGACGGTGCCGCCGGTGCCCAGCCTGCCGACGATGATGTTGTCGACGCCGACTACGAGGTTGTGGACGACGAGGACAAGTAATCATGTCCGCTCGTAAAGCTCGCACGGAGGCGGCCGCCGTTGGTGCCGCCCCCGTTGACTCTGAGGAGAAGGACGTGAAGATTCCCGTAGAGGCCGCAGACGTTACCGCGGCCAACGAGGCCCCGGCCGCCGAGGCTGCCGAGAACCAAGTAGAGGATTCCAACAAGGAGGCGACGATGACCGAGGACGAGATGGTGGAAGCCGCTATCCGCGCCGGTGAGGAAGCCGCCGACAACGACTTTAAGCTCAAGTTCGAGCAGGCTCAGAAAGAGCTTGCCGACGTGCGCAACGAGCTCGATGCTGCGGCAGAGGCTCAGAAGGCCGCCGAGGACAAGGCAAAGGACGCCACCGAGCGCACCGCCCGTCTGCAGGCCGACTGGGAGAACTTCCGTCGCCGCACCGCCAACGAGCGTATCGCCGAGCGCGAGCGCGCGACCGAGAAGCTCGTCACTGCGCTGCTGCCGGTGGTCGACGATATCGAGCGTGCGATCGACCACGCCCGCAGTCAGGAGCTTGCCGACGACTTTAAGCAGTTCGTCGACGGCGTCGACGCGGTGCATGCCAAGCTGCTCGACGTGTTTGCGCATGAGGGCGTTGAGCCCATCGACCCCAAGGGCGAAGCGTTTGATCCGCTCGAGCATCAGGCTGTGGGTCGCGTCGAGGACGCATCGCAGTACGACGAGACCGTCAACGACGTGTACCAGAAGGGCTACCGCATGGCGGACCGCATCCTGCGTTCCGCGATGGTGACGGTGACCTACGGTGGCGAGAAGCGCCCCGCACCGGAGCCCGAAGCGGCGCCCGAGGATGCTGCGGCCGATACGGCCGAGAGCACCGAGGAGTAATTGAGAAGGGCCCCGGGGCAACACCCGGGGCCCTTTCTGGCCTAGTGCCATATGAAAGCATGAACCGCCGCCCGCTGGGCGACGGATGAAACAGGAGAGGAGCTACGATGGCTGCAGGCAAAACCTTCTATGACATCCTGGGCGTATCCAAGAGCGCCTCCGACAAAGAGATCAAGAGCGCGTTTCGCAAGCTCGCGCAAAAATATCACCCCGATGCCGGCGGTGACGAGGCCAAGTTCAAGGAGATCAGCGAGGCCTACGAGACGCTTTCGGACGAGAAGAAGCGCAAAGAGTACGACCAGATGCTCATGTTTGGCGGCATGCCGGGCGCGGGCGGCGCGTATGGCGGCGGCTACGGTGCCGGCGCGGGTGCCAGCGGCTGGGGCGACATCTTCGACAGCATCTTTAGCGGCAACGGCGCCTGGGGCAGCGATTGGGGCTCGGGCTTTGCCGGGGCTGCGGGCGCTGCCGGTGCCGGCGCGGGTCGCAGCCGTGCTCGCAAGGGCGGCGACCTGTCGCTGACCGTCGATGTGACGGCCGAGGACGCGTTTCGCGGCGTGACGCACAAGGTCACCTATCGCATTCCCTCGACAGGCGAGCAGCAGACCATTACGGTCTCGGTGCCCGCGGGCGCGGTCGACGGCGGCAAGCTACGCTACAAGCGTCGCGGCGAGTATGGCGTTGCCGGCGGCGAGCGCGGCGACCTGGTCGTGACCACGCATGTGGAGGAGCACCCGCTGTTTAAGCGTAAAGGTGCCGACGTGACCATGGAGGTACCGGTCTCGGTCTATGAGGCGGCGCTCGGCTGCACGGTGGACGTGCCGACGCCCGGCGGTGCGACGGTTCGTCTGAAGGTGCCCGCGGGTACCCAGACGGGCAAGAAGTTTCGCTTTAAGGAGATGGGTGCGCCCGACGTTAAGCATCGCGGCCGCACGGGTGCGCTGCTCGTCGAGATCAAGGTGCAGGTCCCCACGAACCTGTCCGACGATGAGCGCGATGCCATGACCAAGCTGCGCGAGGCCGACACGCGCGATTATCGCGAGAAGGTCAACCGTTACAAGGCGACGTACTAGGGCGGTCGTGGCGCACGCCCGCGCCCGCGGGCTTATGATGGACGATAACGAGACGGAAAGGGATCAGGTAGCATGGCCGAGGACAATAGGAACAAACCGCTGTACATGATCAGCGTGGCGGCCGAGCTGACCGGCATGCATCCGCAGACTCTGCGCGTCTATGAGTCCAAGGGCCTGGTGAACCCCCAGCGCTCGGGCGGCAACACGCGTCTGTATTCGCGTGCCAATATCGAGCGCCTGGAGCTCATCAACCAGCTGACCGACGAGGGCATCAACCTTGCCGGCGTGGTGCGCATCCTCGATATGAAGGAGCGTGCCGAGGAGCGCGAGCGCGAGAACGAAAAGCTCCGCGCCCGCGTGCGCCAGCTCGAGGACGAGCTGCACGAGTACAAGATGCAGAAGAAGATCACCGCCCTGGCCCCGCGTGACGGCTCGGTTAACCCCGAACAGGTCATGCGCAAGCTGCTGGGTGCCGGCGGGGATCTCTAGGTTACGCCGTTCTGCCGAACGGCGTAACGGCTCGACGCTGCGCGACGTCCAGAGCGACAATTTGTCATTCAAAAGGCAAGGCATGACCAGAAGGTCTATGCCTTGC
>URYW01000065.1 GCA_900552145.1 uncultured Collinsella sp. | reverse complement strand
GCAAGATTCCCGAGCACCTGCGCAACGAGCTGCTCTTTACGCCGTTTAAGCCGCAGCCCAACCCCACCATCGATATGACCCGCTCCATCCGCGAGCAGGTACTTCAGCACGACAAGCTGCTCTTTTATCCCTATGAGGCCATGAACCCCTTCCTGGATCTGGTGCACGAGGCCGCCTACGACCCCGAGTGCATCTCGTTGCGCATCACGCTCTACCGCGTGGCTAAGCAGAGCCGCCTGTGCGAGTCGCTAATCGATGCCGCCGAGAACAGCAAAGAGGTCACGGTGCTCATGGAGCTCCGCGCCCGCTTCGACGAGCAGAACAACATCGAGTGGGCCGAGCGTCTGGAAGAGGCGGGCTGCACCGTCATCTATGGTTCCGAGGGCTTTAAATGCCACTCAAAGATCTGCCAGCTCACCTATCGCGAGGGCATGGCGCTCACCCGCCTCACGCTTTTGGGCACCGGCAACTTTAACGAGAAGACGGCCAAACTCTACAGCGACTTTATGCTCATGACAGCCCATCCCGGCATCGGTGAAGACGCCAACCTGTTCTTCCGCAATCTATCGCTGGGCAACCTGCGCGGCGACTACCGCTTCCTGGGTGTGGCGCCCGTCGGACTGAAACCGCTCATCATGCGCGGGCTTGACCGCGAGATCCAGCGCGCCCTTGCCGGCGAGCCCGCCCGCGTGTTCTTTAAGCTCAACTCGCTGACCGACCGCGAGGTTATCGACAAGATCGCCGAGGCATCGTGTGCCGGCGTGCGCGTAGACATGATCATCCGCGGCATCTCGTGCCTCAAGCCCGGTGTTCCGGGCAAGACCGAGAACGTGCATGTCCGCTCCATCGTCGGACGCTTTTTGGAGCACGCGCGCGTCTATGCGTTTGGCGTGGACTCGGACATGATTTACCTGAGCTCGGCAGACATGATGACGCGCAACACCGAGCACCGCGTGGAGATCGCCTTCCCCGTGCTCGACCCCACCTGCCGCGCCCTAGTGCACGAGTACATGGGCATGCAGCTGCGGGACAACGTGAAGGCCCGCAGCCTCACGAGCGACGGCACCTGGGTCCCCGTGGAGCGTGCAGAGGGTGAGAAACCCTTCAACTCGCAGGAAGCTCTACTGGAGCGTGCCTATCGCAACGCCGAGGCCGCCGCGCAGCAGCGTGCGCAGGAGAAGGAACGTGTGGCCGAGGAGGCCATTCAGGCCGAGGTTGAACACGGGGCAGCCGCCAAACCGGAAGCGGTTGCCGCTCCCCCGGTGAATGAGCCCGAGGCTGCCGCAGAGCCCGCCATGGAGAAAGCGCCCGAGCCCGCTACCGCGACTCCGGAGCCCGCCGCCGAGGCAAAGCCCGCCCCTGCTCCTGAGCCGCAGCCGACCACACCCGAGGTTCAGAAGGTCCAGGCGACCGTCATTGAGCCCGAGCCTGCACCTGCACCTCGGCCCGAGCCGCAGGTCACCAAGCCCGCACCCGAGACGAGTGCCCGTCGCGATAAGCCCGCCGGCAAGACCAAGGCCATCGAGCGCCATCGCCCCGGCCGCGTGCGCATGGGCCTGGGCCTGATCGGCCTGGGTCTTAAGACGCTCATTACCGGCAAGACGAAATAGTCGTTTGTAGAAGCAGTTTGTAGAAGCAGTTTGTAGAAGCAGTTTGTAGAAGCAGTTTGTAGAAGCGCCCCGCATTTGAGGAAAGCCTCAGATGCGGGGCGCTTTTCCCTGCTACCATGGTGCGAATAACAACGCGAATGACAGGCAGAGATATGAAGCTCACTATAGAATCGATGACCTACGGCGCCGACGGGCTGGCACATGCCGACAACGGCAAGGCCGTCTTTGTGCAGGGCGCCGTGGCAGGCGACACCGTCGAGGCCGAGGTCGTGCAGGACGGCAAGTCGTTCATGCGCGCCCGCACCACCGAGATTCTGGAGCCGAGTCCCGATCGCATTCAGCCTCCCTGCCCCTTCGTGGGCATCTGCGGCGGTTGTTCGTGGGGCAACCTCTCGCGCACCGCTCAGCTTGCCGCCAAAGAGCAAAACCTGCGCTCCACGCTCGAGCGCATTGGCAAGTTCACCCCCGACCAGGTCAACGAACTTGTCCAGCCTATCCGCCACACCAAGGACGACTGGGGCTACCGCAATAAAATCGAGCTCGAACCAACCGTCGTCAACGGTCGCGTGCGTCTTGGCATGCACGGCGTCGATCCCCGCAAGATCGTGACCGTCGATTCGTGCCCGTTGTTCGACAAACGCTTCCCCAAGGCGCTCAAATCGGTCGTCGGCGCGCTCAACTATCTGAGCGGCAGCCACAACCTGGGTCTGGAGCGCGTGGGCATTCGTGCCTCGCGTCGCACCAAGGCACTCGAGATCGCGCTTTGGACGCCCACAGGCTCTTTTCCGCGCTCGCAGGTCTCCCGCGTGCTGGCGGACGCCGCTCATCCCACGAGCATCGTGCGCGTGATGAGCAAGGGCGAAAAGAAGGCCCGCCGTGTCTCCAAGGTCGAAATGCTCGCAGGAGAGGGCTCATGGACCGAAAATATCGCTGAGGGTCAGATGCGCTTGTCTGCCCCGTCTTTTTTCCAGGTCAACACCAAGGGTGCCGAAATTTTGATCGAGCTTGTCATGGAAGCGCTCGACCCGCAGGAAGACGAACTTGCCGTGGACCTGTACTGCGGTGCCGGCACCTTTACCCTGCCGCTCGCCCGCCGCTGCGACTTTGTCGCCGCCGTCGCGGCCTACGGCCCCGCCGTGCGCGATCTACGCCGTAACCTGGAGATCAACAAGCTTGATAACGTCGACGTCATTGGCGGAGACGCGGTGCGCGAGTTCCCCGACCAGGACGCCGATGTCCTAGTAGTCGACCCGCCGCGTGCAGGCCTAGCGCCTGAGGCCATCGACCTCATCGCCAGCACGAGCGCTCGCGATGTCGCCTATGTGAGCTGCGACCCGGCCACCCTGGCGCGCGATCTTAAGCGCTTTGTCGAGGAAGGCACTTTCTCTCCCGTAAAGATCACGCCAGTCGACCTGTTCCCACAAACCTTCCACTGCGAGACCGTCGTCCACCTTAGGCGCAACTAGACTGTTTGCCCAAGACCACGCCCGATGATTTTTCTGAGACGGGGATAAAAATAAATTTGCTCCGAATGATTATTGAATCCCGAAATTTCAGCGCCGCCCGAGAAAGCTAAACGCCTTCTGGCAGGTTGTCCCGGGCCGAGGGCGGCCACCAAGATCGCCCACGGCCCTCACCCACCTCAACTGCTCCTCAATTACATAGAGCTGGTCGAAAAGGGCGCAAGCTAGCGGGCGCCTTCCTCGTCGTCGTTGGGTCGGTAGGTGATGAACTCGATAACAAAGGCCAGAACGGCAGAGACGAGTGCGGCGATGATCGCGTAGATCATGTGGGAGATCCCGGCGCCACCAGGGGTCCCGTCGATGAAGTTGAGCAGGTTGAAGACGCCGAGGCCGCCCGAGATGTACATGAGGGCGCCCGTCATTCCCACGATGGCGCCGCCCACGGCGGAGCTCAGGCATGCCACGACGAACGCGCGCTTGTTGGGGAGGGCGATGCCGTAGATGCCCGGCTCGGTGACGCCGAAGAAGAAGGCGGAGATCATCGCGGGAAGAGCGATGCCGCGGAAGCGCTCGTCCTTGTTTTTGAGGTACATGGCAAAGATGACCGCTCCGAGCGCGAACCCGTGGCCGATGGTGGCGGCGAGCACGCTGTCGTGGCCGAGGGTGTTCAGGTTCATGATGGAGATGGGGATGAGGCTCCAGTGGAAGCCAAAGATGACGAGGCACATCCACAGTCCGCCGACCAGGGCGCTGCCCAGGACGGAACCAACCACGGGAAGCTGGAAGATGAACGAGAACGCCGCGCTCAGCAGGTTGGTGATGAGGGTGGCCACCGGGCCGATGATGAGGTAGCCCAAGACGATAGAGACCGTCATCGTGGCGAGTGGAACGAGGAACATCTTGAGAGCAGCCGGCATCCAGCTCTTGAGCCAGCGCTCAATGATAGAGCCGAACCACACCATGAGAAGGACGGGGATCACCGAGCTCACGTAGCCGGACACGGGCATGATGATGGGGAGCCCGAGGGCGGTGGCGTACCACGAGAACGTGCCGGCCACGCCGAGGTCGATGCTGCCGAGCGCCTCGCCCGAGGTCAGGGCGACCATCGTCGGGTAGAGGAGCGCCACGCCGATTGCCATGCCGGTGAACTCGTTCATGCGGAACTTGCGCGCGGCACTGAACGCCAGGGCGACGGGAAGGAAGTAGAAGAAGCCGTCAGCCACGGTGTAGAGCAGCGTGTAGAGGCCGTCGTTTGCAAAGGCCGGGACGAAGTAGGTGATGAGGGCAAGCAGTCCCTTCATGATGCCCGCGGCGGCAAGCGGTCCCAGGATGGGCTGGAAGATGCCAGAGATGAGGTCGATGATGACGGACGCCACGGTCTTATCGCCCTGGGGCTCGTCGTCGGCGCTTGCGCCGCCCGAGAAGTTGCCGGCTTCCAGGACCGCGTCGTAGACGTCCTCGACGATGTTACCTACGACCACCTGGTACTGGCCGTTGGCCTGGATGACCTGGATGACGCCCTTGAGGGCCTCGATCTTGGCCGTGTTGGCGCGGGACTCGTCCTTGAGCTTGAAGCGCACACGCGTGATGCAGTGCGCGACGCCGGCGACGTTCTCGGCGCCGCCTACGTTCTCGAGTATGGATCTGGCCAGGTCGTCGTATTTTTCTGCCATTATTTTCTCCTTAGTGATATTGCCCGGGCGGCTAGCCCAGGTCGCCTCCGTTGGTGGCGATGGCCTGTTGATACCAGTAGAAGCTCTTCTTGCGCCTGCGCTCGAGCGTGCCGTTGCCCAGGTTGTCGCGGTCCACGTAGATAAAGCCGTAGCGCTTCTCCATCTCGCCGGAGCCCGCGCTCACGAGGTCGATCGGCCCCCAGGTGGTGTAGCCGAGCATCTCGACGCCGTCCTGTTCGATGGCATCGCGCATGGCCTCGATGTGCTCGCGCAGGTAGGCGATGCGGTAGTCGTCCTCGATCGTGCCGTCGGGAAGCACCTCGTCATAGGCGCCGAGGCCGTTCTCCACCACAAAGAGCGGCTTCTGGTAGCGGTCCCAGAGGTCGTTGATCGTGATGCGGAACCCCAGCGGGTCGATGACCCAGCCCCAGTCGCTCGTGCGCACGTAGGGGTTTTCCACGCCGGCGAAGGCGTTGCCCTCGGCGACGCCGCCCACGGAGTCGGGGTCGCCCGCGGTGCAGCGCGAGGAGTAGTAGCTAAACGAGATGAAGTCGACGGTGTTCTCCGCAAGGATGCGCTCGTCCTCGGCGGTCATGCCCACGTCGATGCCCTCGCGCTCGAGCATCTTGAGCGCGTAGCCGGGGTAGCGCCCGCGCGCCTGCACGTCCACGAAGAAGAGGTCCTCCTGGTTCTTGACCTGCGCCGCGCGAACGTCCTCGGGGCGGCAGGAGTAGGGGTAGTAGCTTCCCGCGGCGAGCATGCAGCCCACCTTGTTCTCCGGGTCGACCTCGTGGGCGATCTTGGTGGCCCAGGCGCTCGCCACGAGCTCGTTGTGCGCGGCGCGGTACTCGGCCTCGCGGGCATTCTCCCCGGGCTCGAGGACGATGCCGGCCCCCATGAAGGGACGGTGCAAGATCATGTTCATCTCGTTGAACGTGATCCACCAGCGCACGAGGCCGCGGTAGCGGTTGAAGAGCACCGTCACGAGCCGCTTGTAGAGCTCGATAAGGGTGCGGTTTCGCCAGGCGCCGTACTTCTTGACGAGGTGGATGGGGCAATCGAAGTGCGTGATGGTCACGAGCGGCTCGATCCCGTGCTCGCGGCAGCAGCGGAACACGTCCTCGTAGAAGGCGAGCCCGGCCTCGTTGGGCTCCTCCTCGTCGCCATTGGGGAAGATGCGGCTCCAGGCGATGGAGAGGCGAAAGACCTTAAAGCCCATCTCCGCGAAGAGGGCTATGTCCTCGCGGTAGTGGTGGTAGAAGTCGCTGCCCGTCTGGGCCGGGTAGTAGTACCCGGGCTCAAAGTCGAGCATGCGCCTCAGGCCGCGACTCACGTCGTTGCGCTCCGGCCCGTGTGGGATGACGTCGACGTTGGCAAGGCCGCGGCCGCCCTCGTCATAACCTCCCTCGCATTGGTTGGCGGCGGTGGCTCCTCCCCAAAGGAACCCTTTTGGAAATGGCATGGTGCCTCCTTCTCTCTGGCGCCCCCATCTCTGCGGGGGACGCTTTATAACGTCCTTACGGCCTCGCGCGCCGGGCCCGTGGCCCTTTCCCTGATGCGCGCGGGCCGTCTGTGAAGGGGTGACTAGCTGACGGCTTGTCCTGCAGCGGCGCGACGTGCCTCCCGGCCTCCAAACAGGGAGGGGACCTGTGCCAGGCACACGCCGGCGAGGATGATGGCGACGCCCAGCCACTCGACGACGCCGAGCGGCTCGCCGAGGACGATCATGGCGATGAGCAGGCCGGCGGGGAGTTCCGCGGCGGCCATGACAGTGGAGAGGCCTGCGGGCAGGTGCGGAGAGCCCATGCCGAAGAGCAGGACCGGGCAGAGCATGCCAAAGAAGCCAGCGATGACGGCAAAGGGCAGGATGCCCTGGGCGAGGACGCCCGAGACGACGTAGTCCGGGCATACCGTGAGCGACATGACCACGGAGCCCGCGCACACGATGACGCCACGCTGCTCGGACGAGCAGGGGGCCTCGACCTTGCCGGAGAGGGTGACAAAGAGGGAGCAAGACACGGCCGCCCCCAGCGCGCAGAGCAGGGCCACGGGGTCGTACCCGGTGATGCCGGTCTTGTAGACGCCGCTGGCGAACACCGTTCCGAAGACGATGACCAGGGCGGAGGCCACTTGGAGGAGCCTCGGCGGCCGGCGCGTCATGACGGTCTGCCACACGAGCCCCAGCCACGTGAACTGGAAGAGGAGCGTGAGCGCCACCGGGGCGGGCAGCACGCTCATGGCGTAGCAGTAGAGGATTGAGGTGAGGCAGGTGAGGGCTCCCAGGCCCATGAGCTTGAGGGCGAGCTTCCAGCCCACGCGCTGCCAGCGGTGCCCGAGTGCGTGCCCTGCGAGCGTGGCGAGGGCGAAGAAGAGGCAGCCGAACCACGCCTGGCTCGCCACCACCTGTGCCGAGGTGAAGCCCGCGGCGTAGGCGAGCTTGTAGGTCGTGGCCATCGCGCCGTAGCAGGCGCCGCCCGCAAAGACCTGGAGCGCCGCCTTGGCCTGTCCCGCGCCCGTGGCTCCTGCCCCGGCGGCCTGTTGCTTGATTGTGTTTGTTCCTGCCATTAGGCTCCCTTCCGTCTGCTGTCTTGCAGATGCACGTCTCGTGCGTCTGTTCCCTGCAGTCGGAAGGTGGGCTCGTGCGGTCTTCTGGCGGTGCATGTGGTACCTGCTGCCAAGACGAAAAAAGCCACGCAACCGACTGCTCGGTTGCGTGGCAAAAAGGTGGCTAGCGCCCAGAAAAGTCCACGCGTTTTTAGACTGGGACAAAGTACTACAACAGGTGAGATTCCGTCAAGAAAAAACCGAGGAAAAAAGTGAGCCTCTGCCCGCCGTACCTGTGGCGGTCGTTCCCCGAACGGGGCGGTGCTGTTGGGGACTGTCTCGATCTGTAACAGTAAGACCCGGTTTTGGTCCGTAGATGTTACAGATTTAGACGTTTTGTCGGGGCGGTTTCCGTTTGTCTTGATCTGTAACAGTTAGGGGTCAAAAGTGGGTCTAGATGTTACAGATTGAGATTGTTGAGGATGGGTGAGGGTAGCTAAAATAGCCCCGTCCCTTTTTAAACATTGGAAAATTGGACGTGGCAAAAGGGGTCTTCGGGGTATAAGACGGCTAATTGTATGCCGCCCTATGAAAGGAACCCTTATGCCCAGCGTTGCCGTTCTTGCCGCCGATGGCTTTGAAACGATTGAATGCCTGACCATGGTCGATGTCATGCGTCGCGGCGGTGTGCGCGCCACGCTCGTCTCGATCATGCCCACGCGCGAGGTCGTAAGCTCACTGCAGATTCCCGTAACCTGCGACGCACTCTTTGACGAGATTAACTTTGACGAGTATGACTGCGTCGTGCTGCCCGGCGGTCTGCCCGGTGCCACCAACCTGCGCGCCGACCAGCGTGTCTGCGATGTGGTCTGCGAGTTCGCCGCGACCAAGCACGTTGCCGCCATCTGCGCTGCCCCGTTTATCCTGGGCGAGCTTGGTCTACTCGAGGGACGCCGCGCCACATGCTTCCCCGGATTTGAGAAGAGCTTCCCCGAGGGCGCTTACACCGGCGAGAAGGTCACGCAAGACGGCAACATCATCACTGCCAGCGGCATGGCACAGTCGCTCCCCTTTGCCCTGGAACTGCTGCGCACGCTCGCCGGCGACAAAGCCGTCGAGAAGGTCGCCGAGGGCATCCAGCTATGATTTTGGCTTCGCAATCGCCGCGCCGCATTGAGCTGATGCGCGAGGCAGGCTATAACATTCGCGTAATTCCCGCAGATATCGATGAAACGCCTTTTGATGGCGAAGCTCCGCTTACGCTCGTCGAGCGCTTGGCACGTGCCAAAGCCGCTGCCGTCGCGGCCGAGCATGCCGAATCCAATGAGCTGACCGTCGCGGCCGATACCATCGTCACCTTCGATGGCAAGATTTTGGGTAAGCCTGCAAACGAGGACGAGGCGCGCACCATGCTCCGCGAGCTTTCGGGTCGCACGCACCAGGTGGCGACCGGCGTGTGCATCGTTAAAGCCGGTGACGCTACAGCTCCGCATGCCGCCGAGAGCCTGTCGTTTGTCGATGTGACCGACGTGACGTTCTATGAGCTTACCGAAGAGCAGATCGAGCACTATGTTGCCTCCGGCGAACCCATGGACAAGGCCGGAGCCTACGGCATCCAGGGCACAGGCGGCCGCATGCTTGTGCGCGATATTTCGGGTGACTTCTACAACGTGGTGGGCTTACCCATCGCTCGCGTAGCACGCGCGATTCAAAAACTCTCGTAATTGCATCTGGCGCTGGGTATCCCCCAGCGCCTACAATTTTGCCGTACCGTACGGATCCCGACCGGGCATAAGACCCGGCGGAAAACCGATAGGAGAAAACATGGACACACTGCTCGAAGCCATCGATGTTTGCAATGTCGATGGCTTTTGCTTTGGCAACTATACGGACGAGGAGGCCGGCACCGGTTGCACCGTAATCGTGGCACCCGAGGGCGCCACCGGCGGTGTTGACGTTCGCGGCGGTGCCCCGGCATCGCGCGAGACCGACCTGCTGCGTCCCGAGAACACCGTGGACAAGGTCCACGCCGTCTGCCTTTCGGGTGGATCGGCCTTTGGTCTGGAGGCCGCAAGCGGCGTCGCCCGCGAGCTCGAGAGCCGCGGCAGCGGCTTGCCCGTCGGTCCCACGCAGGTGCCCATCGTGTGCTCCAGCTGCATCTTCGACCTTGCCTTTGGCGACCCCACCGTACGCCCCGACATTGAGGCAGGTATCGCCGCCGTGCGCGAGGCGCTCGACAATACCCCCACCACGCTCGAGCAGGGCAATGTAGGTGCCGGCACCGGTGCCACCGTGGGCAAGCTCATGGGCCCCGCCACCTGCATGAAGGCCGGCCTCGGAGCTGCCGCCGTGGCACTCGGCCCTGTTAAGGTGGGCGCCGTGGTCTCGGTTAACG
>URYW01000064.1 GCA_900552145.1 uncultured Collinsella sp. | reverse complement strand
TGTGGGTGATCGAGACTTTGAGCATGGTGGTGCCGGTGGTCGCCAGCGCTTCCTCATCGATAAGGAGCATCTTTTGCATGGTGCCGCCCAGGCCGATAAACAGGACGCACAGCCCCGATGCTTTCATGAGCGTGTCTTGGATGCGCGGTGTAATGAAGCGGCCGCCCGCTAATCCCAAAAGCCCGCCCGCAACTAAAAGCACAACGTTGATGATTGTTCCCAAGCCCGGCATGAGCCCTCCTGTATTGATGCCAACGTGGCAATCGTAGCAGAACGAAATGCGAGGCACATCGCGACTCATCTAATACGGTTATATAAGTGGTGTTAGGAATGATGCGCAGCATTTAAGCCTCAGGTGGTTGTCGGGACATAGGGATAGTAGTCAAAGCGCAGTGTCATAAGCCGCTGTGGGGATTCAATAGCCGCGGCGATGATATTGGCATCGCGGGCACGATCAAACCCTTCGAGTTCGATCTGATACGAGACGTCTTGCATAATGTCCAGACGTCGCCAGGCTAGGAGTGTGTCGCCACCGAATTCCAAGGTCTTGCCTCCATCTGGAGCAACGGCGTATAGACGCAGCTTGGCGGTGGTTGCAGGGTCGACAACCGTGACCTTTTTAATTTCGTTTCGAGTATTCTTGGCGCCCAACAAGGTGAGCAGTGTTGGGGCCACGACCTCGCCCGATGGCAAAAAGACGACTTCGATGGATTCGGGAAATGCGATGATGGCCGACTTGCGGACGGGTTGATTGGCGGCGGCAACTTCGATGTCCGCAGCGTCGATGACCTCTGTGTGGTCGAGCGCGGCAAGCACGCAGCAGTTACCTTCATCGATCTCTTGAGGATCAGCAAGCCCCAGACTGTCCGCGAGCTCGGGATCGTTTGGATCGTTAGCGGGCGCATTCGGTGCTTCGAGAGAAGCTGGGATGCCGTTTGTCGGCGACGGCGTGTCGCCCGCACCTGCTTCTTTGTCCGCGCTCTCTTCTTGTATGGTTGCGTTGATGGGTTCGTCGTTTGAGGGGAGCGTCTTGGCGTCAAGCGCGGAGGGAAGAATTCCGATGACTCCGGATCCGTTCCACTCCATTTCGAGAAGCGCCGGGTCGGCAAGAATGCGTTGCCTGCTTTGCGCGTGGGCATCGATTTCAATAGGGCCTGTCTCTATCCCTCGTGTAAGGCTGAGTGATCCGGCTGGCTTCTCGAAATGAGCGTCTGTGTCTATGGTGCTGACGGCGTAGCACAGCAGGGACGCTTCTCCCGCCGCGATGGCATCGGTGTCGGCTTTGGTCAGTCGCAACGATGTCGTGAATGAGAGGGTGGGCTGCGTGCCGTCTGCATTCGCGGCGGCGCAGCCCAGACATATACCGCCTCCTTTCTCAAAAAACGTACCGTCGAAGGCGACCTTCGCTCCGTTCGCCGAGTCATCGACCGAAGCGATGTCGATGCGCAGCTCTAAATTGCATGGATCGCCATCCGCATCGAGCACAACCGAGCGCCACATGCAGACGGCGCACCCCGCCTGGGAGCCGTTTGCCTTGTTCGAACGCTTGATATCCACGACTATCGAGCCGTCCGTATTACGACGAAGGCATCCCGAGGTTGAGATCGCGGCCTGTGCGATCGAAAAACGCTCGCACGCAATGGCGCTCGACGGATTTGGTGCGGAACTTAGGGCTGCTGGTAAGGAGTCCGCCATGGCGGGAGTCGCCCAAGCGGCGACAGGCGTTCCGGTTGCGAGCGCGCCGCAGAGTGCGACGACGGGCAAAAGGTTCTTCGATGCCATGGGGTCTCCTTAGCTAATTTAGTGCGGCCTGTCCATGTTTTGTTTCTGGCTGCGTTTGATGTGCAGACCGAGGCCGGCGGTTCCTGCGCCTGCTGCTGTGGCGCCTGCTGCCAAGAGCCATCGTCCATCGCCTGTCTGCGCCAACGGTTCCTCGCGGTCGCCGCGGTCGAGCTCCGAGAGGTTGACCGTCACTTGCGTGGCGGCCTGCGCCTGTTCTTGCTGGGCAAAGGCCATGGCTGGCCCAAACGCTAGGATGCTGACGGCGGCGGCCAGGGCGACGGCCTTATGCCGTGTGCGCACCGGGCTCGACCGTCCAGGTGATCGTCGCAACCTGATCGCCTTCGCCGGTTACGCGGAAGATGTCGCGCGTGACGCGGGCGACGTTTCCGCTTGTCTTGAGCTTGATTTTGTCCGTGCCGCCGGCAATGCCCTGGTAGCCCATGTCGAAGGCTGCATTCTTGGAAAGATCGAGGCCCGTTCCCTGCATTGCGGCGCTGGCGTTCTGGAGCGCGCCGTCGGGGCCGACCTTAAAGTCGATGGAGTTCTGCGCGGTTCCGGCCTTGGCGTCGGCGGCAATGGTCCAGGTGTTCATGGCGTCGATCTTCATGTTGGTGACATGGATGCCGTAGGCCGAATGATTGTCGATGGTGGTCGCGTCTTCTGAGGGGCCCTGAAGCGTGCCGTCGGCCTTGGCGACGAAGGGAATAACCGTCGGAACTTTGAACTCAACGTTGTCGATCTCGGTCCTGACCATTACCTTCGTGGTTCCAACGCGCCCGGCTGCCATAGCTGGCGTCGGGGCGGCGCCCATTGCGAGCGCGAGCGCGAGCCCTGTGCCCACGACGAGCGCTCTGACTCCGTTCATGTTCCTGGTGATGTCCATGGTCGTTCCTTTCTATTCGCCGCGGGCCGTCCCCGCGATGATCGGACGAATGCTGGTGAATTGCATGCGGTGCCGCGTCGGCCGGAAGGCTAGTTCTCGGCTTGCTCAACTCGTACCTTGACACGTGTCGGATTGCCGTGGCTGTCGAGGGTCTTGGCATCGAGTGCCTGGATCTCGATGTACGCCTCGCCTTCTTTGATGTCGCCGGCGGGGCACGTCTCGATTGTCTTGCCGGTCTCGACCACACCGGATTCGTACATGGTCTCGTCGTTTTGGATGACGCGGAATCGCTGGGGAAATTTATTGTCTTGGACGTTTTGCACGTTGACGCGCAGCTTGCCGTCCTCCTGCAGCTGAGCGACCGGCGCGACCGAAATCGTCATCATGTTGTCGCGGACGATGGCGTCGAGCTCATCTTGGATTTCCCGGCGCGTTTTGCCCTCGGCCGTCGTGACCGAAGCGCCCGCCTCGGGTACGGGCTGCGACTGCCAAGCGTATAGTCCTACGGCGACAAGGGCACAGACGAAGGCCCGGCAGGCAACGATGAGCATCCTGCGATGCCCCAGGCCTGCAAAGTGGGGTGGCTTCTTCGCGCTCATGCGGCATCCTTGGCGGTATAGATGCGCGCAAAGGTGGACGGGTCCGCTCCAAAGAGCATGTGAAGCATCAGACGGCGCGAGTAGACGAGCTCGTCGAAGTCGGGAGGGAGCTCGATGTCGTGGATATGCGCGATGTGGTGGGCGAGCGCCGAGAACGACTCGGGGTCGCAGATCACATCGGTGGTAACGTGGTAGACCGTCGTATCGGGGAATGCCTCTTCGTCGAAAGGCAGGAGATGGGGATCGTCGTCGACTTCGATGGCGATGCCGGACTGGGGCCAGTAATATGCCATGGGAACCTCCCTGCTTCTGGGGCCAAAACTTCTATCGGTTTTGGCTGTCGACGCCGACCGTATCAGCCGCTACTTGACCAATTTCTGACCAAATGCTTGACGGATTGGCGTCTCCGCAGGTAAAAGGCGGCAAAAAATACTCCAACTTTTTTTCGAGCGACAATCGCGCGGTCGGCGACGGCGGGGCCATATGTGTCAAAAGCATCGTCTGCCGAGGAAGCCTTGCCGTTCGCCGAATTGCACGAACGTAAAAATCGCCAATTATGGAGACGGTCTCGAACACGTCGACGAAACGATGCGGTAACATCTCCCTGCAAACACTGTAGTTAGCTAAAGGGGGAGTTCGCGTGTCTGCAACCATTAAACCCTTCACCGACGAGTTCGAAGAGTATGGTCGCGATGAGTCTCGCGCATCGGGCGAGGCCTCGAGCATCTCGTTTCCGACGACGGAAGACGAGGTCCGCACCATTTTGGGAAAGCTCCATGCCGAGTGTGTCCCGGTAACGGTTCAGGGCGCCCGAACCGGCCTTGCCGCCGGTGCCGTGCCCCACGGCGGGCATATCCTCAATACTTCCCGTATGAATCGCTACTTGGGCCTTCGCCGCGATGAACAAGGCCAATTTCTGCTGCGCGTGGAGCCGGGCGTTGTTCTCTCGGAGCTGCGCAAGCAGCTGAGCAAGAAGGTGCTGCCGACCGCTGGTTGGGACCAGGCATCGCTTGAGGCCTACGAGGAGTTCCAAGAGGCCCCCGAGCAGTTCTTTCCCACCGATCCCACCGAGGCGTCTGCCTGTCTGGGCGGCATGGCGGCATGCAACGCCTCCGGCGCCCGCAGCTACGCTTACGGCCCCATGCGCCCGCATATCACGGGACTCCACGTCGCGCTGGCTGATGGCGATTTGCTTGAGCTTCAGCGCGGCGAGGCTTTTGCCCAGGGCCGCCACCTGTCGCTCGTGACGGCAGCGGGCCGTACGCTCGAGCTCGATCTTCCCGGCTATACCATGCCCAAGACAAAAAATGCCTCAGGCTATTTCGTTGCGGACGAAATGGACGCCATCGACCTCTTTATCGGTGCGTGCGGCACACTCGGCGTCATTACCGAGCTCGAGATCGCCCTGCAGGCGGCGCCTGCGGTCGTTTGGGGTGTGAGCTGCTTTTTCGATAGCGAAGACAAGGCCGTGTCCTTTACCGATTCCGTGCGTCCCGTCCTGTCCCATGCGGCTGCCATCGAGTACTTCGACGCTGGCGCCCTGGATATTCTACGTCGCCAGCGCGAGCAGTCGACAGCGTTTGCCTCGCTGCCGGCGCTCGACAAAGAGGCCAAGGTCTGTGTCTACGTGGAGCTCGACTGCGATGACGAGGCCCAGGCGACCGAGGAACTGTACCACCTGGGATGGGTGCTCGAGTTTGCGGGCGGCCGCGACGATGCGACATGGGTCGCGCGCACCGAGGTTGATCGCGAGTGCCAGCGGTTCTTCCGCCATGCGGTCCCCGAGAGCGTCAATATGCTTATCGACGAGCGCCGCCGCACGGATCCCACCATCACCAAACTGGGTTCGGACATGTCGGTGCCCAATGCACGCCTTGCCGATGTCGTGGCCCTCTATCGCCGCACACTGGCCGAAAGCGGGCTTGAATCTGCTGCCTGGGGGCACATCGGTAACAACCATCTGCATGTGAACATTCTGCCGCGCGATGCGCAGGACTACCGTCGCGGTGGCGAGCTGTTTGCCCAGTGGGCTGCGGAGGTAACGGCTATGGGCGGTGCCGTTTCTGCCGAGCACGGCGTCGGCAAGATCAAGGCGGGCTTCTTAGAGACGATGTACGGTCACGAGGCCATGGTCGAGTCGGCGCGGCTTAAACTCCAGCTCGATCCCGACGGGCAGCTGGGTCGCGGCAACCTGTTTTCGGAGAAGCTCTTGGATGAGCTCGTCCAGAAAGGGGGCGCGTGAAGATGAGCGATTTCCATATGGTGGTGTGCGTCAAAGCCGTGCCGGGCAGCACCGAGGTCAAGATGGACCCCAAGACCAATACCATCGTGCGCGATGGCAAGCAGGCGGTCATTAATCCCTTTGATGCGAGCGCTTTGGAATGCGCGCTGGCGCTGAAAGACGACTTTATCGGCTTTGGCATGGACGCGCGCGTAACGGTGGTGTCGATGGGCATCCCCGCGACTGAATCGCTGCTGCGCGACTGCATCGCCCGAGGCGCCGATGACGCACTGCTGCTAACCGATCGCGCCTTTGCGGGTGCCGATACCCTGGCAACCACCTATGCCCTCAAGTGCGGCATCGAGGCGCTCGACGAGGACTTCGACCTGCTCATCTGCGGCAAGATGGCGGTGGACGGCGATACGGCGCAAATCGGCCCCGAGCTGGCCGGTGCTTTTGAGATTCCCTGTGTGACCGACGTGAGCTGCGTGCAAAGCGCGGGCTTTACGACGTGTGGCTCACTGGCGCTTGTTCACGGCTGCGATGCCGGCGAGGAGACGGTGTGTCTTGAGATGCCGTGCGCGATGACGGCTGCCAAGGAGATTGGCCAGTTGCGTATGCCGAGTATTGCCGGTATTCGCGCGGCGGAGGAGGCGGACGTGCGCGTGGTCAGTGCCGCCGACGTGAACGCCGACCCCGCGCGTTGCGGTCTTGCCGGGTCGCCGACACAGGTCGTGCGCTCGTTTGTGCCCGACCGTGACCAAACGTGCGAGGCCGTTGAGGGGACGGCGTCCGAGCAGGCGGTAGAACTTGCCAAGATTATCGAGGGGATGGCATAGATGAGCGGACTGATTATCGATAGCGAAGCCTGTATCGGCTGCGGTCGCTGCGTTCGCGCCTGTGCCTCGGGCGGCATCGTAGTGGAAGGCGAGCGACCCAGCCGATGCGCCCGCGTAACCGACGGCTGCATCCTATGCGGTGGGTGCGTCGACGCCTGCCCTGTCAACGCTATCTCGATCGAGCGTGACGAGGCCGCCGGCGCGGGTGACCTCGATGCGTATCGAGACATTTGGGCATTCGTGCAGACCGACGAGCACAACGCCGTGGCTCCCGTGGCCTACGAGCTCATGGGCAAGGGGCGCGAGCTTGCCGATGCTCGCGGCTGCCGTCTGGTGGCACTGATCGGCATGAGCCCCGAGGGCTCGCTCAGGGATCTCGAACACCTGGTTTGTGCCGGCGCGGACGAGGTCCTGGCCTGTCGCGACGAGCGCCTGCGCCAAAACGATGCGGAGGTCTACGCCCGCTTGATCTGCGATTTGGTAGCCGAACGCAAACCCGAGGCCATCTTATACGGTGCGACCGCTTTTGGTCGCGAACTGGCACCCGGCGTTGCCGTGCGCTTGCAGACGGGCCTTACGGCTGCCTGCACCGTACTTTCGATGGATACGGAGACGGGACTGCTGCAACAGACGCGTCCGGCGTTTGGCGGCAACTTGATGGCCACCATCGTCTGCCCCAATCATCGTCCCCAGATGGCAACGGTTCGTCCCGGCATCTTTAAGGCGCCCGACTTTGACTACGACCGCTCTGGCACGATCACCCAGGTGATGCTTGCGGAAGACGTTAAGGCCCGTGTCGAGATCTCGATTCCCGCCGAGGAGTGGGGGCAGCAGGCTTCGTTTGCCGATGCCGAGCGCCTTGTCGTGGTGGGTCGCGGCATTGGTTCCAAGAAAAACCTGCCGCTGATGCGAAGGCTCGCCGATGCCCTGGGTGCCGAGCTTGGTTGCACGCGTCCCGTCGTGGAGGCGGGTTGGCTGGAGAATCGCCACCAGATTGGCCAGACGGGCGTATCGGTTTCGCCCAGGCTTCTCGTGAGTATCGGTGTTTCGGGCGCCATCCAACATCTTGCCGGCATCGGTGGGACGGAGTGCATCATCGCCATCAACGAGGACCCGGATGCCCCCATTTTTGGTGCTGCCCAGTACAAGGTTGTCGGTGATGCCGTCGAGGTCGTCGAGGAGCTGCTGGCCCAGCTTGAGCGCTAGGCGCGCGCCAGCCAGTCGCGCATCTCGTCCTTTAGGCGGCTCCAAGTTGCCTGCGTGGCGGGGTCGGTAAAGGGCCGCGTAATGCCAAAGGGCGCGTCGAGCAGGCGGTGGATATCGCCCTGTTCGCGCGCCAGCGCGCGGCTTGCTGGATAGACGAGCTCAAACATAAAGCAGATGAGCCCCACCAGGTAGTCCGCCGGCTCGTTGCGCTCGTCGCGCGCGACGCAGCGGTGCTCGTCAAAGGCGGCAAGTGTCGGCGACGAGAAACGGCTGCCGAGAAACGTCTTCTCGTCCACCTTGAGGATAGTGTCGACAGTGCTGTCGGCGATGGTGCGCATAATGTCGATCTTGTCGCCATCGCGCACGATATCGCAGAAGCTCCGCGTGCGCTCGTCGAGCTGCGCGGGTAGACGGAAATCGCTGTGATAGGCAATGCTCGCTCGGATGAGCTCATCTTCTGCCGGGTCATCGATAAAGTCGCGGATGCTCGTTACGGCGGGTGCATCGGCGGGATTCTCGCCAAAGAGGACCTCGATGCCCAGCGCCGCATGGCTCATGCTCTCGGCGTCCTTAAAGGTGTCCCAGCGTCGCAGCTGCTCAAAGCGGCCCATATCGTGTAGCAGGCCGCAAAGCCATGCCAGGTCAATATCTTCTGATGACCAGCCCTGCTCGCGCGCTACGGCATCGCATGCCTCGGCCACGTGGTACGTATGCTCGATTTTGAGCGCGATGCGTGGGTTGGTGGCGTCGTAGGCATCGGTGTAGCTTTTGAAGGCCGCGCGCGCCCGGTCTCGATCGATAGCTGTCATAATGACTTCCTAAAAAGTTGTGCCTTTCGATCAGGTGGCAATTGTAGGTGAACTCGGTTGCTGTCGGATGATGATTCTGCCGTGTCGCTACATGCGGCTCGGAGACCTTGTCAGGATGAGAAGCGTATGGTGCTCAAAATCGTTAGAACCGTCTGGTCAGTGATTCTTACCTATGTTGCAATAGGCGCGCCGTGCGGAATGATCATGGGGCAGACGGGAATGGAGCCCTGGATGGTCTTTGCCCTGAGCAGCACGTTTGTGACGGGCAGCGGGCAGTTTATGATCTGCAATCTTTGGCTGGCGGGCGTACCGGCACCTTCGATTATCGCGAGCGTTGCTGCCATCTCCTCGCGTTTTGCGCTTTACTCGGCATCGATCGTGCCGCATCTGAAGAATGCCTCGAAGCGTCAGACGCTGGCTGTTGCCGCGACACTTACCGAGGAGGCATATGGCATCTCGCTTGCCAAGCTGATTGAGGGGGAGGATTGGGGCCCGCTCGAGTCCTTCGTGCTCAACGTGATCCTCATCGCAACATGGGGCGTTTCGTGTACGATGGGCGCCATCGGCGGCGCCGTTGTCGATGTTCCCACCGCCATTGCAGCCTTTGTCTGCACCTCGCTCTTTATCTGCCTGCTCTTTTCGCAGCGGCTGTCGCGCGGCAACGTTGTCGCGGCGGTTTCGGGCGCGGTGTCCGTCGCCGTATGCAAGTTCTTGGGCCTCGTGAATATTGCCGTGCCGGCAAGCGTCGTGGTCGGCATTATCATTGCGCTGGCGTGCGATGCTGTATTTGACGGAAGAGGCGCCCGCGATGCCCGTTAACGAGTTCTTGGTTCTATGGCTGTCGTCGTGGGCTGCTATCGCGTTCTTTCGCATCGCGCCGGCGTTCGCCTTGCGCGGGCGGACCTTGTCGCCCCGCATTACCGAGGCCCTGGGCTATATCCCGCCCGCTGCCTTTGCCGCGCTGGTCGCCAACGACTTGGTGAGCCCCGGCGCGTTCGGCGCGGGACTCTGGCCTGCCTTGGTTCCCTGGATTGCGGCCGCCGGCGTCGTGGTCGTGGCGGTCAAGACAAAATCGATGCTGTGGTGCTGCGTCTCGGGCATCGTACTCTATATCGTCTTGAGCCTTATATAGGGGTGGCGTCGCGGGCGCCGAATCTCGTTCCATCCCAACTTGTCGAATTTTTCACCGGGCTGGTCTATTTCTTCTGGTACCATGTTCAAACTTTACTGTAGCAAAGCGTGACGTGGGCTTTTGTACCCCGTCAGCGGAAATGGGGGTTTCATGGCACAGGAAGTAACCGCCAACGAGCAAAAGAAATTCAGGGTCCCGCGCATCCCGGGCGACATCATGATTTACCCGATGATCGTCGGTCTTTTGCTCAACACCTTCTGCCCGCAGGTCTTTGAGATCGGCGGCTTCTTTACGGCTGCCTGCCGCGGTGGCTCCAATACCATCGTCGCCGCGATCCTGCTCTTCGTGGGCGCCGGCATCAGCTTCAAGTCCACGCCGGGCGCCATCAAGACTGGCAATGTCGAACTGATTCACA
>URYW01000063.1 GCA_900552145.1 uncultured Collinsella sp. | reverse complement strand
CTCACCGAACAGTCGTCGAGCGAGTCCGAAGCACTCGGGCGCGTCGAGTGGATTAAGCTTTTCGGCGTCCTGTTCGACAAGGAAGACGAGGCCGCGCACCTGTTCAACGAGCAGAAGGCCCGCGTCGAGCAAACGTCGGGGCTCGCGTCGTCAGGTAAAACCGTGGCGTATTTCTACATAAACTCGAACGGGGCCGCCGTCACGCGACGGGCGGGCGACTACGTGGCGCAGATGATCGAGCTTGCAGGCGGCAACTACGTGCTCGATGACGCGCAGACGGCGTCGACGTCAGGTTCGTCAGTAACGCTCGAAATGGAGCGCTTCTACGCGACGGCGAAGGATGCCGACATCATCGTCTACAACGGCACCATCGACGAATCGGTTGCCACCTTGAACGACTTCGTAAGCAAAAACGCGCTATTGTCGCAGTTCAAAGCCGTGAAGAACGGCAACGTCTGGGTCACAAGCGCCGACATGTACCAGCAGATGACTTCTACCGCCGACATTATCGACGAGCTGCACGGGGCGTTCACCGGCGATGACGCGAGCGACTTCCATTATCTGAGGAAGCTTGGCTAGCGTCATGAGAAGCCGGCTTTCCATGACATACGACGAATCGGGGCGCGCCGCGCGGTGTCGCGTCGTGACGGCGCTGCTCGCTGTTGCCCTCATCGTGCTCGTCGGGGCCAACCTGTGCGTCGGGAGCGTGCTCGTGCCCGCAGACCACATCCCCGGCATCCTTTCGGGCGGCGCGGCCAATTCCATGGAAAGCCAAGTCATCTGGGAGATTCGCCTGCCGCGTGTGCTTTCAGCCGTGCTTCTCGGCGGGGCGCTTTCCCTCTCCGGGTTCCTGCTGCAGACGTTTTTCAACAATCCCATCGCCGACCCGTTCATCTTGGGCGTCTCCTCGGGCGCAAAGTTCGTCGTCGCGCTTACGATGATCGTGCTTCTGGGCGCAAACCAGGCCATGTCCTCGCCGGCCATGGTGGCCGCAGCGTTTCTGGGCTCGCTTATCACCATCGGCTTCGTGCTCCTCATCGCACGGCGCATAAGTTCCATGGCCATGCTCATCGTGGCGGGCGTCATGGTGGGATACATCTGCTCGGCGGCGACGAACTTCCTTATCGCCTTCGCCGACGACCAGTCCATCGTGAACCTGCACAACTGGTCTTTGGGTAGCTTCTCTGGTTCTAGCTGGGACGACATCGCGGTCATCGCGGTCGTGGTGATCACCCTGAGCGCATGCGTATTCGCGATATCGAAGCCCCTTTCCGCCTTCCAGCTGGGAGAAGCCTACGCGAAAAGCGTCGGAGTGAACGTCGCACGCTTCCGCGTGGTGCTCGTCCTTCTAGCGAGCATGCTCTCCGCCTGCGTGACCGCATTCGCTGGTCCGGTGTCGTTCGTAGGCATCGCGGTTCCGCATCTCGTGAAGTCGGCGCTGAAGTCGTCGAAGCCCATCCGCGTGATTCCTGCGTGCTTCTTGGGAGGCGCCATCTTCTGCGCAGGCTGCGATTTGATCGCGCGCACGCTGTTCTCCCCCGTCGAGCTTTCCATCAGCGCCGTCACCGCCATCTTCGGCGCGCCGGTGGTTATCGCACTCATGTTGAAGAAGCGGGTGAGGTAGATGGGGAAATTCGTGCCGCAGCCCAAAACGCTCGGAGGGGACATTCCATGCTTAAACAGTCCTAAGCTCGCACGAAAGCGCCAGAAGGCGCTTTCGGCTCGTGCGGAACTGCGCGCGGGACGCCTCCTCCGAGCGGAGTCGAACCTCGAAACCCAGGGCGCAACGCAGGCTGACGGAGCGCCGCTTTTCCGCATAAGCGACCTGTCGGCGGGCTACGACAAGAAGGTCGTAGTCGAAGGCGTCGATCTGGAGGTTCGCGCGGGCGACGTCGTGGCAATCATCGGGCCGAACGGCTCGGGCAAGTCGACCATCTTGAAAACCATCACACGCCATCTGGCACCGCTTGCCGGCGCGGTCGAGCTCGACGGGCGGGAGATTTCCCGATGGAAGACGGCGGAGTTCGCAAGGAGCCTTGCCGTTATGCTGACAGATCGCCCCCGGACCGAGCTCCTCACCTGCCGCGATATCGTAGAGGCGGGAAGGCATCCCTACACCGGGCGAATGGGCACACTCTCGCCCGACGACCATAGTCGGGTCGACGAGGCCATGAAAACCGCACATGTGGAAGAGCTCGCCGAGCGCGACTTCATGCAGATAAGCGACGGGCAACGCCAGCGCGTCATGCTCGCACGCGCCATCGCGCAGGATCCACGTGTGCTCGTGCTCGACGAGCCCACGTCGTATCTCGATATCCGCTACCAGATCGACCTGCTGCGAATACTTCGCCACCTTGCGAAATCGCGGAATGTGGCTGTCATCATGTCCATCCACGAACTCGAGCTCGCGCAGAAAAGCGCCGACAAGGTGATTTGCGTGAAGGACGGCCGGGTCTTCCGCGCCGGCGCACCCGAGGACATATTCACGCGAGAGATGATTGGCGAGCTCTACGGCCTTCAACATGGCACCTTCAACGAGCGCTTCGGCAGCGTGGAAATTGGGCGCCCGCACGGCGATGCGCACACGTTCGTCATCGCCGGCGCAGGTACGGGGTCGGCTGTGTTTCGCCAGCTCATCCGGCAGGGCAAGGCGTTCTACGCGGGCGTTCTGCACGAAGGGGACATCGACTGCGAGCTCGCGCGCGACCTGGCGACGGAATGCGTGGCCGAGCGCGCCTTCGAGCCGATCGGGGATAAAACCATAGCCCGCGCCAAAGAGCTCCTCGTCCACTGCGCGTGCCTTATCGTGTGCCCCGCCGCCTTCGGCACCATAAACGCCCGCAACGCAGAGCTCGTCGAGTTTGCACGCTCGCATGGTATCGAGGTCATGCGAGCGTGCGAAGGCGCATCGGAGGATTCCCATTTGGAGTGGGAAGAATAAACTGGACTTTCTTTTAAGGATCCTCAGGCTACAGCTCCTACGCCGGCGAGGTCTCCAAGGCACCGGAGAACCTCGTGAACAGGAATTTCCACGCCGACGAGCCCAACTAGGCCTAATCCAAGCGAGATTCCAGACTCGACAGCCCATTGAGAGTCAGATCGTTGGCGACCTCAGAGACGCGCTCGATGGGAACCGAACCGTCAGACAGCGCCCACGTGCGATAGATACCGATAATACCCGACAGCAAAAACGCCAGATAGTAGTCGAACATCTCGTCCTTGAGACCTTGAGGCAACAGATCGCGCTCGGCAATCTCGTGCTCGAGCGGCGCACGAAGACGAGCCATAAAATCATCGAGCGGAATGTTCTCGATCAGCTGACGATTGAGCACCAAGTTGTTGCACAGTGCCTCGTTAACGGTTTTAAAGAAGGTCGCCGCCGCGCCCAGGGCGCGCTCGTTGGTGTCGCCGTCCATGGAAGCAAGCGTTTTCTCGACCGAGTCGACAATCATCTCCACCACATCGACGGCAATGGCATCGAGCAGGCCGTCAACCGTGCCAAAGTGCACGTAGAAGGTTTTGCGGTCGACATTGGCCTCGCGCGCGATGGCACTCACCGTAATGTCTGCCAGCGGCTTTTCCATGAGCAGGCGCTCGAAAGCCGAAAGGATGGCATTACGGCTGCGAACGATGCGGCGGTCAAGACGCGGTTTGCTGGTTGCCATGGGCGTGTCCCTTCGATATGCGAGCATTCATCAACAGATGAGAGATAATCTACGTAAGAGGATTATCCCCCATACAGCACAAATATGCCCCGCATCATGAAGAACGCACGACTGCCCTACTGCGACTTGGGATGCTTCTTCTTATTGAGTGCCGACGGAGATACGCGAATACCATCGCCTGTCTGGCGCACATAGGCTTTATGAGCCGGCTTAGCGGTCCCAGAAGCCTTCTGAGCGCGCTTCTTGGGATCAACGGTAACAGCATTCGTGGGGTGCGGCTTAGTGGGCGCAGAGGGCGTCTGAGGCGTGCGGCCGAGCTTGCGCATCACACGATCCCAACGCGCATGGATGCTCTCGTTGTGGGCGCTCTTAAGTCCCAGCAGGGGCGCAGCCAAAATGGTCGGCGCAATAAACGTAATGAGGCGCCACAGCAGATAGCCAGCGGTCGAAGCCGACCCAAAGAAATGACCCAAGAACAATGCAAAGCCGCCCTCAGCGCCACCAGTTCCGCCGGGCAAGGGAACCGCAGAGCTCAGCAGCTGGACAAAGGCGCTCGCGGCCATGACCGAGAAAAAGTCGACCTCGTGGTGGCCAAAGGCAAGCATCAGGAAATACGGAACCAGATAGAAAAACGCGAGCTGCAGCATGGTGATAAACACGGTGAGCAGCATGGAAGAAAAATGTCCGGCCGAAAGCTTGAACTTCTCGGAGAAGGAGTAGATCTCGCCGTCGACAAACGTGCGCCATCCCTCGATCTTAGTGGCCGAGACACCTATGCGCTCCAGCCAATTGATGATGCAATGGGCGACGCGCGTGACGGTCTTAGGCATGAGCGCGACGGCGAAGATGCCCAGCAAGATGCAGCAGTGCCCACCAAAGCTAAAGACGCACAGCAGCGTCATGTCGCCATAGCGCTCGGCAAAAAACGGCATGCGAGCAAGCAGTAGGATAGCGCCCCAGGCAACGAGGCCAAACTGATACACGATAAAGCGCGTAAATTGCGTGGCTCCGGCCTCGCCGACATTTTGGCCTGCCTTGGTCAGGCGGTAAATCTGGGCGGGAGTCGATCCCATCATCATAGGCGTCAGGTTGCCAAAGAAGATGCCACTCGCCTCGACCGAAATGAGGTCGCGAATGCCGACGGGTGAATTGGGGTCGAGCCAGACGGCGATCGCATAGGCCACAATGCCAAAGAACAGATACATGAACATGCAGAGACACGCGACAACGAGCCATGGCGCCTGGACGCTCGACATTGCGGCCCAGAACTGCCCCATCTGCCCGGTTACCACCAGATAGACGATATAACCCACCAGCACGACGCCGATAAAGATGGCGCCGCGGCGTGCGCTCTTATTGTCATCTCCGCCCGAGGCCTCAACCTCGACCTGGGGCTTAGACGTATGCTGAGAGGACTCCGTCATGAGACTCCTTCTAACAGTCAAAATTTCTCCGATATTGTACCCGTAAGGGCCATATGCAGAACGCAAAGCTCTGGTTCAAACGGGAATTGCAGACGGTTGTTTAAAAATAAAAAACCCGGTCTTCCATGGGAAGCCCGGGTATCAGATGCGTGGTAGCCCGTACCAGATTCGAACTGGTGATCTCCGCCTTGAGAGGGCGGCGTCCTAAACCGCTAGACGAACGGGCCACATGACATCTGCACTGCCGTGCTGCGAGGAAATATATTACGGGACAAAAAACGTCAGCGCAAGAAGAAATTCCAAATTGCCGAAAAATTGTCGGCAGGTTATGGAACACGCAGGTAAACTGGGTAGCTAATTTGGGACGGGGCTTTTTTAGCTACCCCTGCCAGAATCAGTATCGGTTCATCCGATTGACAGCAGGTGTAGCTAAAAAGGCCCCGTCCCAAATTAGCTACCCCAGGTGCAAGTGAGCCAGGAGAGCTTCGCGCTCGTTGTGAATGTTGTCTTCGATCACGGCGTCGAGGGCGGAGTTGAGAAGCTGCCCCAGTTCCGGCCCGGGCTTGACTCCGGCACGGATCAGGTCGCCGCCGTTGATGGCGAGCATCTTGAGCATATAGGGCTCCCCTGCCTTCAGCAGCTCGTGCGCCATCGCGCGCATCTCTTCAATCGTCTCAACGTAATAGAAGCACGACGGGGCCTTGCCGAGCGTGTCAGCACGCTTAAGGTCCATGAGCTCGTCAATCAGGCGGACCGTGTCGACGCCCTCACCCGAAAGCGCGCGCATCATATTGAGCAGGCAGGAGCGCTCGGGGCGCAGCGGCTTGTCATGGTATTTGATGAGCAGGCACACGTCGCGCACCAAGTCGTGCGAGAGGGCCAGGCGATCCATAATGACGCGCGCCTTCTTGGCGCCGAGCTCGGGATGACCGTAGAAGTGTCCGCTGCCGGCGTGATCGACCGTGAAGCACTCGGGCTTGGACACATCGTGCAAAAACGCCGCCCACATAAGGCTCGACGAGGGCGCGACGCCGTCACACAGCGCGAGCTCCCCCGCCACCGTCAGCACACGGGCGATATGCACGTAGACGTTAAACGCATGATAGACACTGCGCTGATCAAACCCGCGACCCGCTGCCAACTCGGGCACGGCGGCGCAGATGAGCTCGGGATAGCGGAGCATCGCGTCTCCCCCATGACCGGTCGAAAGAATGCCCTCGAGCTCAATACCCACACGCTCACGCGCCACGGCTTCGAGCAGCGGCGCGCACTCGGCAAGCGCACGCTTGGTCTCGGGCTCAATCATAAAGTCCAGACGGCAGGCAAAGCGCACCGCACGCAGCATGCGCAGGGCGTCCTCGTTAAAGCGACGCTTGGGATCGCCGACAGCGCGAATCAGCTTGCGCTCCAAGTCACCCTGGCCGTCGTAGCGGTCGACAAGCCCGCGCTCGGGATGCCAGGCCATGGCATTGACGGTAAAGTCGCGGCGCGCCAGATCGTCCTCGAGCGAGGCGGCACGCTCCACACTCTGGGGATGGCGACCATCGGTGTAAAAGCCATCCAGACGGTACGTGGTGACCTCGATACGCTCGCCATCGGAAATAGCCGTGATTCCGCCAAATTTAATGCCCGACTCCACAACCGCGATGCCGGCGGCCTCGAGCGCCGCTTTGGACTCCTGCCACAGGCCGCTACAGCACATATCAACATCGTGGCTGGGATACCCCATCAGGGCGTCGCGCACCCAACCGCCCACGTACCAAGCCTCAAGACCAGCCGCCTCAAGCGCGCGCAGGACGCGCAGGGACGCATCGGACGGTTGAGTACCGTTGAGCGAAACATTGCACATGCCTATGGCCTCCTGCGACTATCAAATTGGCTATCGATTGCGTCTGCAAGAAGTCTAGCAAGAAACAGCCTCCACTGCACACGCAAGTCCGATAAACAAAAACGCATCCGTCCTAGTCTAAGACGGATGCGAAATAATCAAACTATTCAGACAAGGTGCCGGAACTAGCAGACCTGGCGAACCTCGATGTGCTTCTTATATTCGTCCACCTTGGCAAAATCACCCAGACCGGGGCACTCGACCACGTTGGCGCCAGTGGCCATCGAAAGGCGCAGGGCGTCCTCGACGCGCTCGGGGGCGTCGTGCCACACGGACAGGAAGGCAGCGAGCGAGGAATCGCCGGCGCACACCGTCGACAGCAGCTTGACGTCGAAGGTGCGGTTGGCAAACCAGATATGCTCGCCGTTGGAGAAGTACGCACCGGCGCCACCAAGGGTCAGCAGCACGTTCTTGGCGCCCTTGGCGTGCAGCTCGGCCATAGCGCCCTTGACGGACTCGTCGTCGCCACCGCTCACCTTGATGCCAAAGATGTCAAGCAGCTCGTCGTCATTGGGCTTGATCAGCAGTGGCTCCAGAGCAATGAGGTCTGCCAGCTGATGGCTCGAGATGTCGAGGACGAACTCGGCCCCCTTGGCCTTGACACGGCGCAGGACCTCGGCCAAGAAGCCCTCGGAAGTGTTGGGAGGCAGCGAGCCGCTGATGACCAGGCAGGTCATGTCATCGAGCGAATCGATAAGTTCAAACATCTCCTGCTCGTTGGCCTCATTGATGGCGGCACCGGCATTGACCATGTTGTACTCGGTGTCGGGACCGGCGTTGAGGAACACATTGACGCGCGTAATACCGTCGGTCCACACGGGCTTGACGGGCACGCCCAGGGCCTCGGCGCCCTTAACGATAAACTCACCCGAGAAGCCGGCGAAGAAACCCAGGATCGTGGTGTCGACACCATAGTGGTCAAGCGTAAACGAGACGTTGAGGCCTTTGCCGTTGGGCGTGTAGACGGCATTGCGGGTACGCGTGACGGTATTGGCAGTAAGGCCGTCGCAGGCGATGTTGTAATCAATGGCGGGATTAGCAGTGAGCGTGTAAATCATGAATGTTCCTTTCACGAAGCAACGTGTTAATGAAAGTATATTCCACGCATCGGTAAAAGGCTAGGACAACTCGGTGAACGGTGTGGAAGCGATGAAGTACGGCAGGACACCTCTCCCCCATGGCGGAACAAAAAAGGCGCCCCGGCCGAAACCGGGGCGCCGCATGCGCACGAATATGTCGCGTTTCGATTACTGACGATCGAGCTTGCGGACAGCAACGCGCTTGCTGTACTCGTCGACGTGACCGAAGTCACCAATGCCGACGGACTCGGCAACGTTGGCGCCGGTGGCCATAGCGAGCTTCATGGCCTCCTCGACGTTGTCGCGATCCCTGTACCACTTGTGCAGGAACGCAGCGAGGGTGCAGTCGCCGGCGCAGACGGAAGAGACCAGCTTGATGTTGAACTCACGCTTGGCGTACCAGATGTCCTCGCCGTTGGAGAAGTAAGCGTCGCCGCGGCTACCACGGGTGAGCAGCACGTTCTGAACGCCAGCGTCGTGAGCCATCTTCATGGCGACACGAACCTCGTCGTCGGTGTCGACCGGCACGCCGAAGATGGCCTTCATCTCGTGATGGTTCGGCTTGATGAGCAGCGGCTTCTTGTGAGCGAGCTCCTTGAGCTTGTCGGAGGACAGGTCCAGGACGACGTCAGCGCCACGAGCCTGAGCGTGCTCCATGACCTGAGCCAGGAAGTCGGGCGTAGCTTTGGGAGGCACGGAGCCGGAGACGATCAGGCACTCGAGATCGCCCGCGGTGTCCAGGATGTTGTAGAGCTCCTCCTGGTGCTGCGGCGTGATCGGGGCGCCGGGGTTCAGGATGCCGTACTCGTGCTGGCCATCGTTGACGTAGGTGTTAATGCGCGTGATACCGTCGGTCCAGACCGGGCGGCAGAGGCAACCCAGGTTCATGACCTCCTCGACGATGAACTTGCCCGTGAAGCCAGCGAAGAAGCCGAGCGCGACGGTGTCGACGCCCATCTTCTTAAAGGCGAAGGACACGTCGAGGCCCTTGCCGTTAGCCGTGTAGCTGGCCGAACCGGTGCGGACGTTCTCGTCGGGCTCGAGCGGAGAGCTCGAAACCGTCATGTCGACAGCCGGGTTAGCGGTTAGCGTGTAGAACATTTACAGTACCCCCTGTATATGTGAGGGCCGCGTGGCCGGCCCATTCCAACCACGCGGTTACCTCTGATACCAAATTAGCGAGCTGCGGACTCGAGCAGTGCCTTGACCTCGGCGGCGGTGTTGCAGGCGAGCGCCTTCTCGGCGAGCTCGTCGCACTCGGCCTTGGTCCACTGGCTGATGGTCTTACGGGCGCGCAGGATCGACGGAGCACTCATCGAGAACTCCTCCAGGCCCCAGCTGATCAACAGCGGCTCGAGCAGCGGATCGGCAGCGGCCTCGCCGCACATACCGACCATGATGCCGGCCTTCACGCCGCTCTCGATGATGTTCTTGAGCGAGCGGAGCACGGCGGGATAGTAAACCTGGTACAGGTTGGAGATGGTGTCGTTGCCACGGTCGGCGCACATGGTGTAGCCGATCAGGTCGTTGGTGCCGATGGAGAAGAAGTCGGCGACCTCGGCAAGACGGTCTGCGAGCAGCGAAGCGGCAGGCGTCTCGACCATGATGCCGACCCCGATGTTCTCGTTGAACTTGCGCCCCTCTTCGGTCAGCTCGGCCTTGCACTGCTCGACGAGCTCCTTGACAGCCAAGACCTCCTCGACGCAGGTGACGAGCGGGATCATGATCTTGACGTCACCGAAGGCGCTAGCGCGCAGCAGAGCGCGGAGCTGGACCTTGTACTGGTCGGGATTGGCCAAGCAGTAACGCACGGCGCGGAAGCCCATGAAGGGGTTGTCTTCCTTGACC
>URYW01000062.1 GCA_900552145.1 uncultured Collinsella sp. | reverse complement strand
ATCGGCGTTGTGGTTGCACTGTCCGCAGTTCTGTTGGCTAAGCCCTGGCTCGGTTCGCCGACGGCTTCCGTCTCGACCACCAAGGCCGTTACGTCGCTGCTGGCTCCGTGTGCAGAGCACCCGTTTGGCACCGACGCCCTTGGTCGTGACTTTCTCGTCCGTGTTATCTACGGTGCGCGCGTTTCGCTGTCCGTCGGCATTATGGCCACCGCGATCTCCACGCTGATCGGTCTGGTCATGGGTGCTCTGGCCGGTTTCTACGGCGGCATCTGGGATACGATCATCATGCGCTGTGCGGACATCTTCCTGGCGTTCCCGTACGTGCTGTTCGTTGTCGCCATGATCGCCGTTATCGGTCGTGGTCTTCAGAACGTCTTTATCGCCATTGGTATTCTCGGCTGGCCTTCGATTGCGCGCGTCTTCCGCTCTGCAATCTTGACGGTCAAGGAAAACGACTATGTTGACGCTGCGCGCGCGATGGGTGCATCTGATGCTCGTATCGTCGTGCGTCACATCTTCCCGAACTCCGTCGCTTCCATCGTGGTTTACGCGACCATGAACATTGGTGGCGCCATTCTGACCGAGTCCGCTCTGTCCTTCCTCGGTATGGGCGTCATTCCGCCTACGCCTTCGTGGGGTTCCATGATTCAGGACGGTCAGCAGTATCTGCTGACTGCTCCCTGGATGATGATCATGCCCGGTCTGGCAATTCTCTCGACGGTGCTCGCCTTCACCCTGCTGGGTGACGGTTTGCGCGACGCCCTCGACGTCAAGATGAAGGACGCATAAGGATGAAGAAGAACAAGAACTATGTGGACCTGAAGGACCAGCCGGTTCCCGAGGGCCAGCATCTGCTCGAGGTCGATGACCTTAAGATGTATTTCCATACCGAGGACGGCGTCGTTCGCGCTGTCGACGGTGTGTCCTACACGCTCGATCGCGGCGAGACCCTGGGTGTCGTCGGTGAGTCCGGCTCCGGTAAGTCCGTGACCGCCATGACCATCATGGGCCTCATCTCGATGCCTCCGGGAAAGATTGAGGGCGGCGACGTTCGCTATCGCGGTCGTTCTATCCTCGAAATGACCGAGGAAGAGATGCAGCACATTCGCGGTAACGATATCGCGATGATCTTCCAGGATCCTATGACCTCCCTGAACCCGGTCTATAAGATCGGCAAGCAGGTGGGCGAGGGCCTTCGTCTGCACCGTGGCTACTCCAAACAGGAGGCGCTCAAGCGTGCCACCGAGCTTCTGGACCTTGTTGGTATTCCCGAGCCCGAGAAGCGCGTCAATGAGTATCCGCACCAGTTCTCTGGCGGTATGCGTCAGCGCGTCATGATCGCTATGGCTCTTGCCTGCGACCCCGATATTCTGATTGCCGACGAGCCCACGACTGCCTTGGACGTTACCATTCAGGCTCAGATTATTGAGCTTATGCAGGAAATGCAGGAGAAGAACGGCAACGCCATCATCATGATCACCCATGACCTGGGTGTCGTCGCTGATATGGCCGACAAGATCATGGTTATGTACGCTGGTCGTCCCGTCGAGTTCGGTACTGCTGAGGAAATTTTCTACGAGAGCCGTCACCCCTATACCTGGGGCCTTATCCGCTCCATCCCGGAGCAGGCCATCGAGGAGAAGAAGCCGCTGACGCCGATTCACGGCAACCCGCCTTCGCTCATGAACCTGCCTGAGGGCTGCGTCTTCTCTCCTCGCTGCCCCTATGCGACGGACAAGTGCCGCAAGCAGCGCCCCGAGCGCGTTGTCACCGAGTCTGGTCATTACTCTGCGTGCCACTACTCCGGTGACCCCGAGTTCCTCAAGAACGCTCCTGAGACGTCCCGTACGCGCAAGGATTCCAAGAAGGGAGGCGAGGCGTAATGGCAGATACCAACGAGCGTACTCCGCTGCTGAAGGTCGAGCACCTCTCTAAGGAGTTTCCCGCTGAGTCCGGCATGTTCGCCAAGCGCTTCTCCAAGCGTGTCGTCTCTGCTGTGAATGACATTTCGTTCGAGATTTATCCGGGCGAGACCTTTGGCCTGGTCGGCGAGTCTGGTTGCGGTAAGTCCACCACGGGCCGTACCATCATGCGCCTGACCAAGCCGACCGCCGGTAAGGTGTTCTTCCAGGGTAAAGATGTTGCCGAGATGAGCAAGCATGAGATCAAGGACATGCGTCGCGAGATGCAGTTTATCTTCCAGGATCCTTATGCTTCGCTGAATCCCCGCATGACCATTGGCGAGATCGTCTCCGAGCCCATGACCATTCACGGCGTGGGCACCAAGGAGGAGCGCATTGAGCGTGTCCGCGAGCTTCTCGACGTTGTCGGACTGAACCCCGAGCACATCAACCGCTATCCTCATGAGTTCTCCGGCGGTCAACGTCAGCGTGTCGGCATTGCTCGCGCGTTTGCCCTGAAGCCCAAGCTGATTATCTGTGACGAGCCTGTCTCTGCACTTGACGTATCCATTCAGGCCCAGGTTCTGAACCTTCTTAAGGAGCTCCAGGACAAGTTCGGTACGGCTTATCTCTTCATTGCTCACGACCTCTCTGTCGTGCAGCATATCTCCGACCGTGTTGCCGTTATGTATCTGGGTAAGATGGTCGAGGTTTCGGACTGGAAGACGCTCTACAGTGAGCCGCACCACCCGTACACGCAGTCGCTGCTGTCTGCCGTGCCGGTGCCCGATCCAGATATCCAGAAGACCCGCAAGCGCATTATCCTCGCTGGCGATCCGCCGTCGCCGCTGGATCCGCCGACCGGCTGCCGTTTCCACACGCGCTGCCCGATCGCGCAGGGTATCTGCTCCGAGAAGCTTCCCGAGTTTAAGGAAGTTGCCCCGGGCCACTGCTGCGCCTGCCACTTCGCGGAGCCGTTCCCGATCAAGGAATCGCACATCGACCTGTAGCCGGTTGTTATCGTCCGGGCCCGCCCTGAAGTTACTTTTCAGAACGTCCTCGGACATGCAAGAAACCCCCGCTGCGCACTTCGTGCGGCGGGGGTTTCTTGCGTCCTGACGCTCCTATTTGGCAAGGTGTTTTTTAGAATCCATTTTGCGCTCGGCCTCGAAGGCCTGCCTGTCCCAATCGAGCGGAAGTCCGGCCTCGACCCATGCCTCGTAGGCCCTCCTTATGGGCTTGAGCTCCCTTTGGCCCCTCTCCAGCATCGAGATGTACTTCTCGCTGGTGCCCAGTATGGACGCCGCCCTCACCTGGCTGACCTTCGCCGCGCGCCTGGCCGCCACGAGCTCCGAGGCGTCCTCGGGCCTCCTGATCTCGTGCGGGCGCATCAGCGCCCGGTACGCCTCCCTGGCCACGTAGCGCTTGAGGCACCTCATGACCTCCCTGTCGCTCTTTCCCCGCCCCCTGGCCCTCTCGGCGTACTCGGCGGTCTCGGGGTCGCGCATGACCCTCTGCCTCGCGATCTCGTGCAGCGCGCTGTTCGCCTGCCGGTCGCCGCCCCTGTTGAGCCTGTGCCTCACGGTCTTGCCGCTCGAGGCGGGGATGGGGCAGGCGCCGCATATCGCCGCGAACGACGCCTCGGAGCGCAGCCTGCCCGGGTTGTCCCCGGCCGCGACCGCGAGCTTGGCCGCGCTCACGGGCCCGCACCCGTACATCGCCAGCAGCGCGGGGCAGTTCTCCTCCAGGGACGCCTCGATCGCGCGCTCCATGTCGAGCGCCGCGTCGCGCGCCGCCGCCCACAGGTCCGCCAGCGCGCCGAGCGCGGCGCCCAGCGCGCCCTCGGCGCGCACGGAGGGGAGCTCCTCCATCAGCCTCGGCCCCGCCATCCCGCGGAACCTCGACCTGAGCCCCTCCGGGGCGGTGGTGAGCAGCGACCTCGCGGTGTTGATCGCCGAGGTCCGCGCCTTCACCGCCCCGGAGCGCGCCGCGAGCATGCAGCGCACCCCGTCGACCCACCCGTCCTGGCTCTTGGGGGTCCCGAGCTTTGAGCCGGACATCGCCGCGCGGGCCGCCCTCTCCGCGTCCGACTCGTCGCACTTTCCCTGCCCCGGGCGCCTCCTCTGCATCCTCGCCGGGGAGAGCGCCTCGCGCACGGGCATCCCAAGCGACGCGAGGTGCCTGGTGAGGCCCGCCCCGTAGGACGACGTCCCCTCCATCGCGACGCAGGCCGGCTCCCCGGCCGCCGCGATCGCCCCGGCGAGCGCCTCGTAGCCCGCCGCGTCGGCGGGGAACTGGCGGGACAGGACCTTGCGGCCCCTCCAGTCCAGGACGTACAGCCAGTGCGAGTCGGCGTGGGTGTCGACCCCGCAGAAGACCGGCCCGCGGGCGCCGGGTGTCGATTCGTTTTGCATGTCTCGCTCCGTTCTTTCCGTGCTCGCCTGGACCGGGCAGACGGCACACTGACGGGGCGCGATAGAATGCGGTTGTTCGGGTCCGCGGTATCGCTCCATGCTCCTATTAGGTCATGCGGCGGTCTCGGCTCGCCGCGGCCCGCGCGGGACATGTCAGGAAACGAGGGCAGCCCTGTGGGCGCCAGCGGAATGTGGGGTCACCGCGCGGTCCGCATCTGATGGTGTCGACGTCAATGGTATACGGGTGCATCATCGACGTCTTCAATACAGAAAATATCAGTGCGGAATGTTTTGGAAAGTAACCCAAAGCGGCCCGGCGGGGGTCCTGTGTAGTCACCCTTTAGGCGGAACTCTCCTAATGGGTTGAGCGTTCTGGATACTTGCTTGCTACCGTTTATCGCGTATAGCTACCGTTTGCGGAGTAAGTAACACTCATTTATAAACCGTGTAAAATCTCAGTTAAGCACGGAGTTTTCCAGGGAGACGCTGTCCTTTGTTGTGCGCAAGGGGCAGCGTCTCTTTGGCGCTTGGACGCTGTTGTGCAACGGTGCGGCGGCGCGTGCCATGTATTGAAAAGCCAATGTCGAGATGGGTCGTGATAAGAATGGGCAAGTACGTAATCGTGGTTGAGTCTGGGTCGGATGTGACGCCGGAGCTTTGCGAGCGCTACGGCATCGTGCGCGTGCCCATGCATGTCACGATTGGTGACGAGACCGTCGAGGACGGTTCGATCGATCCGCTCGAGATCTATTCGCGCTGCAACGAGTTTGGCGTGATGCCCAAGACTAGTGGCTGCGCGCCTGCGGATTTTGCTCACGTGTATGACCGCATTCATGCCGAGCAGCCCGACGCGACTATTCTGCATCTCGCGTATTCCGAGGCAACGACCTGCTCCCATCAATCATCGAAGATCGCCGCCAAGGGTCGCGACTACGTCTACTCCATGGACACGCGTTTTGTCTCGGTGGGCCAGTCGCTCGTTGTCGTCGAGACCGCCAAATACATTGAGGCTCACCCCGATGCCACCGTCGACGAGATCTTTGCTTTTACGAATTCCGTCATGGACCGTGTGCTGCTGGGCTTTGTTCCTACCGACCTAGCCTTCCTTAAGGCAGGCGGTCGTCTGTCCAACGTGGCATTCCTTGGCGCCCACCTGCTCAAGATTAAGCCCTGCATTGAGGTAACGGGCGGTAAGTTTGTGGCGACCAAGAAGTTCCGCGGCTCTATGCTCAAGTGCGCCCGCGCCTTTATTGACCACATGGTTGCGAAGGGCGAGATCGACTACTCGCACATTGGCCTGGCGTATTCGGTGGGCCTTTCCGAGGAGCTGCGCGACGACATGGAGGTCTATGCGCACGACCTGGGCTTTGAGGACGTTACCTGGACCCAGGTTGGCGGTGTCATCTCGAGCCATTGCGGCCCGACCGCCTTTGGTGCGGTGCTCACGCTTAAAGCGTAAGGCCTGGCGTCTATCGATTCCTATTGCCACGGCGGCGGGCGGGTTGCGACAATCTTCCCGCCGCTCTTGCGTGGGGCTAAATAGAACAACCCAATTGACCGCTAAACCGTTTCGCCATCATGCATATGGGCTAGAATGACTCTGGCATTTATGTAGCTTAAACCAATGAGAGGCAAGGTAGCGGGAATGGCTGAGATGACGCTCGAGGGTGTGGACGCTCGTCCTGAGGACTCCGCGTTTGTCCTGGGCCGCGTGCATTCGATCGAGACGATGGGTACGGTTGATGGTCCCGGCATCCGCTTCGTAGTGGTTGAACAAGGATGTCCCCTGCGCTGCGCGTATTGCCACAATCCCGATACTTGGTCTGTTAACGGCGGCACCATGGTGACCGTCGAGCACCTCATGGACGAGTTCCAGAGTACCCAGGAGTTTTACCGCAGCGGTGGCATTACGGTTTCGGGTGGCGAGCCGCTTCTGCAGCCCGAGTTTTTGGCCGACCTGTTCCGTACAATGCACAACAACCCCGATGGCCGCGTGCATACCTGCCTTGACAGCTGCGGATATGCGTTTGACCCCAACCACCCCGAGAAGTTCGATGCCGTTCTCAACGAGACCGACATGGTGCTGCTCGACATTAAGCATGCCGATCCGGTTGAGCATAAAAAGCTGACCGGATGCGATCCTGCGCGCATTCTGGCGTTTGGCGATGAGCTGGCGCGTCGCAGGATCAAGGTCGTTATCCGTCACGTAGTGGTGCCGGGTATTACCGACACGGTGGAGGAGTGCGAGGCACTCGGTCGCCTGATTGCCCCGTGGCATAACGTGGTGGGCTTGGAAATGCTGCCGTATCACACGATGGGCGTCGTCAAGTACGAGCAACTGGGCATTCCCTATAAGCTTGAGGGCGTGCCCCAGATGGATACCGCGCGCATGCCCGAGCTGCGCAATGCAGTTATGACCGGCATGAAAAAGCGCCGCGTGGAGCTAAAAAACGCCATCGGCTAGCAAGTCATTTTGCTCCTCTACGATACCCGCGCTGCGCTGGTCTAGCGGCTTCGTATTGCGCGGTTGAGTCAAAATGCTGGTACCATACCGTGGATAGCAGTTTTCACGGGTTTGGGGGATGGTATGCCTACCATCGCAATCATCGGTGCACTCGAAAAAGAGGTTGCGCAGATTAAAGAAGAACTGAACGGCGCTCGTGTGGCACAAGAGGCGGGCTTGACCGTTGTCAGCGGCGAGCTCGACGGTTTGTCCGTTGTTGCTGCGACCGCTGGCATGGGAACCGTAAACGCCGCGGCGGCAACGCAGCATCTCATCAGCAAATATGCCCCGCAGGCCGTTGTGTTTTCGGGCATTGCGGGTGGCCTAAACCCTAAGCTCCATATTAACGACGTGGTTATAGGCAAGTGCCTGCGCTATCTCGATACTGACACGGCGCTCATCGCCGAGTCGGCGCCGGGACTCGAGGAGTTTGTCTCGACGCCGGCGTTGGCTGATGTTGCCGCCGCCGTGCTTGCCGAGCATGGATTTGTGGATGCCTCGGCGGATGAGAATTCTGCGGAGAAGGACCCCAAGCAGTTCCTGTGTGGCACTATCGCCACGGGTGACCGCTTTGTTACGGGTGACGCCATGCGTAACGCTGCGATTGAGGCCACGCATGCCGATTGCGTCGAGATGGAGGGCGCGGCAATTGCGCACATCGCGGCCAAGAATGGTGTCGATTGCCTGGTGCTGCGCGCTATCAGCGATAATTGTGACGAGGCATATGACGCGTTTTGCGAGCGCGAGTTCGATCTGGATGAGTACGCTCGCACCGCGAGCGGCATCACGCTTGATATCGTTCGTCGTATCGCCGCCGCGCAATAGCACGCCCGTTTTGTAAAAACCTACGACCAAGGAGTATCCATGGCCGATTCCATTAACTACCAGCTTGCCAAGTTCGTCGCCAGCTACGGCAAGGTTTCGCAGATCCCCGAGTCCACCTGCCCTGAGGTGAGCTTTGTGGGCCGCTCCAACGTGGGCAAGTCGTCCATCATGAACAAGCTCTTTGGCCGCAAGAACCTGGTCAAGGTTTCGAGCACGCCGGGCAAGACGAGCAACATCAATTTCTTCGAGGCCGACGACGTGCACTTTGTGGACTTGCCGGGCTACGGTTTCGCCCGCCGTTCCAAGGCCGAGCGCGACCGTTGGGCCGAGCTCATTGGCGACTTCTTTGACTCCGAGCGCAGCTTTAACCTGGTTGTGTCGCTGGTGGACATTCGCCACGATCCCAGTAAGCTCGACCATGACATGATCGACTACCTGCAGGGCAACGAGTTCAACTTTATCGTCTGCCTCACCAAAGCCGACAAGCTCAGCCGCACCCAACAGGCCCGCCAGGCGGCAGCCATCAAAAAGCAGCTCAACGTCCCGGTCGAGAACGTAATCATCACAAGCTCCCAGACCGGCGTGGGCATCGACGAACTCAAGCGCCGCATTGCCGCGGCCTGCCTTTAGTCAGGCCGCGGCCCCTCAAAAGCTCTTATCTATTTCTCCTCAGTGATAGTTATTGGTAAACTATCACTGAGGTGATATTTTTGGAGGTCGATATGGAGCTTTGGCACGGGTCGGACGTTGTTGTTGATCATCCATCGTTGGATAAATGCAGACAATTCAATGACTATGGGCGCGGGTTTTATTGCACACCGCATGAGGAAATGGCAATGGAGTGGGCATGTCGAACCGAGTCTGATGGCATTGCCAATCGATATGAGCTTGATTTAGATGGCCTTTCGGTCTTGGATTTAGAGTCTGGGGAGTTTTCAATCCTCAATTGGCTTGCGATTTTGGCCGACAACCGGGAGTTTAATGTCTCGACGCCGCTGGCACGCGAAGGACTTCGGTATTTGCTGGACAACTGCCTGATTGATATTTCTCCTTATGACGTCATTCGAGGCTACCGCGCTGACGATTCCTACTTTTCGTTTGCAAGACAGTTCGTTAACGGCATGATTTCGCTCAGGCAACTGCAGCGCATTATGTTTTTGGGGGATTTGGGCATTCAATATGCGCTTATGAGTGAGCGCGCGTTTTCGGCGATCAGGTTCCGCGATTGGAAGCAGGCCTCAGGAGCCGAGTTTTATCCCAAACGATTTGAGCGAGAACAGAACGCTCGACGAAAGTACCTGGATACGGTAAACGGATTTGACTCTGATGGTGTCGACATTAGGGATTTGATGGCAGGGAGGGTTGATTTAAATGATCCAAGAGTTAACGGATCGTGGGCCGAGTAGGACATATCCCGTCTATTACCTTGAGGACGCAATGAACAACCTCGGGGATTGCTTCGACTATGCCGTTAACGATTACGGAGCAGAAGGATCGGAAGTTGCTGAACTCTTTTGCCTGAGCGGCGTAGCTCGCGAGTTCGAACGCGGCAACGCATGGGTAGTGTCGGGAAAATCGGGCGTTGAGCTGTTCGCGCTTATCGCCGAAAGGTCCGGCTATCAAAGCGGGTCTATACCGGACCGCACCTATCGTTTTGAGAAGACGCCAGAATATTGGGCGGGCTGGATGCTGGCATACCTGCAGTGGCGCCTAGGAGAGTCTTTCGAAGATCTGCTGCATGTCGTTCCGTTTGACGCGCTGCGCAACCTGTACTACCCCTGGCATGAAGCCTCAGAGGAACGTGTGGCGAGTCTTGTTTGCGATATGGCGAAGAAAACACCTCGTCAAACCAAGCTAGCACTAGCAAGAAAGAGGCTTAAGAAAACCCAACAAGACTTGGCATACGAATCGGGCGTATCACTCCGCTCAATCCAAATGTACGAACAGCGCCAACGAAACATCAACGAAGCCTCGGTAACAACCGTAAGAGCTATAGCAAAAGCCCTCCACTGCAACATCGAAGACCTCCTAGAACCAGTCTTCGAATACAAAGAAACCAGCGCAGCGTAAACCAAGCACGCAGCCGATGCCCTCCTCTAGGAAGTGCTCCAGCCTAGCAAGAGCCCCTATCAATAAAAAGCCAAACTATCGGCCCAGCGCCCCTTCAAAGCGTGGGTCCCTGTAGACATCCTCAGCAAGGTAGGCGCAGGGACGGTCGGGATGTTCCCTCAAAATCATTCCGCAGCGCGAAGGCCCCCGTTGTCAACGCTTCGAAGAAGCGAGA
>URYW01000061.1 GCA_900552145.1 uncultured Collinsella sp. | reverse complement strand
AGCGCCTGGACGCAGCTCGAAGGTCCCCTCGGCCATCTTTGGTCCCTGCCTCCCTGGTACAGCGCCGCCTCGAGTACGTGATCCTGCGTCACTTGCTCGCTCTCGGCGACGTCGGCGATTGTACGCGCAATGCGAACCAGGCGCACGATGCCACGCCCTGTGAGATGTGTGCGTTTGGACAGGCCGAGTACGCATTTCTCGGCAGCATCATCAAGCTCAAAGGTCGAAACGCCGCCGTCAATGGACCGCGTCTCGTCATCCTCGGCCTCAGCATCCGCATCGTCCATACGGGATTCGCGCCAAGCGCGAAAAGCGCGACCGCGCGCAACGTAGTCACGCAACTCAGTCGACGACATACCCTCCGCACCCTCGATAATCACTTGGGGGTCGGGACGGGTCACATCGATCATCATGTCGATACGGTCGGCCAAAGGACCGCGCAGTTTAGACCGATAGCGCTCGACCATCGCCGCCGAACAGCGACACGGCACCTCGCGATCGCCCAAAAAGCCGCAGGGGCAGGGATTGCTCGCAGCCAGCAGCTGAAAGCGCGACGGGAAGGTAAAGGCCCCGTCGACGCGTACGATCCTCACGTAGCCGCGTTCGATGGGCTGACGCAGCGTCTGCAGCACACCCGTGGGAAACTCAGCAAGCTCGTCCAAAAAGAGCACGCCGCCATGAGCCAGGCTAATTTCGCCCGGATGTACTGGACGTCCGCCGCCGATGAGGCCCGCTGTCGAAATGCTGTGATGGGGGCTTCGAAACGGCCGATGCCCCGCAAGCAGTCCATCGATGTTCTCGCCCAAGACCGAATGGATGCACAGTGCCTCCTGCTGATCCTCAACGGAAAGCTCAGGCAGGATGCCGGTCATACGGCGCGCAAGCATCGTCTTGCCCGATCCCGGGGACCCGATCATAAGCAAACCTAGCTCACCCGCTGCCGCCAGTGCCATGCCGCGTTTGGCAACCTCCTGCCCCAGCACGTCGGCATAGTCGAGTTCGGGCTCAAAAGTAGCCTCCACACCCTCGGAATCCAGATAATGCCGCGCGGCATCGCCCATACCATGAGCAAGCTGAGACAAATGATCTATGAATCCGCAATCCACGCCCGCGAGTGGCACATGCTGGTCTGATCTTCCAGCGATAAAAGACAGCCCCATGTCGCGAGCCAGCAGCTGAAACGCCACCTCGCCCTTGACAGGAAGCACCGTACCGTCCAAGCCAAGCTCACCGGCGATAAGACAACGATCGAGGTTGTCGCGGGGAATCTGACCATCGGCCGCCAATACCGCGATGGCGATGGGAAGATCAAAGCCGCTACCGGTCTTGCGAATATCGCCAGGTGCCAGATTGACCGTAATGCCCGAGCGTGGGATCTCGAACCCGGCGGAGCGCATCGCACAGCGAATGCGACCACGCGACTCCATCACCTCCATACTCGGGATGCCGAGCATCTGAATGCCCGGAACGCCGCCGGCAAGCGAGACCTCGACCGTGACGTGAATCGCCTCGACGCCGCGGATGCAGGCCGCGTGAACGGCAAACGTCTCGAACGCCATCACGACACCTGCCAATCGAACGCGTTGTACTGATGCTCGATCTCGGCGATATGCCCGCCGCGAATGGTGACACCCACGGCATCGAAGCGAATCGCCTTGAGCGGATAATGCTCCATGAGATAGCAACTTGCGATGCGGCGGTAGCGGCGTTGCTTTTGGGCGTCCACGGCCTCCTCGGGAAAGACCCGCGTGGTGCAATCCAGGGCGACGCGTCTGGTCTTGACCTCGGCCATCTCCACGACATCGTCGAGCTCATCAAGCAGCACCAGATCGGCCTCGCCCTCGGTGCAACGATAACCCTGCTCCAGCAAGGTGTAGCCGCGCTCGTTAAAGTAGTCGATGGTGATCAGCTCGCCCAGCATGCCCAGCTCGCGGGGACTAAGCCCCTTGATAAACTCGGGCGTCATCGCCCCGCAGTCGAGCTCGCCGTTTTCCCAACGCTCCTTGAGCTGCTGCGTCTTGCTCTTTTTGCTTGCGGCACTCATGGGGTCTCCTTTCCCGCACGCTGTAGTGCCCCGATGATGAGGTCACCTTTCATGCGGGTAAGTACCGGAAGCTAACCAAAAGCTGACCAAATGCAGACAAAAAACGGGCCGTACGCAGCAATGGTGTTGCATACGGCCCGCTACCAGCAGGTTTATAAAACGCCAGAGGTCCCTGTCTCCACAATTGACCTAGAAAAGGCGCTCAGTCTGCAGAAAGTTTCCGCAAAAGCTCACGCGGTGCAGAGGACAAAGTCCATGTTTGCGAATGGCCTCGATATGCTCGGGGCTCGCATAGCCCTTCGATTCGGCCAGATGGTACTCGGGGTACTCGGCGTCGTACTCGACCATCATCTCGTCACGCGTGACCTTTGCCATGATGGATGCCGCGGCGATACAGGCGATCTTGGCATCGCCCTTCACCACGTCGCGCTCGTTGGGAACGGCGCCCAAGGGGTTACCGTCCATAAGCACGCAATCGGGCTCGAGCCCCGTATCGGCCACGGCGCCCGCAACGGCAGCGCGGATGGCGCGGGCCATGCCCATATCGTCGATATCCGCAGGCGCGATATGGCAAAAGCCGATCGCCGTCGCCACCTCGGCAATCTTCACAGAGAGCAGCTCGCGGCGCGCAGGCGTGAGCTTTTTGGAATCGTTGATGCCCCAGACGCGCGGCTCCATGGGAAGGCACACGGCACACACGGTTAAGGGACCCGCTACCGATCCGCGACCCACCTCGTCGACACCAACGACCACCCCATCGCCGCCAAGCTCATGCATAAGCTCGTACATGCCATTGACGCGCTCGCGCTCGGCAAGTTCCTTGGCATGGCGCTTAAGAGCACGCTCGCGAGCCTTGATCACCTGCTGGCGCGGATCCTCGCGATAATGCTCCACGAGGGCGGGAATCTCCTCAAACGTAGCGCTCGCCAACTCACCGGCAACCTGCGATGCCGAAACCGAGCTCGTCATGTTGGCCATACCAGGCCCTCCTTGCATGCAAATCAGATAAAAAGAAGGGCCACCCGAAGGTGACCCTTACGTCCAAACGAGTGGACAGACGCTGCGATCTTCTTAGCGCTTCTCGGGGATGCGAGCAGCCTTGCCCACCTTGTCGCGGAGGTAGTACAGCTTGGCGCGACGGACGCGACCATGACGAACGACCTCGAGCTTGGCGATCTTGGGGCTGTGAAGCGGGAAGGTACGCTCAACACCGACACCGAAGGACATCTTGCGGACGGTGAAGGTCTCGCGGGCACCGGCGCCGGCCATGCGGATGACGTCGCCCTGGAAGACCTGGATGCGCTCGCGGTCGCCTTCCTTAATGCGGTAGTGAACCTTGACGTTGTCGGCGACGCGAACCTGAGGAATGTCCTCGCGGATCTGCTGACGCTCGATTGCGCGGATGTAATCCATGTGCAATTCCTTACTCTTCTAGAGGTGCCGTACCACTCTGGCCGGCACGTAGTTGAACAAACGTATTCGAGTATACACGCGCGGGTTTCTGCTGCAAGAACAATTTTTTACGCAGACAAAAAGACAAAACCCGCACATGATAACCGTCCGCCTCACGAATGAGACGGACGGCATGAAGGGGGGCTACGTTAGGCGTCTGAACCCAAAACGTTAGGCGGAGCGCTTCGCCTCGAGCTTGGCCTGGGCGGCAGCCAGGCGTGCGAGGGGCACGCGGTAGGGCGAGCAGGACACGTAGTCCACGTCGGCCACATTAAACAGACCCTTGATGGACTTGGGGTCGCCGCCGTGCTCGCCGCACACGCCAAAGTGCATGTCGGGGTTGGTGGCGCGGCCCTTCTCGACGGCCATGCGCACCAGCTCGAGCACCGCCGTGTCAATGGTCTCGAAGGGGTTGTCCTTCAAGATCTTCTTGTGCATGTACAGCGGGATGAACTTAGCCTCGGCATCGTCACGAGAGAAGCCGAAGGTGGTCTGGGTGAGGTCGTTGGTGCCAAAGCAGAAGAAGTCGGCATGATGCGCGATCTCGTCAGCGACCATGCAGGCGCGTGGCAGCTCGAGCATCGTGCCCACGGGAATATTGAGCTCGACGCCCTCCTCGGCAGAAACCTCGGCGATTACCCGCTCGATGACCTCGCGGGTCTGGACATGCTCGGCCGTGATGGAAACGAGCGGAACCATGATCTCGGGACGCGGATCGACGCCCTCCTGGATAAGGCGAGCAGCAGCCGTGGCGACGGCGCGAACCTGCATGAGCGGCAGATCGCTAAAGACGACGGACAGACGTACGCCGCGTAGGCCGAGCATCGGGTTAGACTCGACCATGCCGTCGATACGACGCAGGCGGGCGCGCAGAGTGGCAAGCTCTTCCTCGCTGGCGCCAGCGGCTTCCTTCTTGGTGATGGCGACCTCGAGCTCGCGAGGATTATCCAGGAACTCATGAAGCGGCGGATCGAGCAGGCGGACAACCACATCACGACCGGACATGGTCTTGAACATCGCCAGAAAGTCCTCGGTCTGAACCTTGAGCAGGTCGGCCAGGGCCTGCTGCTTCACGGTCTCATCGTCAGACAGGATAAAGCTCTGGATGATGTTCTTACGGTCACCCAGGAACATGTGCTCGGTGCGGCATAGGCCGATGGCCTCGGCACCAAACTCGAGTGCGAGCGCGGCGTCCTCGGGGTTGTCGGCGTTGACGCGCACGTGGTTGGCGTGACCGTCGGTCTCGTCCAGACGGATCTCGTCGGCCCAGGACAGGATGGTGTCCAGATCGCCGGTGAGCTCGGCCGAAACCAGATCAACGGCGCCGTCGACGACGATACCCTGGGTGCCGTCGATGGAGATGACATCACCCTCGCGCAGCACGCGGTCGCTGCCCTCGATGCGCACGACCTTCTCGGCGGCATCGATGTGGAAGCGCTCGACGCCGCAGACGCAAGGCGTACCCATGCCGCGGGCGATAACGGCGGCATGACTCGTCTTGCCACCGTGGCTGGTCAGGATGCCCTCGGCGGCAACCATACCCTTCAGGTCGTCGGGGTTGGTCTCCCAACGAACCAGGATGACCTTGTGGCCCTCGTTGGCGCGCGCGACGGCGTCATCACTCGAGAACACAACCTCACCCACGGCGGCACCGGGGCTGGCGTTAAGACCGCTGGCCAGAGCCTCGTACTTCTTGGAGGCGTCAAACTGCGGGTGCAGGAGCTGGTCGAGTTGCGCGGGATCGATACGGTTCACAGCCTCCTCGCGGGTGATCAGGCCCTCCTCGACCATTTCGATGGCGATGCGCAGGGCGGCGGTGGCGGTACGCTTGCCCACGCGGGTCTGGAGCATCCAAAGCTTGCCTTGCTCGATGGTGAACTCGATATCGCACATATCGCGGTAATGATCCTCGAGCGTCAGGAACACGCGCTCGAGCTCCTCACCTGCGGACTCGAGGCCCGGGGTGGTCTTGAGGTCGGCGATGGGCTCGGTGTTGCGGATACCGGCGACGACGTCCTCGCCCTGGGCATTAACCAAAAAGTCACCGTAGAACTCCTTGGTGCCGTCGGCCGGATTACGCGTAAAGGCGACGCCTGTCGCAGAGGTCTCGCCCTTGTTGCCAAAGGCCATGGCCTGCACGTTGACGGCGGTGCCGAGGTCGTCGGAAATGCCATGCTGCTTGCGGTAGATGCAGGCACGCTCGTTCATCCAGCTGCCAAAGACGGCCTGAATTGCAAGGCGTAGCTGAAGCTCCGGGTCGTGCGGGAAAACGGGCTTGCCGTCAGCGACCTCGAGCTCGGGATACAGGGAGGCATCGACGTTCTCGGAGAAGATGCCCTTAAAGGTCTCGACGAGCTCCTGCAGGTCCTCGGCCGAAAGCTCGGAATCGACGCGAACGCCGGCGACCAGACGGGCCTGGGTCAGGGCGTTCTCGAACAGGTCGGCGTCAACGCCCATAACGACGTTGGAGAACATCTGAATAAAGCGGCGGTAGCTATCCCAAGCAAAACGCGGGTTCTGCGTCTGCGCGATGAGGCCCTGGACGGAATCGTCATTGAGGCCCAAGTTGAGGACCGTGTCCATCATACCGGGCATGGAGAAAGGAGCGCCCGAACGAACCGACACGAGCAGAGGGTCGTTGGCGTCACCGAGCTTCTTGCCGCAGCGGGCCTCGAGGTCCGCCTCGGCAGCAACGATCTCATCGAGTGCGCCCTCGGGCCACACGTTGCCGGCACCGGAGTACTCGACGCAAGTCTGGCAGGTAATGGTAAAGCCACCGGGAACCGGCAGGCCGATGCGGCTCATCTCGGCAAGGTTTGCGCCCTTGCCGCCAAGCACGAAGTTCATGGACTTGTCGCCCTCAGTGACACAGGTGCCCTGGGCGTCGGTTCCAAAACGGTAAACCCTCTTGCAATCGCTCACGATACTTCCCCTTCCATGCACTTACGCGCACGACCGTGGTAACGAATCGACCCGCCAGATGCGGGCCGTGAGGGAACTATACGGCGGGTTTTGAGCAGGCTTAAGCAGAGGATGCGCGGTTTGGTAAACGTGCTAAAACTGGCGGTAAACGGTAGGTAAAGGTGGTTACATTATGAAGATACCACTGTAAGAAAGTACAGGTCAGAGGCGATATTATTGCTAAATCGCTTTATCAAAATGCTGCTACTATTAGGCTCGACGGGCGGCGCGGCGGGCACGAGCTTCTTGGATTTCCTCCAAGTGGCTAATGATCTCGGCAGCGCTTTCTTCGATGGCCTTGCCGTCGGTACGCACCACAAAGCAGCCTAGGCGCTTCATGAGCGCACGGGCTTCCTCGAGCTCGCTGTGCACGCTCTCGGGCTCGGCATAGGAGCCGGCAACGGCACGAGCGTAGTCATCGCCCAAGCGGCTATCGCGAATTTCGGAAATCACATCGACGGTCGAAATCAGGCCGAACAGGCGCATCGGGTCGACCTCGTAAATCGACTTGGGCGGCTCCATGCCATGCGCCAGTGGGACATTGGCGACCTTGTAGCCCTGATAGGCCAAATACATCGACAGCGGCGTCTTGGACGTACGCGATACGCCCAGCAGCACGATATCGGCACCCGACAGATCGTCGCAGCCGCGCCCGTCATCGTGCTCAACGAAATACTCCATGGCCTCGATACGATGGAAATAGCGGTCATCGGTCTTGTGAATCACGCCCGCAACGCCCTTGGGCGGCACACCGATGAGCGACGACAGCACGGCGAGCGTCGGGCCGATCAGGTCGACCGAACGGATATGCAGCATGCCCAGGTAATCGAGCACACGGGCGCGAAGCGCCGGATCGACAATGGTGTGGAACACGGCAATATCGCGATGATCGGCATCGACGCGCGGACCCACAAACGACTTGACCTGCTCCACCGAGTTCACCTTGGGCAGGCGCAAGAGACGAAAAGCCCCTTCATCAAATTGCCCGGACGCCGCAAGCACCACCTCACAAGCGGTATCACCGAGCGAGTCGGAGATAACGATAACGGTGGGACGAGCGGTGACCGGGCAATCCATGCGGGGCTCCTTTTGCGCTTATGCGCAGGCTGGCTTACTTTTTGCGAGCAAGCTCACCGATGTTTGCGATGCCGGAGAAAACGGCCTCGAAGCGGTTGAGCAGCTTAAGGCGATTATCGCGAAGCTGCTCGTCCTTATCCATGACCATGACCTCGTCGAAGAAGCGGGCGATGGGGGCGCGCAGGGCGGCAAGGGCGGCAAATGCGGCCGGGTAATCCTCGGCAGCAAGGGCGGCGTCGACAGCGGTCTGAGCAGCCTCGGAGGCATCGGCAAGCGCGAGCTCGACCTCGCCCATCAGGGCGCGGTCGTACTCCGCGCCCAGCTCGGGCTTGGAGATGTGCGCGGCGCGGGCATAGGCGGTCGCCAGGTTATCGAACGTCTCAGCGTCGTTCTTGCGGGCCTCGTCGAGGGCGGCGCAGCGGGCGAAGAAGACGGACGGGGCGATGATGTGCACCGCGGAGACGGCGGCAACGGTATCGGCCGGGATCTTTTCGTCGCGGGCCATGCTCACCAGACGGCCGTGGAAGAAGTCGCGAACCTGCTGAGCGACCTCGGCGGCGTCGAACTCGATACCCTGCTCGCTATAGAGCTCAAGGGCAAAGTCGATAAGCGACGTGGGATCGATCGGCAGACGGTCGCGCAGGATGTTGATGATGCCGATAGCGGCACGACGCAGCGCGTAGGGATCGGAGGAGCCGGTCGGGGGCTCGCCAATGGCAAAGATACCGGCGATGGTATCGAGCTTGTCGGCGCAGGCCACGATGCAGCCAGCGGTGCCCTCGGGCAGCTCGTCACCGGCAAAGCGGGGACGATAATGATCGCGAATGGCGTGGGCGACCTCATCGTTCTCCCCCATCGCGGTGGCGTAGTAACCGCCCATCACGCCCTGCTGGCTCGTGAACTCGACGACGGCGTTGGATACCAAGTCGGCCTTGCACAGGTGCGCGGCGCGAGCGGCATCGGCTGCCAGGTGAGCACCCAGGTGTGCCTCACGGGCAATAGCGAGCGCGAGCTGCTCGATGCGCTCGGACTTGGCGAGCACGCTACCGAGCTTCTCCTGGAAGGCGACCTTGGCCAAACGCTCGCGGAACTCGTCGAGGGAGATCTTCAGGTCCTCCTCGTAGAAGAACTTGGCATCGTCCAGACGGGCACGCACAACGCGCTCGTTGCCGTCGATCACGCGCTCGGCGTTCTCGGGCTTGCTGTTGGAGACGACCACGAACTCACGCGTGAGCTTGCCCTCGCCGTCATAGATCGGGAAGTAGCGCTGGTTGGTGAGCATGGACTCGCAGATGATCTCGTGCGGGACCTTGAGGAACTCCTCATCGAAGGTCCCGACGAGCACCGTCGGCCACTCGCAGAGGTTGATGACCTCCTCAAAGACCTTCTTGGGCGTATCGACATGGCAGCCGGGACGGGCAGCCTCGACCTCGGCGATACCGGCAAGGATGGCCTCGCGACGGCGCTCGGCAGAAAGCACGCCGGCGTCCTCGAGCACCTGCTCGTAGACGGCGGGGCTGGCGACCACATGGTCACCGGGGCCAAGCACGCGATGACCACGCGTGGTGTTGCCACTCGTCACGTCGGCAAACGACACGGGCACAACGTCCTCGCCCAGAAGGCAGCAGATCCAGCGGACCGGACGAACAAAGGTCGCATGCTCGTGACCCCAGCGCTGAGAGCGGTAGTTGGGCCACTGCAGGCCAGCGATAGTCTTCTCGCACAGGGCCGTCAGGATCGGGGTGGCCGGGGCGGAAGGGATGTTCTTCTCGGCAAAGACGTACTCACGGCCGTCGGTGTCCTCGCGACGAACCAGATCCTCGGCAGCCACACCGCACTTGCGGGCGAAGCCCTGGGCGGCCTTGGTGGCGTTACCATCGGCATCGAAGGCGATGTTGGCCGCGGGGCCGCGCTTGACCTCGTGAACCTCGTCGGTCGCGCTGGCGACGTCGGCAACGAGCGCAGCCAGGCGGCGCGGGCTCGAGATCACACGGACCTCGCCGTGGGCCAGACCGGCCTCGTCGAGCCCCTTGGCGATCATGGTGCCAAGCTGCTTGGCGGCAGTGTTCAGCGGTGCGGAGGGCATTTCTTCCGTACCGATCTCAAACAGGAAATCCTTAGCGTCTGCCATGGCTTACGCCACCTCGCCTTCCTGATCGGCATTCTCGTTGACTCCGGCGACCTCGGCCATGTAGGCCTCGCAGCACGCCTTGGCGACGGCGCGGACGCGCAGGATGTAGTTGGCACGCTCGACCGCGGACAGGGCGCCGCGAGCATCGAGCAGGTTGAAAGCGTGGCTGCACTTCATGACGCAGTCATATGCCGGCAGCGGCAGCTTGCGCTCCAGGCAGGAATGGCACTCGGCCTCGTAGTCGTCAAACTTCTGACGCATCATCTCGACGTTTG
>URYW01000060.1 GCA_900552145.1 uncultured Collinsella sp. | reverse complement strand
TTGGTAGCGCACTTGACAGTGGGTCAAGGGGGCGCTGGTTCGAATCCAGTCGTCCCGACCAGAAGTTTGCAGGTCAGGCACCTAGTGCCTGACCTTTTTTGTTTTAAGCAATTGCTTAATTTTGATTAAGCAACAGGGTGCCAAAAATCTACCTGCGCGATAATCGCTTTTTGCGGTTACTTGCGCGTTTTGCACGCGCTTGAGCCGATTTATTAACGCGACATGAATCTACATACGCGTAGCTGGTATACAGACGAGTACAGGCTGTATTTATCGCGGCGATTTACGCAGATATGGCGACTGTAACGAACTAGTGTGTCGCTGTATTTATTCCAGCAGTTCACTTGATCTGTGGACAAGTGAGCGGTTACAACAAAACGCCAACCAGGATGGACTCCATACGAGGATGCCGCAAAGGTAATGGCGGGGAAGTGCGGCAGGCGCTCTGAGAGCCGCTGTATGACCCCATTTCTCCTCAACCCGATTACCTGTACAATGAACCTCGAATTGTTTGAGTAATCGCCAAAAGAAAAGCCCTCGCAGGATTGCGGGGGCTTTGCGATGAAAGAGATCAGAAGCAGAAAGCGGGGAGGACATAAAACGAGTCCGTCGCGCTGTAGCTGTAGCAAATACCGCCGCTTTGAACATAGCGAAAGGATGTGGAGCTGCGCGGTCTCACGGAACGAGTCCAGTGGCTATAGCCTGATGCACCGGAATAGTTCGACACCGTCACGCCCTTGGATTTGTAGCGCTCGTACTGGATGCCGTCAGATTGCATATCCCCGTATACTTCGGTTGCCGAGAGCAGAAAAACCTTGTCGGTCGTCGCCGAGGGGGCACCGCCCCCGTTACCGCCAACGTTATCGGTTGTCTTTGTGACGGGTTTCACCTTTGACTGGAGCTCGCTGGGCAGGAGCAACCAGAGGTCACCGCTGTTGAGGCGGGTACGGAGCTCGGACTTATCCCAACCACCGGCATTGGTGTCCGTAGCGTTCATCCTCTGGCTACCCAAGGCAGAGTTGGTCGCCTCGAACGTCAAGCCTGCCATGCCGCTACCATCGGCCAAGTCGTCGTGGTTGATGCCGATGATACGGTACTCGAGCGTCTTGCCATTGGTCAGCTTCATCGAGAACTTGGTGCCGGCATCCATGGCGGCCTTGGCCTTGGCGTAGGCGATAGACGATGTACCGTTCTTGGCAATGTCTTTGGCAACCGCCTCCTGCTCGTCGAGGGTCCAGTCCTTCGCGTCCTTGGCGATGGCCACCTGGACGGCCGCGGAATCGGCGCCTGCGGAGCCGCCACCGGACGCGCCTCCCTCGACGCCGCCGACCGTCCCATTGTTCACCGTGTTGCCGACCAGGTTGAACTGGTTTCGGATGGCTCCGGCCACGCCGGGTCCCGCGAACACGATGACCAGGCCGATGACGGCAATGATCAGGACGTACTCGATAATTGATCGCCCTCGGTAGCGGGCCGTTTCAGGAGCGACCCCCCCCCCGAAGGTTAATTGCCGCTGCATGCATATACGGCTCCCTTCACTCGGGGTTTGCAATACGAGCCGAGCGTAGGGCTATTCCAAGTATTTGCAACGGTCTTGCCGCTGCGGCAACGATGACGGCAGGGGAGAAAGTCATGCGCTATTAGCGCGGCTATAACGTCCGCTTCGAATGCCGACCGTATTCATATCGAGGCAGCCATTTCATACCTTCAGAAAGACAACTGAAAGCCGCAAAAAAGCGGGACCCGGCTATAAGCCGAACCCCGCCCAAGAGAAGCCTTTAGAGCCGAGACAGACAACGCGTGTGGACAATCACTCAGCCTCCACCGCCATGCGCACGACCTCTTCCATCGGGTAGCGAGTGCCGCCGTCCCCGTCCAAAGCCTCGTTGTAGGCCTCGATGTCCGCCATGTCCTCAGCCTTCTCGAACGCGGCCCTTCTCACGAACTCGGAAAAGGTCATGCCCGTGGCGTCCGCATGGCCCTGAATCAAGGCCATTTCGCCCTCATCGAACTTGACCGCGATCTCGCGCATCGCCATGGTCGCTCCCGTACACGCCGTCATCGAAGTGAATCCATTATCCACCCACCGTATACGCCCCGAACTCGAAACACCAAGCAGGATGGACTCTATACGAGGACGCAGCTGAGGTAATGGCGGGGGAGTGCGGCAGGCGCTCTGAGAGCCGCTGTATGACCCCATTTCTCTTCAATCCGACTACCCGTGCCATGAACCTGAAGCCGTTCGTTCGGTCGCCAAAAGAAAGCACGCGCGGGGTAACGCGGGCTTTGCGCTAGACAAGCTAGAAGCACCAGGCGGGGGAGACGCAAAACCAGCCCGGCGCGGAGTTGCTGTCCGACGGATTGCCGCTGCTGTCGACATGGAGGAAGCCCTTCGAGGCGTTCGGAAACACCGAACGCTCCCACCAACCGCTGCCAATGGCAATGGCAGAGTTGGGATTATAGTTCTCCGTCACCTTGCCTTTGAAGGCCTCGTACTGGGTGCCCTCGGAGGAAGTCCAGGGATAGGATGCCCAATAGGAGGTGGGGGGCGATCTCAGAGTAGCTGAGCAGGAACAGCTTGTCCGAGGTAGCCGTCACGGCGGCGTTCTTGTTCTCATCACCGCCCCCGACATTGTTCGATAGCTTTTTGACGGCCTTCACCTTGGACTGGAAATCGGAGGGCATCAGATTCCAGATCTTGCCGGAGTTCATTTTCTGACGGAGTTCAGACTTCTCCCAACCGCCGGCGTTGGTGTCAATCGCGTTCATGGGGGACCAAATGCCCGTCGTGGTGGTGAGGAACGTGAGGCCCGCCTTGCCGGATCCGCCTGCAGGGTCATCATGATTGATGCCGATAATGCGGTAAGTCAGCGTCTTGCCATCGGTGAGCTTCATCGAGAACTCGGTGCCGGCATCCATCGCGGCCTTCGCCTTGGCGTAGGCGGGCGACGCCTCGCCCTTGGCGGCGATGTCCTCGGCAACTGCCTTCTGCTCACCGAGGGTCCAGTCCTTCGCGTGTCCTTCGCGTCCTTGGCGAGCGCCGCCTGGACGGTCGCGGAACCCGCGCCGTTACCGCTGCCGGAACCGCTCGGTTCCCAAGTCCCACCTGCTGTCCCGTTTACCAATACTACCGCCACCGTGTTGAACTGGTTACTGATTGCCGACGAGACCCAAGGGCCGGCTATCATCACAACCAGGACGATAATCGCGATGACCAGAACGTACTCGATGGCTCCTTGGCCTCGGAGGCGGGTATTCCTAGGAGATACCCACCCCCCGAAGGTTAATTGCCGCTGCATGCATATGCGACACGCCCTTCGCATGGGGATTGATATTGCATGCAGAGCGTACGTTAAATCGAACCGACTAGCCCGTAACGTGCCGCTGAGGCAACGGCGGCACGGGTGCCCGCGCCACATAAACTGCTTGCCGTTTTGTTTCTTCAGACCTACTGCCACGCCTTCGGGAGGATAACGCCGGGGGCGCAGTGATTGAAGTCACTATGATTGGCATAGGTTGGGACATTCCAATCGGAACAGTCGAGGTTTAGATTTTTGCAATAGCTAAACATGCCGAGCATATCCATAACATCTGAGGTCTTCCACCCTGGTCCAAATTTCACGCTTTTCAGCGAACTGTCGGTGGAAAAAAGGAGACGTAAATCGCCGGCTTTCCGCGTCGACCATCCGGGGATGTCAATCTCCTCGACCTTGTAAAGGTTTTTGAGCGCCGAGTCGAATTCGACGACCGAGGACGTATCCCAGCTTGAAATACTGAAGGAAGTCGCATTGCCGCAATACGCGAATGCGTGCTGCAGATTTGTGCAGTTCGACATGTCGAACTTTGCCAGATCAAAGCTCTTGCAGTTCTCCATGTACTGAAAGCAAAATGCCAACGAGTGGATTTCTATGCCATCGCCAATGGCCTTTACGGCCACGATATTATTTCTGTTAGGCCACCAGGGGGCAGTCGTCTTGCCGTCGTTTCCCACGGTCGCGGTGGCGTATCCATTTTCGAACCCCGTATACACCGCCGTCACGCGGCGGCTGTTGAGCATGTCACCGACTCTGGGGACCCCGCGGCGCTTGTAGAACATGAGGCTGTGGTCGTCCTCCGAGTACACGGCGAACGCTATCCCGTGAACGGGGTCCACGATGTCGGCGTCGGTCAACGACCCGTTGCCGCCGCCCGTGCCGCCCGACTCCCAGATCCCCTTTGAGATTCCGTTGCCGAGCGTCCCCGCCACCGTGTTGAACTGGTTTGTGATCGCCGACGAGACCCACGGTCCCGCGATCAGCACCACCAGGACGATGATCGCGATGATCAGTACGTACTCGACTGTCGACTGCCCCTTCGGGCGGCGGGTAAATCTGGGAGATACCCCCCCCCGAAAGGAATTTCCGCTGCATGCATGTGCGGCTCCTCTCGGATTGCTTTGGCTGATGCTGCAGAGGATAGACGCGATTACTAAGGATGAGTCAACAATGCCGCAGCGGCATTCACACTAAGAGGGTAAGGCGTTCGGAGTGACATCCCGTTCCAAAACGTATACTTGATTTAAGGCGGAGTGGAATGTGGGCGCGCAAGGAGATGCGGAATCGATGAGAGCCTCAAAAAAAACTACTGCAGTGTTATCATCTTTCATCCTCTCTATTCTTCCATTTCTGATTCTATGGGCGGCTTGGTCAGTCTTCCCTGATACAATTCCCGCTCATTGGAGTGGGGGTGTGGTTGATCGATGGGGTAATAAGCTTGAATTGCTGGTTGTTCCGCTGTTTTCTCTGATTGGTTCTATTGCAATTTCTGTGTACCTTATTGTTTCCACGCGGCGAAGAGAGTTCGCGGATTTCTCTGCTCGAATGCGACGGAACTTTGTTGCGTGCTATATTTCTAGTCTTCTTTTATCGACAACCTGCTCAGTGATAATTGCCGTTTGGGTTCAGTTGATTCTTACGCAAAGCACTGCGGTTGATGGGGGACTTGGACTATCGATCCTGTATTCCCTTCCCGGGCTATATGTGATCTTGTGCACTTTGCCGCCTTTTTATGCGAGCGCCGAGAGCAAAAAGGCAGAGCGCCTGATAACAGTTCTTATTGGCTGCGCGGAGATTGTTCTTTGTGGAATAGTGCTTGAAGGTTCGGCTGCCTCTTATGCGATGATTGGACTGATGATTCTGTTCTGTGCGTTTGAGATTGTGTCACAGGTAAGGGATAGCCGGTCCTTATGAGTTGAATTACGCGCGTGCGGAAATAAAGGTTGGCAGGTTTAGCTGGTCGTTTTCTCGTTCTGGGACAGATGCTGTAGGATGAGCGGGACTGGGCGCGCTGCGGGGGGATGGTGACGGTTGAGACTTGTATCGCTGCAAATCCGCTGATGCACATTTTGCTATTGGGCTTGAAGGTGGGACCTACAGGCCTTTGTTTGGGATGTTCCGGTCGTCCAACACGTGTTGCACGGCTTTATATTGTTACGCTCGTTCGGCGCTCCGTTGGAGCATTTCCGGGTTTGTCGGCATCATGACTTGGCCAAGTGACACGCTTGCCGGGACGGTTGTAACGCCGCGCCGGTTCCGTGTGCTCCTTCGTTGTTGGCCTGTCCAGCCGGGGCGGATTCGGCCTCATGTTGTGGCGCACGGCCTTCAGGGGCTTCCCCCTGGCGAGTTATGTTCGTCCGTATGGGTAAGGGTCGGGTTGAGCTGACAATCCCGTGTCGGAAGGGGCTTGCACCATGCGCGCGATGACAGAGATTAAGTGGCTGGACGGCCGTGTGACGAAGGTGCCGGAGCTCGCCCTGGGCGATGCGCTCGGCGAGAGCGTCCAGGCGGAGCTCGATTTCGGGTTCGACGACGTGTTGGAGGGCCTTTGGGTTGAGGTGCGCCATCATGAGCCGGATGAGGACTCGGACGGCGACCCGCGCGGGAGGGGCTGCGCACTGTACGCGGACTGCCGGTACAGCCTGGTCGAACCGTCGGACCTCGACCGTGTCTTCTGCATCCTTTACGAGGGGCAGCCGAGGGTCCAGCCGCGTCGCGGGGGAGCTCGTGAACCTTTCGCGGGCCTGCGCGTTGTCCTGCCTCATGCTCGGATCTCCCTACCCGCCAGGCGCCCTCGAGGCCCTGGCCGCGTGCGCTCGATACCTCTGCGGTCCGGCTTTCACGTCCGACCTCGCCGCCCGCGTCCGCGCGCGGATCCCATCCGGCCTCACGCGCTTGAATATCGAGCCGAGCCCAAACGATGACCCACACCCCATCGGTCTTCATGATGATGCCTCGATGAGCCAGCTCGCCCAGAGCTTTCGATACAGTCGGTTGAGTCGAACAGACTTTTTTTCGAGCTTGTCCTGACGCATGAAAAGACCTTTTGTAAGTTCTTTTCCGTTGGCATCCTTCCTATTAGGCCCTTTGGACGTCTGGAAGGAGCAAATCATGATCAGAATCGCAAGCTGGACGCGATTCTTCGCGACCGCAAATAATGAGTCGTAGGATGGCCTGTTGATTCCACTCAGGATCTCGCTCTTTGCAATCTCATCCTGTCGAACGTCAAGCGCCGCCTCCATCTCGCTAGGCGTCTCGGCCTGATCGGCAACCGATGGAGCGTCCGTGTCTAAAGGCCACGGGAGGCCACGGCCTTTTTGCGGTTTGTAGCTACTTGTACTCATGTTGATTCCTCCGGTGCGAGGCTATCCAACCCAATTGCCGACTGTGCCCATAATATGGTTGATTTCCGATCTCAGCCGAACACATTGAGCGGATAGGCCGTTCCCGCAGTTAGCCGAACGCCCCCGAGGCCCCATTCAGGCCACGGGGCGTCGTTTTCCCAGTTGAAGGAACGGTGGAGATGTGTTTCGATGGGTCCGGTGGCCATGCTCCGCCCGCCGCCCGGCACCTCTTCCCAGACTCAGCCGGACGGTCGGTCCGTCTATTCCGTTTTCGCCCTTAGGCTAGGCCAGCGGGGCATCGCCCCTCTCTGCGCGCGCCCTCTCGGCGGGGCCGGCGGGGCCGACCTGTCGGTCTACGACGGGTTCCTGAAGGGGGCGGTCGCCGATGGCAGCTAGCGAGGAGCTGGCCCGCAGGGTCGTGGAGGCCGGGCGGTCGTGCTCGCTCACCACCGCCGTCCTGGAGGAGTGGTCGAGGCTCGGCACCCCGAAGCAGGTGGAGTACCTGGCGGGCTACCTCGAGGCGGAGAGGTCCAGCCGCGAGGCCTCGAAGCGCGCGACGCTGCTCAGGCGCTGCGCGCTGCCGGCGCCCAAGACCTTCGACGGCTACGACTGGTCGGCCGTGTCGTGGCCGGAGGGCATGGGGCGCGAGTCGCTGCTCGCGCTCGACTTCGTCGAGCGCAGGGAGGACCTCGTGCTCATGGGCGACGTCGGCACCGGCAAGACGCACATGGCGTCGGCCCTCTGCGCGCTGGCGTGCGAGAGGAGGCTCGAGGCGCGCTTCTTCACGGCGTCCTCGCTCGTGATGCGCCTGAGGCGCGCCCGCGACGACGGGAGGCTCGACCGGGAGGCCGCAATCATCGGCAAGGCCCGCCTGCTCGTCATCGACGAGCTCGGGTTTCTCCCGCTCGACGCGGACGGGGCGAGGCTGCTCTTCCAGGTCCTCGCCGACGCATACGAGAGGCAGTCGGTGGTATTCACCACGAACCTGGAGTTCAGCAGGTGTGGGCGGTGTTCGGGGACGACCAGATGGCCGCCGCCCTGATCGACCGCATCGTCCACCACGGGAGGCTCGTCCAGTTCCGCGGCGAGTCCTACCGCGTCCGCCATGCCCTCATGCAGGAGGGCTAGCCGCTCAAAAAGCGTGCGCACTTCCGATGCTGCGACTGCTCAATTTCCGATGCTCTTTTTGCTCAAATCCTCTTGACGAAACACAGAATACGTGCGGGCGGCGCTTGCAGCCGATCGCGCGGTACCGGCCGCACCCGTTGCAGCAGCGCGGCCACGCCGCCAGGCGCGGGCAGGCCGCCGACAGGTCGGCCGAGCCGTCGACGCGCTCGCCGCGGAGCTCGCCCACGACGGCGCGGACGCGGCTGCCCTTGGGGCCGACGCAGGCGCCCACGGGATCCAAGCGGTCGTCGAGCGAGTGGACGGCGACCTTGGAGCGCTGGCCGGGCTCGCGGGCGATCGACTTGATCTGGACAGTGCCCTCATAGATCTCGGGCACCTCCTGCTCAAACAGACGACGCATGAGCTCGGGGTGGGTGCGGGAGATGACAATCGGCGGACGGCTGTGCTCGCCGCGAACCGGCTGCAGGTTGGAGTTGGGATCGCGCACGTCGATAATCACGGCCTTGATGTGCTGGTTGTGCAGGTAGCGCTCGCCCATCGGACGCTCGTTGCGCTCGTTCTCGTAACGGCGCTGGTCAAAGTGCGGCAGCTCGGCCTCGACGCCATCGCGGATCTTGACGATCGTAAAGTCGGGCGTGGACTGCAGCACGGTACCGCTGATGAGGTCACCGATACGGTCGGAGAACTCCTCATAGATCTGCTCACGAGCGGAGTTGCGCACGATGGCGTTGATCTCGGCCTTGGCGTGCTGGGCGGCGATGCGGCTCGTGTTCTTGGGGGTGACGTCGATCTCCTCGAACTCGGTGAAGTTGCCCTCCTCGTCCATGGAATCGTCGATCGGCTCCAGGCGGTAGACGTAAATCTTGCCGGTGCTGCGGTCGATGGTCACATTGGCGCCCCAATCAAGTGGCAGGATCTCGGCGTCGCTCTTGGCGAGCGACTGCTCCAGGCGGTCGATCAGGTAGAGCTGGTCGATGTCCCTCTCCTGGCAAAGCTCCATCAGGGCGGACATCATGTCGGATGCTGCCATGTTAGTTTCCTTCCTTCGCGGGCTTGAAGTCATAGGTGGGCTTCAACTTGCACTTTTTAACATCACAGAAATCGAGGGTGACGGACTCGCCGTCCTCGAGCTCGAGGGTCACGTTCGTCTCGGTCGCGGCGGCAATCTTGCCGGAGTACTTGCGACGGCCCTCGGTGGCAGTGGAGGTGAGCTCACAGTCCTCGCCCACAAAGCGAGCAAAGTCGCGCGGGCGGCGCAGCGGGCGCGCCATACCCGGGCTCGACACCTCGAGCGTATAGCTCGAAGAAATGGGGTCGAGCTCCTCGATCACGTCGCCGACCCACTTGGTATTGGCCGTGACGTCGTTGAGCGACAGGCTCTGACCCTCGGCACCCTCGATACGCACACGCACGCAGGGGGCCTTGGTGGCGCCCACGAGCTCAACGTCGACAATGTCGACATCGTGCTGGGGAGCGACGGCCTCGAGCGCGTCGATGATCGCCTGCTCGGTCTTGGTCTTGACCATTGCGGCACCTCCATCCATACAAAAAAGAAGCGGGGCCGAAACCCCACTTCTTTCAATTACTACTTCATTTGCAAGCAAACTATACCAATAGCTGCAGAAACGTGCAAGCACAGTACGAATATGCAGGTCAGCGTGCGCACAGCTTCTCCATAAGAATAGGACAATTGACCGAAGACACCTAGGCAGGTACATGCAAAACGAGGGACGACCCAACTGGATCGCCCCTCGTTTATTGCATGTCAGCTTTGCGCGCAGTGCTTACTTGACCACCAGGTTGACCAGCTTGCCGGGCACGCAGATGGCCTTGACGACCGTCTTGCCCTCGGTCCACTTGGTGACAGCAGCCTCGGCGGCAGCCTGCATTTCCTCGTTGGAGGCATCGCGGGCCACGTCAATGCGGCCGCGGACCTTGCCGAGCACCTGGACGACGATCTGCACCGTGTCCTCGATGGACTCGGCCAGGTCGAACTCGGGCCAGGCGGCGGTGTAGGCGTTGCCCTCGCAGCCGAGCGCCTCGTGCCACAGCTCGTCGGCCCAGAACGGGCAGATGGGCGCCAGGACGCTCACGATGTCCTTGGCCACGCCGTAGCACAGGGCCTTGTCGCGGTCAGTTCCCTCGGTGGCGTTGAGGTAGGCGCGCGCCGCGTTGACGAGCTCCATGACGGCCGAGATCGCGGTGTTGAACTGGCCACGGTCGAAGTCCTCGGTGCACTTGGCGATGGTGCGGTGACGCTCGCGGTAGAGCTTCATCGCGGTCTCATCGAGCACGGACTTGTCGAAGGCCACGTTGGCGTCACCCGACTGGACGAGCTGCCACACGATACGCCAGGCGCGCTTGATAAAGCGGTTGGCGCCCTCGACGGCCTTGGGATCCCAGTCGAAGTCCTTCTCGGGCGGGGCGATAAACAGGATCGCCAGACGCATGGTGTCGGCGCCGTAGGGCTCGATAACCGAGCTCGGGGGCACAACGTTGCCCTTGGACTTGGACATGGTGTCGCCGTTCTCGTCCTTGACCATGCCCTGGCACAGCAGGTTGGTGAAGGGCTCGTCCACGCTCAGCAGACCCAGGTCGCGCAGCGCCTTGGTAAAGAAGCGGCTGTAGAGCAGGTGCAAAATGGCGTGCTCGATGCCACCAATGTAGTTATCGACGGGCATCCAACGGTCTGCCGCCTCGCGGGAGAAGGGCAGCTCGGTGTTGTGCGGGTCGGTATAGCGCAGGTAATACCAGCTGGAGCAGGTGAAGGTGTCCATGGTATCGGTCTCGCGCTTGGCCGGGCGACCGCAGACCGGGCAGGTGGTCTCGTAGAAGTCCTTGCACTCGGCGAGGGTCTCGCCAGCGCCCAGGTCCAGGTTCTCCGGCAGCGTCACCGGCAGCTGATCCTCGGGCACGGGAACGATGCCGCAGTGCTCACAGTGGATGGCCGGAATGGGGTTGCCCCAATAGCGCTGACGGCTGATGAGCCAGTCGCGCAGGCGGAACTCGACCTTGCGACGGCCGCAGCCCATGGCCTCGAGGTCGGCCACGATGGCAGCCTCGCCCTCGGAGTGCTTACCGCCGCGCATGCCGGTGTACTTGCCGGACTGGACGAGCGTGCCCTCGGCAGCGTGGGCGCAATCCCAGTCGACGGTCTCGGCATGGAAGGTATCGATGGTCTCGCCGCTGGCCTCGACGGCAGCGCGATCGTCATCGTCCAAGATGATCGGCACGATCGGCAGGTCGTACTTACGGGCAAACTCAAAGTCGCGCTGGTCGCCGCAGGGAACGGCCATGACGG
>URYW01000059.1 GCA_900552145.1 uncultured Collinsella sp. | reverse complement strand
AGCATCTCCAGCACGCGCACGTGCTCGCGGGTCTGCGGCATCACGCCCTCGACGGCCGAAACCACCAGCACGGCCACGTCGATGCCCGTGGCGCCCTGCACCATGGCGCGCAGGTAATGCGCGTGGCCCGGCACGTCGACCAGGCCGACGATCTTGCCACTCGGCAGCGCCAGCTCACCAAAGCCAAGCTCCACCGTCATGCCGCGACGACGCTCGACCTCAAGGCGATCGGGATTCTTGCCGGTCAGTGCCTCGATCAGCGCCGACTTACCGTGGTCGACGTGGCCCGCCGTGCCAACGATAACGGGACACTCCACCAGCGCTTTAACCTCACTCATCGAGCAATCGCCTTCTTAACGCACGCGACGAGCGTCGTTGCCGCCGTCTCGATATCGCGGTCACCCACGAGTGTACGCACGTCAAACAGGACGCGATCGTGCGAGGCGCGTGTGACGACCGGCGTGTCGAAATCTTGGACGAGCGAGCGCTTGAGTGCGTCAACGGAAAGACGCTCATCGACGAGGCGCACGGCAACGCACATGGTGGGCAGCTCGACGGTAGGCAGCGAACCGCCACCGGGGGTCGACGATTCCTCGACAATCTCCAACTCAACGGCACACGGGCAACCAGCCTTATCGAGCCCGGCGACCATACGATCACGCAGCTTACGGGCACGTCGCTCCAAATGGGCCTGCGGCAGCGTAAGCATGCTGAGCACCGGAATATCGCGATGGGCAACATCGGCGCCATCCATGTAGATACGCAGCGTGGCCTCGAGCGCCGACAGAGCCAGTTTGCCCGGACGCAGAGCGCGCATGAGCGGATGTGCGCCGCAGGCCTGGACCAGATCGCGACGGCCCATGATAATGCCCGCCTGCGCGGCACCAAGCAGTTTATCGCCCGAGCACGACACCAGATCGAGCCCTGCCGAAACCGAAGCCGGCGTGGTTTCTTCGCCGCCGCGCACCAAGATGTCGTCGGGCAACAGCGCGCCCGAGCCCTGGTCCTCGTAGAACAGCAGGCCATGCTTGTGAGCAAGCGCCGCAAGCTCCCGAGAATCCACCTCCTCGTGAAAGCCCTCGATGCGATAGTTGGAAGGATGGACCTTGAGAATCATGGCCGTATCGGGCGTGATGGCGCGCTCGTAGTCGCTCAAATGCGTGCGGTTGGTGGCTCCGACCTCGACGAGCTTGGCGCCCGAAGCCTCCATAACATCGGGGATACGGAAGCTGCCGCCGATCTCGACAAGCTCGCCGCGGCTGACGATGACCTCCTTGCCTGCGGCATGGGTCGCTAGCACCAGCAGCACGGCGGCGGCGTTATTGTTAACGACCAGCGCGTCCTCGGCACCGGTAAGCGAGCGGATGAGCTGCGCGGCGTGCTCCTTGCGCGACCCGCGCGAGCAGGTGTCCACGCTGTACTCGAGCGTGCTGTAGCCGCGCGCGACCTCGGCCACGGCCTTGGCGGCCGACTCCGCGAGCGGGGCGCGACCCAAGTTGGTATGGATAACCACACCCGTGGCGTTGACGGCGGGACGCAGGCTCGGCAGCGCGGAGCGATGCGCACGCCACTCGATGGCCGAGGCCAGCTCGCGCTTGGAACGCGGGGCGACGCCGGCACGAATAGCGGCGCGCTCCTCATCGAGCTCGGCCGTGACGGCGGCATGCACCACCGCGTCGCAGGTCTCCCCCGCCGCCTTCACAACCGGCCACTCTGTGAGCAGCTCGTTGACGGATGGAATAGCGCGAAGGCGGGCGCGTACCTCATCGGACATGTTCTGGCTATCGCTCATGTGCGGCCTTTCAAAAGAAACGTGGATCAGTCAAATACATCAGCTGAGTCAATTACTCGTTATTATCCCCGCGCGCGACAATCTTTTCCACGCGAACGGCGTTTTCCTGGGTGAGCGCGGCGCCCGTCAACGGATCCCAACGCAACGGCGTATGGTCGAGCGGGCCCACGCCCAAGGCTTGAGCGCCACCGGCATCGGCGCCAAACGAACGCCCGCCGGGAGCGGCCGAGGTGAAGATGCACGCCGGATGCAGATACGGCGTCGTCTCCACGCGCACGCGGTCGCGGCCCATATCGCTCACGAGTTCGACGACCTCGCCGTCGGCGATGCCCATGCGCGCAGCAGCATCGGCATTCATCTGCACGGCATCCAGGTCCGATCCAGCCTCGGCGGCACCGGCCGCCGCAAGCCTTCGCGAGGTATGCGACTCAAAGGGACGGTTGCCGCTAATGAGGCGAAACATCCCCGGGCCAGGCTCCACCATGGGGGCAATCCAGTTGGGTACACGGCCCAGGCCGGCTCGTTCCCATACGTCGCTTGCCAGCGCAATTTTACCGCTATCCAAGGGAATCGCCGGCTCGCCCGTACGCGACGGCAACGTAACACCCGTGTCGGCCCAGCCGCGCTCCTTGAGCTCGTCCAGATTGATCCCAAAAGGCGCCACCTGGGCAGCCGCCAGATCGTCAGACGTAAACTGGAAGTACTCGCCCACGCCACACGCCTGCGCCAGACCGGCAAAAATCTCCCGACCGGAACGCGTGTCGTCATGTAACACGGGCAGCACGGCGTTGCGGTAGAACACGCGCGCATCGTTGGCGCCCATCACTGTGCCCACACCGCGGTCGGCCTCCAGATACGTCACGTCGGGTAGCACGAAGTCGGAAGCGCGCGCCGTCTCGGACCAGCGAATATCAATCGTCACGAGCAGGTGGAGCTGTTGCAAGATACCAAGCCACGCATCGGCGTTGCCGTAACCCGCACCGGGGTTGCTGGCATAGACGATGAGTCCGCGCAGGTCGCCGGCGAGGATCGATTGGCCGATGGTCGTGCACAGGCCGCGCACCGGATCGACGAGCGGATAACGCTCGGAACCCAACTTGGGCACACGCGGCACCGGCGGCGTCTCAAAGCGTGCAGGGTCCAAGTCGCCCAGCGCGAGCGGGGTCGGCGGGTTGAGCGCACCGCCCACATGCCCCAGGCAGCCCAACAGCACATCGACCAGGCAGATAGCGCGCGCCGTCTGGGTGCTGTTGGCATACGCAATGCCGATGCCACCGTGAAAGCCCGCGTCGACCACGGCGGCAGGCGCCGCAGCAGCCAGGTCGCGTGCCGTCGCGCGGATGTCATCTGCCGGTACGTCGCACATGGACTCGGCCCACCCGGGCGTCCAAGCGCCAGCCGCCTGCGCCAGCTCATCAAAACCCGTGGTATAGCGGGTCACGAACTCGTGGTCATACAGGTCCTCGGCAATCAAGACATGCGCAATGCCCAGCAGCAAGGCCAGGTCGCAGCCCGGGCGCACGCGCAGCCAGCGGTCGGCAAGCGCAGCCGAGCCACTGCGCCGGGGGTCGACCACGATGATCTTCGCCCCACGTCGACGGGCATCGTTGAGCGCATCAACGGCCCCCATCGTCGACGAATCGACGATGGAACGCCCCAGGTACATGATGCAATCGGTGTGCGCCAGGTCGGAGGCGGGGCTGTAGCCCAGGCTGTGCTCCCAACCGGTAAGTCGGCTTACCTCGCAGGCACCGTCGGCACCATACACGTTGGGCGAGCCCAGCGCATGTATAAAACGATACGCCCAGTAACGGTCGAACGAGGGCACGCCGAGCGTCATGCCCAGCGCGCGCGGACCATGTCCGTCAACAATCCCCCAAAGGCGCGCTGCAATCTGCGCGAACGCCTCGTCCCACGAAATCACATCGACCCCCGAGCCATCAGCTCGTCGGCGCATGGGGTGCACAATGCGCTCGCGCTCGTCAAACGGCATGTCCAGGCGATGCCGTCCGCGGGCGCACAGGGCACGCGCCGCGCACGGATGACCCGGCACCGGCAGCTCGGCCACCACACGCCCATCCTCAACATGGGCCGCAAAGGCGCAATCGGCATAGCATCCCCCGCATGTGGTCACCACGGAGCGACCGTCACGCTTCACAGCAGATGCCATCTCGATTACCCCTTTCATCAGCCAAACACAACAGGCCAAAAGCCCGGCAACGCACCCCAGACCCAAACAGCCTCCCGCACGGCAACGCCCCGCGGGAGGCCCAACGTCAAACAGACGATACCTTACGCCTCGGACTTCTTGGCGTAGATAAACCAGTAGCCGAGCGCGACCAGAACCGCGCCGCCCACGATGTTGCCCAGCGTAGCGGCGGACAGGTTAAACGCAATGCCCGCGGCGTTGAGTGCATCGGCGCCGGCGACGTCGGCACCATAGCCGCACGCGTGCATCACGGCACCCATGGGCAAAAAGTACATGTTGGCAACGCAGTGCTCAAAACCGCAGGCCACAAAGGCAGCGATGGGCAGCAGAATGCCCACGACCTTATCGACCACGGTCTTGCCGGCGGTACCGATCCACACGGCAAGGCACACAAAGATGTTGCACAGGATGCCGCGGAAGAAGATCGTCACCCAGTCGATCGTCACCTTGCCGGCGGCGACGCTCACCATGGAGTTGGCGACCGCCTCGCCGTTGAGTTTATAGATGCCGGCCATGTACACCAAAAAGACGATGAACAGAGCGCCGACAAAATTGCCGACCCACACGACGACCCATGCCTTGAGCATCTGAGCCAGGGTGATCTTTTTGCTCTTGAGCGCGCAGACCATAAGCGAATTGCCGGTAAACAGCTCGGCGCCGCACACCAGTACCAGCACCAGGCCCAGGCAAAAGCACAGGCCGCCCACGACGCGCTGGGCACCCCAGCCCAGCGTGCTATCGCTCAAAAACACCGTAAAGAACAGGCCGCCGAAGGCGATGAACGCACCGGCGAACATTGCCAACAGAAAGGCCTTAGCGACCGGCAGGTTAGCCTTGGTCACGCCGGCGACCTCGGTCTTGGCCTCGATCGCGGCGGGCGCCAGGCAATCGGGAGCGGGATACTCCACCTTGGAATCTGCCATGTCAATCACTTCTTTCCTAACAAAATGGAACAAGTGCTCCTACTGCTCTTGCCCCAAGCGGACAAAGTGGGAAAAGTCGTTGGCGGCCACGGCGTCGTACACGGCGTCCACGGCGTCAAAGACTTCCGGGGACATGGGGTTGTAGAACTCCGTGTCGCCCGGCTGAATTCCGACGAAGACGATATCATCGCACGATTGCTCAATCTCTTCGATCAGAATCGACGGGCCACATCACGTTTGTCGAGCAAGCGGATGGCGCCGACGGGCAGGGCCATGTCGGCGGCATCAACCAAAACCAAACGCGGCGGACGCTCGCGCTTGACCTCGATGATGTCATCCTCGGGCGTTTGGCCTCCGTCGATGGTGTACCAACCGGCGATGGGCGCGTCCTCCATCTTTTTGGAGAGCACGGGGCCGGCGGCAACGTCGGCCCGCAGCACGCATCCCGACGAGCGCACGATACCCGCAAACGGGGCGCCGTTCACACGTCCATCCACAACGCGACCCATTACTGCAACCTCCCCGTCAGATACACGCCCGACACATCGCGCACGCGCTCAACCAGATCGCGAAACTTCATTAAGAACGCGACCTGCTGGGCATGCAGGCCAAAGTCGTCGTCGAACACCGAGATGCCGGCCTTAGCCGACCCACGAAAACCGCGTTCGTCGAGCAGCGCATCGCAGGCCTCGAGCAGCGACGGCACCGCCGCCTTGTCGAGCTGGCACTCGCCAAAGGAGCGGATGGCCTCGAACTTGGTCTTGGCCTCCCCCTCCGGCAGCGCGTCGACGAGCGAATAGAAGACATCCACCGGCACCGACAGGCGCGGCTCAAAGCAGTCGAGCACGCCAGTGTGGTGGCCCACGGCGAGCGTGTAGTACAGCACGTCGCAGGCCTCCTGAGGAACGTCTTCCTCGGTCTCTACAAACTTACGCGTGAGCTCGTAAAAGACCACCTGGTCGGGCGCATGCCCCAGGCAGGGGTCGGCGACGCCCTCGGCAGCCTCGTCGCTTGCGCGCGAGGCGTCACCAAAGGAGCCGCCGAGCATACCGGGGCCCGCAAAGTAACCAGAGCGGTCCGTGAGCTCCATCTAGCGACCTCCGGCCAGCACCAGATCCTGCAGCGCCGAGTAGACCTCAACGCGCCGCGGATCGTCCTGCTTGTCGATGAGCAGCGCCATGGCACCGCGGATATCGCCCTTGGGCGCACCCTCGAGCGTATCCATAAACTCATTGGCCAGGTCGCGGCCGTAACGGTAGCCGCTCATGGCGCGAGCTTCGCGCTCAATAGCAACGCGCAGCTTGTACGGCACGCCGGGGTGCAGGATATCGGCCTGCTCGCCGGCGGCCTCCACCGTGGTCTCGGCATGGAGCTTTTGGTCCAGCAGACCGAGCGCCATGGCAAAGCCGTAGATGGTCTGCGCGGGGCTGGGCGGGCAGCCGGGGATATAGACATCGACCGGCAAGATCTTGTCCGTGCCGCCCCAAACACAGTAGTTGTCGTAGAAGATGCCACCGGTGCAGCCGCACGCGCCATAGGACACCACGATCTTGGGATCGGGTGCAGCCTCAAAGGCGCGCAGGGCCGGCATGCGCATGGCACGCGTCACGGCGCCGGTGTACAGCAGCACATCGGCGTGACGGGGCGAGGGCACGACCTTGATGCCAAAGCGCTCGACGTCGAAGACGGGCGTGATGGAACCGAAGATCTCGATCTCGCAGCCGTTGCAGCCGCCGCAGTCAACGCGGTAAACGTACACCGAGCGCTTGATCTTCTTAAGAAGGGTCGCCTTGGCCTTCTCGATGCTCTCGTCGAGCTCGATCTTGGTCGGGCGGTACTGAAGCCGCTCGGGCAAAAGCGTGGGTTCGGCCATGGTTACTCCTCCTTCGTATCAAAATCCATGATGATGCCCTCGACCGGCGCCGGACCGGCGGGAATCTCGGGCGCATCGGGGTTGAGCTCGCGGTCGATATACTCCGGGTTCACGCCGTGGCCACCCAGATACTCCATGCCGGGGCCCTGGGGCTCACCGGACGCAAGCGTCTCGTTGGCAGCCATGCCGGCAGCGTTGCCGGTCTTTACGGCCGAGGCGGCACGCAGGGCGTCGAGCTCGCGCTTGCACTCCTGGCACATACCGACGGTACGGGCAGCCTGCTCGGCCTCCATGCCGCCGGCCTTTTGCAGCAGGCGCTTAGCGTAGTCGATCTCCTTGTGCGGGGCAAACGGCTTGCCGCAACGCGAGCAGTGCTCGAGCGTATAGACGCTCTTGCTGGTGAGGTCGTCCTTGCTCATGACGGCCAGCTCAAACTCCTCGGTGAGCTTGATGGCCTCCATGGGGCAGGCTTCCTCGCAACGGCCGCAAAAGATGCAGCGGCCGTAGTCAATCGACCAGGTAATGGTATCGGCCGCAAGGTCGGTGTCCATGCGAATGGCATCGGCCGGGCACGCCACGCCGCAGGCACCGCAGGCGATGCAGAGCTCGGCGTTGTGCTCGGGCTTACCGCGCATGTCCTTGTTGGTGGGGAACGGCGCAAACGGGTACTTGACCGTCGCGTCGCCGGCCTTGGCGTTAACCTTCCAAAGCTTCAGCATATTAGAGCGCCTCCTCATCGAGCGGAGCGGCCATGGTGCCCTCGCCCGCGAGCGGCGACTTGTCGCGCCAGACGTTCTCGAACTGCTCCTTGTCGAGCACGTGGTCGCGCTTGGCGGCGACATCGGTCACCGTCACGCGGTCGGTGCAGGAGTAGCACGGGTCGAGCGAGCCGACGATCAGCGCCGCATCGCCCACGGTGTTGCCGCGGAACATGTAGCGCAGGACCGGCCAGTTGCTGTACGTGGCGGCCTTGGCGCGCCAGCGATAGCACTTCTGGTTATTGCCGAGCATCGCCCAGTGCACGTCCTCGCCGCGCGGCGCCTCGGTGGCGCCGATGGCGTACTTGTGCGGGGTGTACTCCCAATCCGTGGTGAGGATGGGGCCCGACGGGCAGTTCTCGAGCATGGTCTCGATCATGTCGATCGAATCGTAGACCTCCTGGATGCGGACGGCGGTACGGCCGAAGGCATCGCAGGTGTCGGCCGTGGCGGCGTGCATCTTTTGGACGTCCGGATCGGCGTAGCCGTCGAAGGGATGGTCAAAGCGCACGTCGCGGGCATAGCCCGCGCCACGCATGAGCGGGCCGACCGGCGAGAAGTCACGTGCGCTCTTGCGGTCCAAGATACCGATACCGCTCGTACGCTCGATAAAGTTGGGCGTGGAGAGCAAGACGTCGACGAGTTCCTGAACCTCGGAGCGCAGCTGGTGGATGGTCGTGAGCGTGGAAAGCTTCTGCTCGGCCAAAATGTCGCGACGCACGCCGCCGATCACGTTGAGGCCGTAGGTCTTGCGGTGACCGGAGAGCTTCTCGGCCAGGTCCATGGACTTCTCGCGGACGCGGAAGAATTGCTGGAAGCCGGAGTCGAAGCCCGTGTAGTGCGACGCCAGGCCAATGTTGAGCAGATGCGAGTGCAGGCGCTCGACCTCGAGCATGATGGCGCGGATGTACTGGGCGCGCGGCGGGACATGGATGCCCTGGGCGCGCTCGACGGCCTCGGCGTAGGCCACCGAGTGGGCGCAGCCGCAGATGCCGCAGATGCGGTCGGCGAGGAACGTCACGGCGTCATAGTTCAGGCGCGTCTCGGCGACCTTCTCCATGCCGCGGTGCACGTAGAACAGGCGGTAGTCGGCATCGACGATCGTCTCGCCCTCGACGAACAGGCGGAAGTGGCCAGGCTCGTCGGAGGTAATGTGCAGCGGGCCCATGGGGACGAGCGTGGTCTCCTTGCCCTTGGTGTCGGCCAAGAACTCGTAGTTTTCCATGTCGCTCGCGGGAGCGGGACGGAAGCGGTAGTCCATGGAGTCCTTGCGCAGCGGGTACAGGCCGCTGGGCCAATCGTCGGGCAGCACCAGGCGGCGACGGTCGGGCAGCCCCTCGAGGATCAGGCCGAACATGTCGCGAAGCTCGCGCTCGCCCCACACGCAGGCGGGGACGAACGGCGTCACGGACGGGAACGTCATCTTGGCGGGATCGACCTCGGTGCGCACGGTCACCCAGCCGGGGTCCTCCCCCTCCATGGAGATGACGTAGTACACGGCGTAACGGCCGCACAGGCTGCGCTCATCGTTGCCGATGATCACGGGAATCCAGCCGTAGCGCTCGTAGTACAGGTAGTGGACGGCCTCGGGCAGCTTGTCCTGCTTGACGGTAATCGTCAGCTGGTCCTCGCACTGCCACTCAACCTTCTCGATGCAGCCCGGAACGGCGCGGCGCAGGGCCTCGACATGGCTCTCGCAGCGACGGGCATAGTCCTTCTTTTCAGGTTCTGCCATGGTGCTAATTCACCTCACTTGTCTTGGTCTGGGAACTGAACACCATGCGGTAGAGAGGGGCCTCGTGGAGCTCTTCGACGCTCTGGTTCAAAACGACGGACGTTGCATCCTCGACGCCGCTCGTGATGGCGACCGGGGTGGCGATACCGAACCACATGACCACGATCGCGAGGGCGATCTCGGGGATGATCATGAGGGCGGGCACCTCGTGGCGCTTCATGCCCTCGGGCGCCTTGCCGAAGATGGTCTTGAGCGCGATGCCGGTAAGGGCGAAGTACACGCCGGTGAGGCCGATGGCCTCGAGCACGACCACCGAGATGGGACCGGACTGAACGCCGGCCACGAAGGTGAGGAACTCGGAGATGAACAGGGCGAACGGCGGGAAGGCGGCGAGCGCGAGCAGGGCGATGATGGTGAGCGCTGCCGTGACGGGAGCGAGCTCGACGACGCCCTTGATCTTGTTCAGGTCGCGGGTGTGGTAGATGTGCTGGATGTTACCGGCCATGCAGAAGGCGAGCGCCTTCGTGAAGCCGTGGAAGATGCAGTGCAGCAGGCAGGCGGCGATACCGAGCGGGCCACCGATACCCAGGCACAGCGCGACCACGCCGACGTTGTCGACGGAGGAGTACGCGAAGCGGCGCTTGATATCGTCCTGCTTGAAGATGCACAGGGCAGCCACCAGGATGGACAGCGTGCCCAGGATGAGCAGGAGCGTTCGCGGATAGGTGTCGCCCACCGTGATGATGGACAGGGAGTAGAAGCGGATGATCACCAGCATGAAGCACTTGAGCAGCACGCCCGAGAGCAGCGCGGAGACCGGGCTCGGAGCCTGGGAGTGCGCGTCGGGCAGCCAGGTGTGCATGGGGAACAGGCCCGCCTTGGTGCCGAAGCCGATGACGATGAACGCGAAAGCGAGGCGCACGAGCATCGGGTCGAACTGGTCGGCGTAGGGCATGATGGAGGTGAGGAAGGCGGCCTCATGCGCGTTGGGCATGATATCGGCGGCGTTCGCGTAGATGAGCAGCGTGCCGAACAGGCCGAAGGCCACACCGGCGGTGCAGACAATCGCGTACTTCCAAGACGCATCGAGCGACTGCTTGTTCTTGTAGATGCCCACGAGGAACACGGTCGACAGCGTAGTGGCCTCGACCGCCGCCCAGGTGAGGATGATGTTGTTGGACAGGCTGGCGAGCAGCATCGTGAAGACGAACAGGCTGAACAGCGCGTAGTACTGCTTGGTGCGCTCGGCCGGCATGGTCTTCTCCTCGATATCGATCTTGATATAGGAGATGGAGTACACGCCGGTGATGAACCCGATGATGCCTACCAGAAGGACGAAGATCGACGAGAGCGAATCGAGATGGAGCCACAGGCCCAAAGCGTCGATATTCTGCCCGCTCGAGAGCATGGTTCCCGCGGTGCCGACCGAAAGGACAAGGGTCGCCGCGACGGAGATGGTGTTGAGCCCCGCGAAGACGTTGTAGGACGTCGTCTTGGGGAGCGCAGCCATAATCAGGGAGAACACGAGAGGACAAGCGAGCAGGGCGACCGTCAGCATTGAAACATCCATGGCCTACCCCTTCAATTCGGTCAGGTCGTGGGAGTCGAGCGACTTGGTGTCGTTCCAAATCCTCACGACGACGGCGGACATGATGATGACGGCGAAGATGGCGTCGGTGGCGATGCCGATCTCGATGATCTCGGGGGCCGTGGGCGCGAGCAGAGCGAGCGTCACGTGGCTACCGTTCTCCATAAGGCAGTACCCGAAGATCTGCTTGAGGATGTTGCGCTGGGAGATGATGCACGTGAGGCCGACGAAGAAGTGCGCGAAGCTGATGGCGAGGGCCGGAGTGGCCACCTCGGCGGTGGGCAGGCTCAGGCGCGTGACCACCGCGAAGCTGACGGCCACCTCCAAACCGGTGAGGATGATGG